>DATFGA010000397.1:0-21372 GCA_035249775.1 Nocardioidaceae bacterium | reverse complement strand
CCGGTCTCGTGGCCCTTGCCCGCGACGAGGACGATGTCACCCTTGCGGGCCCGGGCGATCGCCTCGCGGATCGCCAGCCGGCGGTCGCCGACCTCGACGACCTCCGCAGCACCCGCGCCCGCGCCGTCGAGGAGTGCCCGGCGGATGGCGGCGGGGTCCTCGGTGCGCGGGTTGTCGTCGGTGACCACCAGTACGTCGGCGAGCCGGGCCGCGATCTCGCCCATGATCGGCCGCTTGCCGGGGTCCCGGTCGCCACCGGCGCCGAGCACGACCACCAGCCGTCCCTTGGTCAGCGGCCGCAGCGCCTCGAGGGCGGCGGTGACCGCGTCCGGCTTGTGCGCGTAGTCGACGATCGCGAGGAAGTCCTGGCCCGCGTCGACCTGCTCGAGCCGGCCGGGCACCCCCGAGGAGGCGGCGATCCCCCGGGCCACGGCAGCGGGGTCGAAGCCGGCCTCGCCGAGCGCGGCGATCGCGCACAGGGCGTTGGCCACGTTGAAGTCCCCGGTCAGGGCGACCTCGGCCGGGAACCGGTCACCGGACGGGGTCTCGACGGTGAACCGCGACCCGGTGGGGGCCATCTCGATCTCGTCGGCGGTCCAGTCCGCGGCCGATCCGCGGGCCGAGAAGGTGCGCATCGGGATGGTGGCCTCGGCGAGCAGCCGGCGGCCGTAGTGGTCGTCGATGTTGACCAGCCCGAGCCGGGCGCGCTCGGCGGTGAACAGCGACGCCTTGGCCAGGAAGTACTCCTCCACGTCGGCGTGGAAGTCGAGGTGGTCGCGGCCGAGGTTGGTGAACGCCGCGACGTCGAAGACGACGCCGTCGACCCGGCCCATCACCAGGGCGTGGCTGGAGACCTCCATCGCGCAGCCCTGCACCCCGCGCTCGAGCATCACCGCGAACAGCGCGTGCAGGTCGGGCGCCTCGGGGGTGGTCAGTGCGGTCTGTACGTCGACGCCGTCGATCCGGGTGCCCACGGTCCCGATCGCCGCGGCCGGGACCCCGGACGTCTGCAGGCCGCTCTCGGCGAGCCGGGTGGTGGTGGTCTTTCCCTGGGTCCCGGTCACCGCTACCAGCCTGAGACGTTCGGCCGGTTCGCCGTACACCTTGGCCGCCAGGGCGCCGAGCAGCGCACGCGGCCGCTCGACGACGAGCACGGGCACGGACAGGTCGGCGCAGAGCTCGGCACCGGAAGGGTCGGTGAGCACCGCGACCGCGCCGGCGGCGACGGCGTCACCAGCGAAGGTGGCACCGTGGGCGCGGCTGCCGGGCAGGGCCGCGTAGAGGTCGCCGGGCCGGACCCGCTGGCTGCTGAGGCTGACCCCGGTGACGGCTGCCTGCTCGTCGGGGTTCACGGTGTCGACGAGGTCCCCGCCGAGCCACCCCGTCAGCGTGTGCAGAGGGGTGCTCGCGGGCGCGCTCGGTCGCGTCGGGATCACGTCTGGCACGCCGGAAGGTTACCCGCGGTCACCATTCGAGCGGGGTGTCGGGTGGCGCGGAGCCGGTCGGCGGGACGGCGTACTTCTGCAGCAGGTAGGTCATGATCTTGTGGAACGCCGGGCCGCCGATCGAGCCGCCGCCACCGCCGTTCTTGGGGTCCTGGACGACCACGTAGACGAGGAAACGGGGGGCGTCGGCGGGCGCGAACCCGGCGAAGGAGACCGTGAACGTGCCGTCGTAGCAGCCGCAGTCCTCGCCGACCCGCTGCGCGGTGCCGGTCTTGCCGGCCACCCGGTAGCCCTCGATGGCAGCGGCGGGTGCGGTGCCCTCCTCGGGGTCGGTGACCGCCTCCATCATCTCGGTGGTCATCCGGGCGGCCTGCTCGCTGATCACCCGGCGGGTGTCGGTGGTGGCGCTGCCGACGACCATGCCCTTCTTGGTGGTGGCGCTGCCCTTGACGAGGCTGGGCTCGATGAGTACGCCGCCGTTGGCGATCGTGTTCACCGCGGTGGCCATCTGGAGCGCGTTGACCGAGACACCCTGGCCGAAGGAGATCGTGTCCTGCCGCAGCTGTGACCAGTCCCGCCAGGGCGGCAGAAGTCCGGCCGCCTCGCCGGGGATGCCGACGCCGCTCTTCTTGCCGAGGCCGAAGCTCGCCAGGTAGGAGTGCAGCTCCTTCGGGGAGAACTCGTCAGCCGCGAGCACGGTGCCGATGTTGGAGGACTTGGCGATCACGCCGGTGAGGGTCAGCTTGAGCCGGCCGTGGTCCCAGTAGTCACCGATCACCCGGTCCGAGCGGGGCAGCTCGGGCGGCACCACGATCTTGGTCTCCGGGGTGACCTTGCCGGCGTCGATCAGCGAGGCGGCGGTGAGCACCTTCTGCACCGAGCCCGGCTCGTAGACGTCGTAGAGCGCCCGGGAGCCGAGGTCGGACTCGGGCGAGGCGAGCGGCTTGTTCGCGTCGAAGGTGGGGTGGTCGGCCAGCGCGAGCACCTCGCCGGTGCGGCTGTCCATCACCACCGCCGCGCCGGACTCGCCCCCGGAGGCCTGGACGGCCTGACGCAGCACCCGCTGGGTGTACCACTGCACGTCCCGGTCGATGGTGAGCATCAGGTCCTCGCCGGCCTGCGGCGGGACCACGCTGTTGTCGCCGAGCGGGATCCGGTTGCCGGCGCCGGTCTCGTAGGTCGCCGAGCCGTCGGTGCCGTCGAGCATCTCGTTGAACAGCCGCTCGAAGCCGGCCAGCGGCTTCCCGTCGGTGCCGAGGAACCCGAGCAGGTTGGCGGCGACGTCGTGGGCCGGGTAGTCCCGCACCGGGTCGCGGTCGGTGGCGATCCCCTCGAGGCCCCTCGCCTCGAGCTCGGCCATCACGTCGTTGGCCTGTGCGGCCGGGACCCGTCGGGCGATGTAGCGGAACTGGGTGTCGGTCTGCCGCAGCTTGTCGAGGGTCTCGAAGTAGTCGATGTCGAGCCGGCCGGCCAGGACCTTGGCGATCTCCTGGGCGTGGTCGTGGGTCATCGTCGGGTCGGCGGTGATCATCTTGCCGTCCACGGACTCGGCCAGCGGCATCCCGGTGCGGTCGACGATGGAGCCGCGGGTGGCGGGCAGGGTGTGCGTGACCAGACCGGTGGCCTGGTTGGCCTCGGCCTTGGCGGCGTAGGCCTGCGCGTCGATGCCCTGGAGCTGGAAGAGCCGCGCGCCGAAGACCGAGACCACCATCGCGATCAGGACGAAGCCGACCCGCAGCCGCAGCAGCGAGGCGCCGCGCAGCGACCGTTTACGGGGTGCGCGGGACGTGCTGCGTGGCCGCCCGGGTGCGGGGCGCCTGCCTTGGGTCAACGCTCACTCCCCCGACGCTGCTGACGTGTTCTGCTTCTTTGTACCTTCCGCGGGACCGTTCTCGGCGTCAGCCGTCACCGTGTCGGCCTTCTTCTTCGCGGTCTTCACCGGGGGCAGCTCGAGGATCACCGGATCGGGACGCAGGTTCTTCGGCTTCTGCGTGGGCAGCGGCGCGATCCGCATCGCGTCGGCCGGCTCGGCGACCGTCGGGTTGCCGAGGATCTTGCCGTCGGAGAGCCGGATGAACGCGGGGCTGGCCGCGGGGACCATCCCGAGCTTGCGAGCCCGGCTGGCGACCTTCTGCGGGTCACGCAGGGTGTCGAGCTGCATCTGCAGCGCCTGCTCCTTGGCGTTGAGGGTCGCGGCGGTGGCCTCGAGCTCGGTGGCCACGAACGAGGCCTGCTGCATGCTGGTGTTGAACAGCAGCAGCCCGACGACACCGCCCACGAGGAGCAGCGACACCAGCGCGACGAACGGCACCTTCGGCGCCCGGGTCGCCCGGCGGGGTACGACGGTCAGCCGGGCGCGCTCGACGGCGGCCTCCGCGAAGCGGGGTACCCGGGTCCGGGCCTGCGTCATCAGGGTGCTCATCGGTTTGCTCCAGTGCTGGTGCGGACTCGTTCGACGGCGCGCAGGCGCACCGATGCGGCTCGGGGGTTCTGCTCGATCTCTTCCGCGGAGGCCTTCTCGGCGCCCCGGGTGACCAGCCGCAGTGCGGGCTCGTGCCCTTCGGGCACGAACGGGAGGTCCGGCGGGAGGTCGCTGCGGGTGTGCTCGACGAAGGCCTGCTTGACCAGCCGGTCCTCCAGCGAGTGGTAGGACATGACCACGACGCGGCCGCCGACGCCGATCGCCTCGATCGCGCCGGGCAGTGCCCGCCGCAGCACCGACAGCTCGTCGTTGACCTCGATCCGCAGCGCCTGGAAGGTGCGCTTGGCGGGGTGCCCTCCGGTACGTCGTGCGGGTGCCGGGATCGCGTCCCGGATGAGCTCCACGAGCCGGGCGGACCGGGTGAACGGCTCACGGTCCCGCTCCCGGACGATCGACTCCGCGATCCGTCGGGCGAACCGCTCCTCGCCGTACCACTTGAGGATCCGGGCCAGCTCGTCGACCGGGTAGGTGTTGAGCACGTCGGCCGCGGTCTGCCCCTCGGTGTCGTTCATCCGCATGTCGAGCGGGGCGTCCTCGGCGTAGGCGAAGCCGCGGTCGCGGACGTCGAGCTGCATCGAGGAGACGCCGAGGTCGAACAGGACTCCGTCGACGTGGTCGTGCCCGAGCTCGGCGAGCACCTCGGGGATCTCGTCGTACACCGCGTGCACGAGGGTGGTGCGGCCGGCGTACGGCTCCAGCCGGGCACCGGCGAGCTCGAGGGCGTGGGTGTCGCGGTCGACGCCGATCACGTGTGCCTCGGGGCAGCGGGTGAGAACGGCCTCGGTGTGCCCGCCGAGGCCGAGGGTGGCGTCGACCAGCACCGACCCCGGCTGCTGGAGCGGAGGTGCCACTAACGCAACGACCCGGTCGAGGAGGACCGGGACGTGGCTGGGGTTCGTCATCTACGTGCTGCCTACTCCGCCAGGTGGACGAGGAGCATCAGGGCGACCGCCAGCGCCGAGGACGCGGCCGCCGAGAAGGCGATGACGGCCAGGCCGTCCTTGACCTCCTCGCGGACCCGCCGCGTCGGCTGGCCGGACAGCTGTCCGGAGAACGTGACACTCATCTGCATTCGACCCCTCGTGTGATGTTCGTGGCTGTTGCTCGTCGCGGTGGATTCGCAAGGCCTGGTCCCAGTCCGCTCACTCTTTGGGAAGTTGCCTTCTGGCACCGGGGAAGGTGCGCCAGACGGCAAGAGAGGGAGCGGACGTGAGACCACGCGCTGCGACTCCGGTCAGGGTTGTGTCCAAGGGCGTCACATGACGCCGGGGAACACCTCCTCCGAGAGGTCCGCGAAGGCCTGCTCCTGCTGGTCGGAGTAGGTCTGCCAGGAGGCGGCGTCCCAGATCTCGATCCGGTTCATCGCACCGATCACGACGCAGTCCCTCGCCAGGGAGGCGTAGTCGCGCAGCATCGGCGGGATCGTGATCCGGCCCTGCTTGTCCGGCGTCTCGTCAGAGGCGCCGGCGAAGAGCATCCGGACGTAGTCGCGGGAGTTCTTGTTGGTGACCGGCGTCTGCTTGAGCCGCTCGGTGAGCTTCCCGAACTCCTCCATGGACCACACGGTGAGGCAGCGCTCCTGTCCTCGTGTGACCACTAGACCCTCCGACAGCTCGTCCCTGAACTTCGCCGGGAGGAACAGGCGGCCCTTGTCGTCGAGCCGGGGGGTGTAGGTGCCGAAGAACATTCCGACCCCTCCCCTGCTTCAAGCGAAAAGGCTTCCCTCTCCTCCACTGCGCACCACCCTACTCCACTTCCCTCCACCGTCAACCAGAAACGCAGCGGATCAGGCGTGTTTTCTGGTCGTGCCCACGGCGGTTCTCTCCGGGCGGGGACGGCCGGTTCTCCGCCTGTCCGAGCGGGCTGCCGCGGGGATCGGCCGGCCGGTGGGGCGAAGTGGAGCAAATGTGGAGGGGCCGGCCACGATTTGATGTCAGTTTCCGGGCGAACTTCCCGCATCGATGGCAGCGGCTTGCTCGATGTTGTTGACTAGGCACACAAATCGGGGAGGGCCAGGACGGCCACATCGGGAGAGAAGGACGGCGTGACCTCAGTGGAGCAGGAAGCACACGGTTCCGAACCTGGTTCCGGGGCGAGTCCGTTCGAGCGGGGAGCGACCACCGACCTCGACACGCTCGCCCGGGTGACCGGCCGGATCCGTGCCAGCATCGAGAAGGTCATCGAGGGCAAGCCCGAGGTCACCACGCTGTCGATGATCGTGCTGCTCGCCGAGGGTCACCTGCTCATCGAGGACGTTCCCGGGGTCGGCAAGACCATGCTGAGCAAGGCGCTCGCCCGCTCGATCGACTGCACGGTCCGCCGGATCCAGTTCACCCCCGACCTGCTGCCCTCCGACGTCACCGGGGTCTCGGTGTTCAACCAGGACACCCGCCAGTTCGAGTTCCGGCCCGGCGGCATCTTCGCCAACATCGTGGTCGGCGACGAGATCAACCGGGCCTCCCCCAAGACCCAGTCCGCGCTGCTCGAGTGCATGGAGGAGCGGCAGGCCACGGTCGACGGGTCGACGTACTACCTGGAGTCGCCGTTCATGGTGATCGCGACCCAGAACCCGATCGAGATGGAGGGCACCTACGCGCTGCCCGAGGCGCAGCGGGACCGGTTCATGGCGCGGGTGTCGATGGGCTACCCGGTCGAGGCCGCGGAGATCGCGATGCTCTCCTCGCACACCAGGACCAACCCGCTCGACGACCTCGAGCCGGTCACCGACGCCGGCGAGATCCGCAAGCTGATCGACATCGTCGGCAGCGTCTACGTCGCCGAGTCGGTGCAGCGCTACGCCGTCGCGATCACCACCGCCACCCGCCGCTCACCCGAGCTGATGCTGGGCGCGTCGCCGCGCGCCACGCTGCATCTCGTCCGCGCGGCCAAGGCGGCCGCCGCGATCGCCGGCCGCGACTACGTGATTCCCGACGACGTCCAGGGGCTGGCCGTGCAGGTGCTCGCGCACCGGCTGCTGCCCACGGTGGAGGCGTCGATGAGCGGGCGCACCACCGACGCCGCCCTCCAGCAGATCGTGGCTGGCGTGGCCATGCCCGAGAGTCGTCGCACCGCGACCTGAGACGGGACCCACCATGCGCGAGGCGATGTCGGCGATGACCACCCGGGGCCGGGCGTTCCTGGCTGCCGGGATCACCGCCGCCGTCTGCGCGATCGTGCTCGGCCAGCAGGACCTGCTCCGGATCGGGGTGCTGCTCGTCGCGCTCCCGCTGGTCACCGCGTTCTTCCTGGGCCGCAGCCGCTACCGGCTCGGCCTGGTCCGCACGGTCAGCCCCTCCCAGGTCGAGGCCGGCCAGCAGGCCCGGGTGCAGCTCGACCTGACCAACGACGGCCGGATGCCGACCGGGCTGCTGCTGCTCGAGGACCAGGTGCCCTACATGCTCGGCACCCGGCCGCGGTTCGTGGTCGACCGGATGGGCCCGAAGTGGAAGCGCTCGGTCGGCTACGTGATCCGCTCCGACCTTCGCGGCAAGTACGCCGTCGGCCCGATGACCGTGCGGCTCTCCGACCCGTTCGGCCTCGTCGAGCTGGACCGGGCCTTCCAGACCACCACCTCGCTGGTGGTCACCCCGCGGGTGGTGCCGCTGCCGGCGATCCCGCTCTCGGGCGCCTGGACCGGCTCCGGCGACAACCGGCCGCGCGCGTTCGCCACCGGTAGTGCCGAGGACGTCACCGTGCGCGAGTACCGCCGCGGCGACGACCTGCGCCGGGTGCACTGGCGCAGCAGCGCCCGCGTCGGCGAGCTGATGGTCCGGCGCGAGGAGCAGCCGTGGCAGTCGCGGGCGACCCTGTTCATCGACAACCGCAAGTTCTCCCACCGCGGCAGCGGCGCCGCCTCCTCCCTCGAGCACGCGGTCTCGATCGCCGCATCCGTCGGCGTGCACCTGATCCAGCGCGGCTTCGTGGTCCGGCTGGTGACCGCGAGCGGCGAGGAGGCCGGCGGCTCCTGGCACGAGCGGGGCGGTGCGGCGGCCGAGACCGGCCCGCTGCTGGAGGCGCTCGCCGTGCTGACCGAGGTCGACCGCCAGCACCTGGACACCCGGTGGCTGCAGGACGCCGGCCACTCCGGCCTGCTGATCGCGGTGCTCGGTGACGTCGCCGACCACGACAAGCCGGCGTTCTCCCGGATGCGGCACTCGGCCGCGAGCACGATGGCGGTCGCCCTGGACGCGCACGCCTGGTCCCGCGGGCCGGTCGCCGCCTCGGCCGTCAACGACGGCACCAACGCGGCCTGGCTCAAGGCGCACGGCTGGAAGGCCGTCACCGCCGGACCGCAGGACCAGGTCGCCACGGTGTGGCAGGAGCTGGGTCTGGCCAGCCGGGCCAAGTCGGGCGCGCCGAAGACCGCTCCCGCACCGGAGGCCGTGTGATGACCGAGCTGCACCTGCGCTGGCCGGGGACCATGGTGAACTCGCTGCTGGCCGGCCTGACCACCTGGATCGCCCTGTGGGCATGGTCCGGGTTCGTCGAGAGCGCCAGCGGCTTCCTCGTGCCCTGCCTCGGCGCCGCGTTCATGGTCGCGGTCAGCGGCATGCTGATGCGGTCCGCACGGGTGCCGACGCTGCTGGTGCCGTTCGGACAGGTCGCGGTCCTGCTGGTCTGGCTGAACCGGACCTGGGCCGGCGAGCTCACCCTCGGCGGGTGGATCCCGACCCCGTCCTCCATGCAGGAGGTGGGCCTGCGGATCCAGGCCGGCGCGGACGCAGCGCAGTCGTTCGCCGCACCGGTGCCCGAGAGCGTCCCCCAGATCTACGCCCTGCTGATCATCGCCGGGGCCGGCACCGCGGTGCTGGTCGACTTCCTCGCCTGCGGGCTGCGCCGGGTGCCGCTCGCCGGGCTGCCGCTGCTGGCCGTCTACACCGCTCCGGTGAGCATCCTCGACGACGGGGTGTCCTGGTGGGGCTTCGCCCTCGGCGCGATCTCGTTCCTCTTCCTGCTGGCGGGCGAGGAGGCTCGCCGCCTGGCGAACTGGGGCCGACAGATCTCCGGCAGCCAGAAGGTCTTCGACACCCTGGGCACCAATGTCAGCACGGCGGCGGTGCGCTCGTCGGCGCGCAAGATCGGCTTCACCGCGACCGGCCTGGCCGTGATCATCCCGATCTTCATCCCCACCCTGAGCGCCTCGTTGTTCGACGGCAGCGGCCCCGGCGGCGACGGCGACGGCGAGTCCGTGTCGATCTCCAACCCGATGGTCGACCTCAAGCGTGACCTGTCCCGCGGCCAGGACGTGGACCTGTTGTGGGTCACCACGCAGGACCCCGACCCGTCGTACCTGCGGATCTCGGTGCTCGACTCCTTCGACGGGTCGACCTGGAAGCCGTCCGGCCGCGACATCCCGGTCGAGCAGCGCGCCGAGGGCCGGATGCCCCGGCCGCCGGGCCTCGAGCCCGACGTGCCGCGGACCGAGGTGCCCTGGCAGATCGAGATCGGCTCCGAGTTCGACTCGCGGTGGCTGCCGGCGCCGTACCCGGTGTACTCCATCGACGCCGAGGGCGACTGGCGCTACGACACCAGCACGCTGGACTTCATCAGCGCCGCGGACGGCCAGGACACCCGCAACATGAACTACACGCTCGACGCGCTGGACCTCGACATCTCCGCGGAGCACCTGGCCTCGGCCGGCCCGACCGCGGAGGAGATCTTCACCCCGTACACCGCGCTGCCCGAGTCGCTGCCCGAGTCGGTGGTGGACCTCGCCGACTCGCTCACCGAGGAGACCGTCGGCCGGTTCGAGAAGGCGGTCCGGCTGCAGCAGTGGTTCCGCGAGGACGGCGGGTTCGAGTACTCGCTCGAGCGCTCCCCCGGCAACGGCGTCGACGAGCTCGAGGAGTTCCTCGGCACCGGGCCCGACAGCCGGGTCGGCTACTGCGAGCAGTTCGCCGCGGCGATGGCGGTGATGGGCCGTGCGATCGGGATCCCGTCCCGGGTGGCGGTCGGCTTCCTGAGGCCGCAGCGGGTCGAGGGCGACACGTGGGTCTACAGCGCGCACGACCTGCACGCGTGGCCGGAGATGTACTTCGAGGGCACCGGCTGGGTCCGCTTCGAGCCCACCCCGCAGACCCGGGCGAACGGTGTCCCGGCCTACACCACGCAGGGCCTGCCCGGCGAGGAGCCGACCTCGAACACGTCGTCGCGGGCACCGAACCAGGGTCCGCAGCGCATCGACGAGGAGGAGAGCGCGGTCCCCGCTCCGGTCGACGCCGCCGGTGGGTCCGGCTCGGGTGGCAGCACCCAGAGCTACCTGGCCGGCTTCCTCGGCGCGGTCCTGGTGCTCACTCTGCTCGCCGGTCCTCGGGTGGCCCGAGTCCTGGTCCGGCGTCGCCGCTGGGCCGCCGCGCAGTCACCGGTCGAGGTCGCCGAGGCGGCCTGGAGCGAGCTGCGGGACAGCGCCCTCGACCTGGGCCTGCCCTGGGACGACTCGGTGACCCTGCGCACCCGTGCCCGTTCGCTGGTCAGCTCGTTCGGCGAGCCCGGCGGCAACGAGGACGAGTGGACCCGTCGGCCGGTGACCGGGCCGACCGCCAACCCGGAGGCCACCGAGGCCCTGCAGCGACTGGTGCAGTTCGTCGAGCGCGCCCGGTACGCACCGACCGTGACGGAGCAGGACGTCTCCGGCGACGTGGACCTCTGCGTCACCGCGCTCTGCGACGGCGCCACGAAGCAGCGCCGGTTCCGGGCGACCTGGCTGCCGGAGTCGTTGCTGAAGGGACTGAGCGGAGCGGCTGCCCGGCGCCGCGCAGCCGCCATGAGCGCAGGCATGTCCGAGCCCGGCGTCGACCACGCCGTCTGACCGTCGCGGGAGGCCGGCAGTCAGTCGGAAGGGCATGATCCGGACGAGACTCTGGTGCCGTTGCGACTGAGTCAGCAGACGTACGACGAAGCGGGCGGATGCCTCGGGTCAGAAACCGTTGCCCTCACGGCGCCGGCGCCAACGCTCCTCGAACCGCTCCATCATCGAGTGGTTGCTCTTGCTCGCGCCACGGGTGCGCGACGAGCGCTTCTTGGCCTTGCCGCCCTCGATCACGCTGAGCCCGAACGCGGCCTCAGGCGAGTCGGCTACTGCTCGTCCTTCTGCTGACTGGGGCGCCGAATTTTGTCCCCTCCACGAGGACAGGGCGACATAAGCGGACCCGAGCATCACCACGAAGCCGACGATGCCGACGATGGTGTTCTGCATCACCGCGCCGGTCATCAGGACGATGACGCCGGCCAGGAAGACAGCGCCAGCGATGTAGGAGCGTCGACGCGCGTTGCGGCGCAGCGTCGTACCTCTCAGCGCCGAGGCGAACTTGGGGTCCTCGGCCACCAACGCACGTTCCATCTGCTCCAGCAGACGCAACTCTTCTTCCGAGAGCGGCACGGTTTCCTCCCGCCAATGATCTTGGATTCAGTCTAGGCAGACGTTTGGTAACTCGGTACCCGACCCAGTAAAAATCATCACCACTTGTTACCGCCGAGCTCGTGCAAGAGCTCGTGTGTCACATCCCGGGCACCCCGCGGAGCGGATGGCATGATCTCGATGTGCCCACCACCCGGATGACACGGCTGCCCGAGAAGGGGCGATCCGACCTCGACCAGCTGCACGCGCTGCTCGACGAGGTACACCTCGCGCACATCGGTCTGGTCGCCGACGACTCCCCCTTCGTCGTCCCGACCGGGATCGTCCGGGACGGTGACCAGGTCCTCGTGCACGGGTCGACCGGGTCACGCTGGATGCGCTCGGTCGCGACCGGCGCCGATGTCTGTGTCGCCGTCACGTCGCTGGACGCGGTGGTGGTGGCGAGATCCGCGTTCGAGTCCTCGTTCCACTACCGCAGCGCGGTCCTGTTCGGACGGTTCAGCCCCGTTCCGGACGCGAAGAAAGAGGCAGCGCTCGACCTGCTGGTCGAGGGCCTGGTGCCCGGCCGCGCACGAGAGGTCCGCCGGTCCACGGCACGCGAGCTGGCCGCGACGCTGGTGCTGTCGATGCCCATCGAGCAGTGGTCGTTGCGCGTGTCCGAGGACTGGCCCGACGACGAGGAGGCCGACGTCGAGGGGCCGGCCTGGGCCGGTGTGGTCCCGGTCGCCACCAGCTACGGCGTACCGCAGCCGGCACCCGATCTGCGGGACGGCATCGAGGTGCCCGCATCGGTGCGCGCCCTCTCAGCGCAGCCCCGGCCGGCTTGCCCCTAAACTGTTGCCCGGCGCCACCGCGCCGCTGACACATCGCTCGGAACGGCGCGTGCCCGACCGAACGGGGGACGAAGCCGGCGACAGCCGGCCGGACGGGCACGGAGGCCTGGATGAAGAAGCTGTTGAGCGTGCTGGCGGTGCTGGCGATGAGCCTCACGCTGACCACGGTGGTGTCGGCACCGGCGCAGGCCCGGCCGGACTGGGACCTGTCCTCGCGGTTCGCCCGCGAGGTGGTCCGCCCCGGCGACGTCGACCGCGACACCTACAACGTCGAGCACGTCTACGAGCTGCAGTACCGGCTGAAGTGGGCCGGCCTCCTCGCCGCCCGGCCGAACGGAGTGTTCGGCCCGAAGACCGAGCGGGCGGTGAAGCTGTTCCAGAAGCGCCGCGGCTTCAAGCAGAGCGGGATCGTCGGCTACCGGATGTGGAGGGTGCTGATCCAGCGCACCATCCAGGGCAAGGGTGGGGTGCCCGAGGTCTGCGAGACCAGAGGCTGGCACGCCTGCTACGACCGGTTCCGGCACCAGGTGAACCTCTACCACAACGGCAGGATGCACAACTCCTGGCTGGTCCGCGGCGGCTCCTACGGCAGGCAGACCCGGCTCGGCGACTTCAAGGTGAACTGGCGCAACATCGACCACAAGAGCGGCCTCTACGACGGTGCGCCGATGCCGTACTCGCAGTTCTTCTCCGGCGGGCAGGCGCTGCACGGGTCGCGCTACATGATGGACCCGTTCGAGGGCCACAGCCACGGCTGCGTGAACTTCTGGGTCGAGGACGCCCGGCAGCTGTGGAACCTCACCCACGACAAGAAGCTGCACGTGCACGTGTACGGCGCCTGGGACTGACCGTCCTCGACAACGTCATACGTTCCGGTTGCGATAACGGCCGGAACGTATGACGTTGTGGGTTGTCAGGGCGCGGGATGGCCGGGGTCGGCGACGAGGTCGAGCTCGTTGCCCTCGGGGTCGCGCATCAGCTGCCACCACACGCCGATCTCGTCGAGCAGCTCGGTGACCGGTTCCCCGACCCGGCTGCCGCCGAGCGCCTCGAGCCGTTCGACGAGGGCAGGCACCCCGAGCTCGAGCGGCGGGTGCACGTCGATGTGCATCCGGTTCTTGCCTGACTTGGGCTCGTCGACCCGCTGCAGGATCAGCACCGGCCCGGCCGGCTCCCCCTCGGCCGGCACCAGCACCTCGAAGTCGGTCAGCGACGCCGCCGGCCGGTAGCCCATCGCGGCCGACCAGAACGCGACGAGCGCCTGTGGGTCGCGGCAGTCGAGTACGACGGAGATCCTCATGCGTCGCAACGATAGGGCCGAGCCGGCGTGGTCGAACAGGCCTCAGGGGCGTCCCCCACCGATCAGGCTCGCCGGCCGCACCGCCGCGCTGCCGAACCGCAGGGTCGCCTTGTCGATCGCCCGGTCCGCCTCGGACCAGCCACGTTCGCGGGCACCGAGGATCAGCTGCCGTTGCACGGTCGAGCGCGGCACCAGTCCCTCGACCCGGACCCCGACCAGCCGGATCCGTGCCCGCTGCAGGCCGAGGGCGAGGAACAGGTCGCTCGCGGTCCGGTAGATCTCCTGGGTCACGTCGGTGGCCTCCGACATCGTCCTCGACCGGGTGATCGTGGTGAAGTCGGCGAACCGGACCTTCAGGGTCACGGTCCGACCGGCCACGTGCGCCGTACGCATCCGCCCGGCCACCTTCGCCGAGAGCCGGAGCACCTCGCGCAGGATGACGTCGCGGTCGTCGGTGTCGCGGCCGAAGGTCTCGTCGGCGCCCATGCTCTTGTCCGGCTCGTCGGGTCCGCGCCGCGGGGTGACCACCCGGCGGTCCTCGCCCCAGGCGAGCTGGTGCAGGTGGGAGCCGAGGCCGGCGCCGACCGCGCGTTGCAGGGTGGCCAGCGGGGTGTGCGCGATGTCGCCGACGGTCATCAGCCCGAGCCGGTTCAGCATCTGCGCGGTCTTCTCCCCGACTCCCCACAGCTCACCGACCTCGAGCGGGTGCAGGAACGCGGTCACGGTCTCCGGCGCGACGACGACCACGCCGTCGGGCTTGGCGCGGCGGCTGGCCAGCTTGGCGACCGCGACCGTGCTCGCCACCCCGACCGAGCAGGTGATGCCCTGCTCGTCGTAGATCTTCGCGCGCAGGTGCTCGGCGATGGTGTACGGCGCACCGAGCCGGCGCACTGACCCGGACACGTCGAGGAACGCCTCGTCGAGCGACAGCGTCTCGACCTGCGGGGTGACCTGACGGAAGTTCTCCATCACCGAGGAGGACACGATGCCGAACGTCTCGAAGTCGGGAGGGATCACCACGGCCTGCGGGCAGACCCGTCGGGCCCGGGTCATCGGCATCGCCGAGCGCACGCCGTACTCGCGCGCCAGGTAGTTCGCCGACAGCACCACCCCGCGGTGCCCGCCGCCGACGATCACCGGTACGTCGTGCAGGTCGGGCCGGTCGCGCACGGCCACCGAGGCGTAGAACGCGTCCATGTCCACGTGCAGGATCGGGCACTCCCGCGACGCCAGCTCGAGGTCGCGGCGCCTCATGGCTCCCCCCACCCCGACTTGTCAGACGCTGTGGGCGCTATAGCAACCGCAGCGTCTGACAACTCAGGGGCGGACCGCTCAGGGGCGGACCGCGATGAGGTGAAGCTGGGTCGCGAGGGGAAGGTACTCCGGCCGGTCCGCGACCGCCTGCTCCAGCTCGACCAGCGCATCGGCCGCACCGGGCTCGACGTCGACCAGCGAGCTGGGCACCAGGTCGGCGAAGACCCGGACCGCGTGCACAGTGGAGACCTCGAAGCCGGCGCCGTCGAGCACCGCGGTGATCTCGTCGGCGGTGAACCGACGGGTGACACCGCCGGCGGCGGGATCGTCGAGCAGGGCCCTGGCCTGGCCGAAGTGACCGGCCATCGCCCGGGCGACGACCACGGCGTGACGTTGCCCGACCAGCAGGCTGAGCGTGCCACCGGGGCGGAGCGCCGCGGCGATGGTGCGCAGCGCCGCCGCGGGGTCGTCGACGATCTCGAGGACGCCGTGGCAGAGCACCACGTCGGCGCTTCCCTCGGGGACCAGGTCGAGCAGGCTCGCCAGGTCACCCTGCTGGCCGGTGACCAGGTCGGCGACACCGCTCTCGTCGGCACGCCGGCCGAGCGCGGCGAGGGCGTCGGGGCTGGGGTCGATGACGGTGACCCGGTGCCCGAGCTCGGCGACCCGGACCGCGAACCCGCCGGTGCCGCCACCGATGTCGATGACCGAGGCGGTCTTGTCACCGTCGGAGGCGTCGGGAACAGCTGCCAGGACACCTTGGAGCGCGTCCCAGACCACGGCGGTGCGAGCAGCACTGCGGCGTTGCGAGCTGTTCTGTGTAGGCATGGCGCCCACATTAGTGAGCCGAACCACGATCCGGTCATCCGGCACTCCCGGAGCTGCGGTGCCACAGCTTGCGAGGCGCGCCCTTGGCGTCGTCACCGGCGGGCTTGATGTCGGCGTAGGGCGACATCTTGAACCCGCTGGAGTGCACGAGCACCCGGCGGCGGCCCATCCCACCCGCGGTCGGCCCCCCGGTCTGCGGCTTGGCCATCACCGGCCGGGTCGACCGGCTCTCGGCGGCACCCTGCACAGCGGCCTCGGCAACCTCCTCGCCGAACCCGTCCGGGACCTTCGCCATCACCCGGCGGACCGCGTCCATCCCTTCGTGCTGCCAGACCTGGTAGAGCGCGGGCAGCTCCCAGCAGCCGGTGGCGCGCAGGGAGACGCCGTGCCGGCCGGTACGACGCAGCTCCCCTCGCACCAGCAACATCCAGGAGTGGAACACCGTCGCGGCATAGGGCCCTTGCGCATCCTCGAAGAAGGTGGCGTCCACCGGACCGGTCGAGTCGTCGAGGGTCAGGAAGATGACCCGGCGCCCGGACCGGATCGGCGGGGTCTGGGTGGCCACCTTCACCCCGGCCACGAGCAGCTCGGCCTTGCTGCGCTGACGCAGCATGTCGCGGGACCGGGTCACCCCGAGCTCGTCGAGGAACGCGGTGTAGAAGTCGACCACGTGCCGGCTGACGTCGAGACCGAGGATCTCCAGCTCTGCGCGGACCCGTTCGGAGGCGTTCATCTCCGGCAGTCCGCTCACCTCGCCGTCCGGGGTGTCCCCGAGGTCGAGGGCGAGCTGGACCGACGTGACCGGTGCGGCGGGCCTGGTGGCCTTGGACTGGGCAGAAGCTCGTTCCCACACGCCCGGGTCGCGACGTTCGAGCGGGTCGCTGCTGTTGCGGCCGGCGGCCTCGGCTGCTCGTTCCGCGGCCACAGATTCAGGTCTGGACAGGCTCGACCGGCGGTCCGGGCTCGACCCGCGGCCCGCGGCCGGTCCGCGGGAACCGGTCAGGCCACGGCTTCTGCCCTTGTCGGCCCGGTCCACCGCCCGTGCCTGCCGGTCGAGGTCGGCCACCTGAAGCAGCAGGTCGCGGCGGGTGACCTTGCCGCGGCGACGCACTCCGCCCCCGGGAAGCGGGGAGCCGATCCCGTAGACCGAGTCGAACCCGCCGGCGAGCACCAGCCGTTCCACGACCGGCCGGGAGACCCGCGCACGGTGCCAGAAGTCGGTCAGCGAGTGGTAGGGCCGAGCCGCGACGACCCGGTTCACCTCTGCCTCGGAGATACCTTTCACCTCTGAGAGCGCGAGCCGGATCCCGTAAGCACGTCCGTCCGGCAGGCCAGGTCCTGGCGCGGGCCGAGGGGCCTCCCCCATCACCTCCGGTGGAGGTTCGTCGTACACACCGACCCGCTCCACGACGTACTCCTTCTCCGACGCGTTCACGTCGAGGCCGAGCACCGCGACCCCGAACTGGCGGGCGTCGTCGAGGATCAGCCGCTTGGGGTACATCCCCGGGTCGTGGGTGAGCACGCCGGCCAGGAAGTGCGCCGGGTAGTGCGCCTTCATCCAGGCGGACTGGTACGTCGGGAGCGCGAACGCGGCCGCATGGGCCTTGCAGAACCCGAAGGAGGCGAACGCCTCGAGCACCTTCCACACCTGCTCGACGAGCTTGCGTGGGTAGCCGCGGCCCATCGCGCGAGGGAAGAACCACAGCTTCGCCTCGGCCATCCCCTCGACGTCGCCGAGCGCGCGGCGTGCCTCGTCGGCCTCCGCCAGGGTGCAGCCGGTGAACTGCGCGATCATCTCGATCACCTGCTCGTGGAAGACCACCACACCGCCGGTCTGCTCGAGGATCGGCCGCAGGTCCTCGTGCAGGTAGTGCGGCATCTTCCAGCCCTGCTTGGCGTTGAGGTACGGCGTCACCATGTCGGACTTGACCGGGCCGGGCCGGAACAACGAGATGTCGGTGATGATGTCCTCGAACGACCCGATCCCGGACTTGCCGACCAGCTCGCGCTGACCCGGCGACTCGATCTGGAAGCAGCCCAGGGTCTTCGCCTGCGAGATCATCGAGAACGTCGCCGGGTCGTCGAACGGCACCTGCTCCTCGTCGTCGATGTCGAGCTCCACCCCGTCCACGCGCTTGATCTCGGTCAGCGCGTGCGCCATCGCCGACTGCATCCGGATCCCGAGCACGTCGAGCTTGAGCAGGCCCAGGTCCTCCACGTCGTCCTTGTCGAACTGGCTCATCGGGAACCCGGCGTAGCTGGCCTCCACCGGGGTGCGGTCGAGCAGGGTCGCGTCGGAGAGCAGCACGCCACACGGGTGGACCGCGATGTGGCGCGGCAGTCCGTCGAGCTTCTCCACCAGCCGGAACATCAGGTCGAGCCGCTGCTCACCCAGCCCCGATGCACGGAGCTCGGGCAGCTCCCGCAGCGCCAGCCGGGCGTCGCGGGCGCGGATGTGCGGGAACGCCTTCGCGATCGCGTCGATCTCACCGGCCGGCATGCCGAGCGCGGCGCCGACGTCGCGCACCGCATGCCGGACCCGGTAGGTGTCCATCATCGAGACGCAGACACACCGCTCGCCGCCGTACCGGTTCAGGATCTGCTCGTAGACCTCGAGCCGTCGCGCGGACTCCACGTCGACGTCGATGTCAGGCAGCGCCTGCCGCAGCGGGGACAGGAACCGCTCCATCAGCAGGCCGTGCCGCAGCGGGTCGACCCCGGAGACACCGATCAGGTAGTTGACCAGGCTGCCCGCACCCGACCCGCGGGCCGCGCAGCGCACCCCCATCTCCTTGATCAGGTCGGTGACATCACCGACGGTCAGGAAGTACGACGCGTAGCCGAGCTGGCCGATGGTCTGCAGCTCGTCGTCGAGCCGCTTCCAGATCCGCTGCCGCGGCGCGTTCCCGTAGCGGCGGCCGATGCCTGCCTCGCACCGGGCCCGGAGCATCTGATCAGCAGAGGTGGCTCCGTCGGCATCCCGGCTCGCGCCACCCTCGCCGATCCCGAACTCCGGGAAGTGCACCTCGCCGAGTCCGAGGTCCTCACGCGGGTCGACCGCGCACCGGTCGGCGACCATCCGGGTGCGGGCCAGCAGCTGTCGCGCGTCACGCTCACCCAGACCGGCGAACCGGCAGACCTCCTCGGCCACCTCGACCATCTGCTTGCCGGACTTCAAGAACCCCTCGGCGTTCCCGCGGTCGACGTGGCGCAGGTCGAGCGGGACCAGCCGGCGGGCCGCGTCGAGCACGTCGACGGTGGGTGCGTCGCTGCGGTCGGCGTAGCGGACGGCGTTGGTGAGTACGACGCCCAGGTTCTCCTCGCGGGACAGGCCGGCCATCCTCGCGGCATGGGGCGAGGAGCCGGGACCCGATCCGGGGAGCCGGTGCGAGACCACCTCGATGATCAGGTCCGCGCGGTCGACCACCTCGAGCCAGGGACGCAGCGCGGCCCGGGCCAGGTCGTCCCTGCGCAGGGTCGCGGCCCGGCCGATCTCGGAGCCGGGGCCGAGCATCACCAGCACGTCGTTGCCGGCGATGTGCTCGGCGACCAGCTCCAGCGAGGTGACCGGTGTGCCGCGCTCCCCCGCCAGATGGGTCGCGGAGACCAGCCGGCACAGCGCGGCCCAGCCCCGTTTGCTTCCGGCCAGGAACGTCGCCCGCGGGAGCCGCTGGTCGCGGAAGGCGCCACCGCGGACCGGGGTCCGGGTCCTCGGCGTGCCCGGAGACGTCGCGGCGACCGGGAGCGCACCGGTGGGTGCGACGGCGAGGTCGACGCCGAGGACCGGGCGGATGTGGGCGGACATGCAGGCCTTCGCGAACCGGACCGCGCCGTAGACACCGTCGCGGTCGGTCAGCGCGAGGGTGTCCATCTCGTGCTCGGCGGCCCGTTCGACGAGCACATGCGGATGCGAGGCGCCGTACTGCAGGGAGTAGCCGGAGGCGACGTGCAGGTGGACGAACGGGTCAGGCGACACCACGCCACCCCGGCGTCGACTCCGTCGGAAGGGTCTCCTGGAACGGGACGTGCCTGGTCAGCCCGAGCGACTGCTCGACCAGACCGAGGAACCGGTCCGCGTCGCGGACCAGGTCGTCGGCCTCCCGCTCGGTGACCGCACGGGTGGACCCGGCCTCGGCCGCTGCCCGCTTGCCGGCACCGGCGGCGAAGAACGCGGCCCACTCACTGAACTCGGGGGCCACTTCGGCGAGCAGCACCCAGGCGTTCTTCTGGACCCGGCCCCGCTTCGCCGGTCCGGGGGTCGGATGGGCACGGGCCGCGAGCAGCGCCGCGGTCGCCCGGAGCGCGGCGACGTGGGCGAACGCGTAGCGCAGCGTCACCTCGGAGGTGGTGATCGCCTCCCGCAGCGAGCGGGCGGAACGTTCGAGGTAGGCATGGGTCGCTGCCGGCAGGTCGTACGGGTGGGGCGTCATCGTGGTGCTCATCACCGCTCCCCTCAGTCCACGCAGCGGGCGAGCTGCCAGCTGCCCTCTGCCCAGTCGAAGACCAGGTCGAAGACTCCCTTGCCCGCCCCACCGCTGGTGCGGGCGGCCGCGAGACCCCGTGCGGCCTCCACCCGCCACACCTCACGCTCGGCGGCGAGGTCCTGCTGCACCGCGACCGCGCCACCCTCATCGGGCTCGCCGGTGGCATCGTCCGAGCCGAGAACGGCGTGCACGCCCGAGGACTGCCACCACGGACCGGTCTCCACCCAGTGCGCGACCACGTCGGAGACCTTCCACAGCCGTCCTCGCCACAAGAACTGCTCGGGTCCCTCGTTGCCGCCCACCATTCCCTTGCGCACTTCCACGGGGTCGTCGTAACGCCGCATGTCCTGTCCCCTCCGACTTGAGCCATCACCTGTCAGCTCGACCCCACCGACCCCGGTCCTGCAACCCCCTCACGAGGGGCTTTGGCGGAGGTGGGGGTCGAGGTCACCTCCGCCAAAGCGGTTCGAACACCTGTTCGAACACAACAAAAGTACACCTCGCCGCGGACAGTTCGTCAAGACATCGTCGGAATCTGGGGAAAGAGAGAGTCGGCCTCCGCGCAGACGCCCGGGAAGGCGGCACGACGTGCTTGCGGATTCAGCACGCCATGGCTGAATCGACACCCCCGATTCGGCGTCCCGACGATGCCGGGTGATGCGTGCAGGTACGCCCGCTTTCTGTGACGCACCTGGGCTATTGCCGAGGTCGCAGCGCACGAGAATCGTAAAGGGTCTCGGCACAAGGAGGTCTTCCCATGTTGAACAACACGAAGCTCGCCACGGCCAGGTTCGCCGCCGGAGCATGTCTCCTCGCCGCGTCGCTGGCCCTACCAGGGACGGCGGCCGTCGGGGCCACGAGTGCCAGTGGCGCCGGCGAGGCCCACGCGGCCGCACAGCGGCTGGTGGCGAATCTCCGCGGCGGCGAGGAGCAGGACCCGGACGGGACCGGGCACGCGGTCTTCCGGCTGTTCCCGAGGGGCGGCAAGGTGTGCGCACGGGTCACCTGGGACCAGATCGACACTCCGAACGCCGCGCACATCCACCGCCGCAGCGACGGCGGCGTGGTCGTCGACCTGACCGGGAGCGTGACCGACGGCCCCAGGTGCAACGCCGACGTCAGGCGGGCGCTGGTGCGCAGGATCCTCAACCGTCCGGGGCGCTACTACTTCAACGTGCACAACGAGGCTTACCCGGCCGGCGCGATCGCCGGCAGGCTGCACCGCTGACTCGCACGAGCCGGTCACAGTGACCTGCTCCGGCGCTTCCAGGCGGAATCCTTCGCCGGAGCCGGTCACGGTGACACGTTCATGCAGCTCACGGCTGCGTACTCGACCCGGTGCCCGGTTCGGCGTGGGACCATTCCCACTCATTAGAGTCACCGGCATGA
>DATFGA010000396.1:0-5168 GCA_035249775.1 Nocardioidaceae bacterium | reverse complement strand
TCACGCCGGCGTCGCGCGAGAAGCTGGGCCACGGTGCCCCAGATGCCCTTGCGGAACACCAGAACGGTGATCGCGAAGATCGCACCGGTCACGATCCCGTTCGCGTCGATCCCGGCGGTGGCCAGGTAGTCCTCGAGCTGGACGATGATGCCGGCGCCGAGCACGGGACCCCACAGCGTTCCCATCCCGCCGAGCACGGTCATCACCACGACCTTGCCCGAGGTGGTCCAGTAGACCTCCTGCAGGGACGCGAAGCCGTGCCCGACCGCGTAGACGCCGCCGGCGACACCGGCCAGGAACGCCGAGAGCACGAAGACCAGGATCTTGTAGCGGTCGACGCTGTAGCCGAGGGCGCGGGCGCGGGCCGGGTTCTCCCGGATCGCGATGATCACCCGGCCGAACGGCGAGTGCACGATCCGCCAGGCAGCGAACAGCCCGAGCAGGATCACCGGCAGCGCCGCGTAGTAGAAGTAGAAGCCGTCGGACAGGTCGAGGCCGAACAGGTTGCGGGGGATGCCCTGCAGCCCGTTCTCGCCGCCGGTCACCGAGCGCCACTGGTTGGCCACGAAGTAGATCAGCTGCGCGAATGCCAGGGTGACCATCGCGAAGTAGATGCCGGTGCGGCGCACGGACAGGTAGGCGATCGGCACCGCCAGCGCCGCCGCCACGAGGGCACCGGCGAGCACGGCCACGTAGAACGGCATCCCGGTGTGGATCGCGACCAGCCCTGTCGCGTAGGCCGAGCTGCCCCAGAACGCGGCGTGGCCGAAGGACAGCAGCCCGGTGTAGCCGAGCAGCAGGTCCAGCGCGACCGCGAACAACGCCCACGCGATCATGTCGGTCGCGATCGGCGGGTAGACGAACCAGGGGAGCGCCAGTGCGACGACGAGGCCGACGGCCAGCAGCGCCCACCGCAGGGTGCCTCCGCCCTGCAGCAGCCTTGCGGTGATCACGACATACTCTCTTCCCGGCCGAACAGTCCCGCCGGCCGTAGCAGCAGCACCAGGGCCATCAGGATGAACACGAGGCTCTGCGACAACGCGGGCACGTAGAAGTTGCCGACGGCGGTCAGCATCCCGATCAGGTAGCCGGCGGCGACCGAGCCGAACACCGAGCCCAGGCCGCCGATCACCACCACCGCGAAGATCACGATGATCAGGTCACCGCCCATCTCTGAGTTGACCGCCCGCATCGGTGCGGCGAGCACCCCGGCCAGTCCGGCCAGCGCCACGCCGAAGCCGAAGACGGGGGTCACCCATCGGCCGACGTTGACGCCCAGCGCGCTGGTGAGCTCGGGCCGCTCGGTGGAGGCGCGCACGATCATCCCGATCCGGGTGTGGGAGAGGACCAGCCACACGGCCAGCGACACGACGATGGAGAACACCAGCACGAACACCTGGTACCGCGGGTAGGTGAACAGCCCCAGGTCGAAGCTGCCCTGCAGCAGGTCGGGTCGCGAGTAGGGCTGCGAGGACACGCCGTACTTCAGCCGCATCAGGTCCTGGAGGATCAGCGCGAGACCGAACGTGAGCAGGAAGTTGTACAACGGGTCGAGCGAGGTCAGGCGCCGGACCAGGGTCCGCTCGAGCACCATCCCGAGCACGCCGAGGACCAGCGGGACCACCACCAGCGCGAGCCAGAAGCTCACGCCGATGGTGTCCAGCACGGTCACCGCCCCGAAGGCGCCCAGCATGTAGAAGGCGCCGTGCGCGAAGTTGACCACGCCGAGCATCCCGAAGATCACCGACAGCCCGAGCGCGAGCAGTGCGTAGAAGCTACCGCTCACCAGGCCGGTGAAGATTTGCTGCAGGAGTGCGTCCATCAGTGTCGTGTCAGCCCATCTCGCAGCCGCTGTCCTCGACCGGCATGAACGCCTCGGCCGCAGGAATGGTCTCGACGAGCTTGGTGAAGTCGAAGTCTTCCTCGACCTCGTCCGGCTGCTTGACCTCGACCAGGTAGGAGTCGTGCTCCAGGTTGTGGTCGCCCTCACGCAGGGTGGCGTTGCGCGCGAAGAAGTCGTCGAACTCCAGCCCGTTCAGCTCCCCGTTCACCGCGTCGGCGTCGTCGGTCTCGGCGCGCTGCACGGCCTCGAGGTACTGGGTGGCAGCCGAGTAGTTGGCGGCGTGGTCGAACGTGGGACGGACGCCGGTGCGCTCCTTGAACTTGTCGGCCCACTCGCGGCTGCGGTCGTCGAGGTTCCAGAACCATGCGGTGGTGAACAGCGTCCCGGCGAGCGGCTCGACGCCGATCGAGGCGATGTCGGTCTCGAACATGAGGCCGACCGCCAGGTCGATGCCCTTCTCCCGCAGGCCGAACTCGTTGTACTGCTTGACCACGTTGACCAGGTCGCCACCGGCCTGCATGGTGCCGAGCACGTCCGGCTTCGGGTCGAGGCCGGGAGCCTTGGTCATGAACGTGGAGAAGTTGTCGTTCGGGAACGGTGTCGCGTCGGACTGGACGACGGTGCCGCCGGCGCCCTCGACCGCGTTCACGAAGCTCTTGTTCATGTCCTGCCCGAACGCGTAGTCGGGGTAGATGATGTACCAGTTCTCCGACCCCTGCTCGGTCACCGTGGTGCCGGTGCCCTGCGCGAGCATGTAGGTGTCGTAACCGTAGTGGTAGGTGTACGGGTTGCACTGCGCACCGGTCAGCTCCGTCGTACCGGCACCGATGTCGAAGAACAGCTTCTGGTTCTGCTCCGCGACCCCGGCCACGGCCAGCGCGGCCGAGGACGTGGGTACGTCGAAGATGGCGTCCGCGCCTTCGCGGTCGTACATCTCGCGGGCCTTGGTGTTGGCGATCTCCGGCTGGTTCTGGTGGTCGGCGGAGATCACCTCGATGGTGTCGGTGACCGCGTCGTCCCCGTGCTTGGCCTGGAAGTCCTCGACGGCCATCCGCACCGCCTCGACGGCGTTCTCGCCGGCCAGCTCGGAGTAGACGCCGGACAGGTCGGTGATCACGCCCAGGACGATCTTGTCGTCGGTGATCGCTCCGCCTGCCTCGCCGGGGCCTCCGGCTCCGCACGCGGCGAGTGTTCCGCCCACGGCGAAGCTGGTCACCAGCGCGCCGAGCTTTCTCATCTTGCTCATCTACAGCTGTCCTTTCGTCTTCTCCCGGCTAGATGCCGAGGTACTCGAGGAGCTCGTGCTCCCGCTCTTTGACCTCCGAGTTGTCCAGCGACTCCACGACCTGACCCCGCGCGATGAGGTGGTGCCTGTCGGCGAGCGAGCTGGCGAAGTGCAGGTTCTGCTCGATCAGCAGCACCGTGATCCCGTGCTCCCGCACGCTGCGGAAGATGTCGCCGATCTGCTGGACCAGCAGCGGGGACAGCCCCTCGGTCGGTTCGTCGGCCAGCAGCATCCGGGCGCCGGTGCGGAGCACCCGGGCGATGGAGAGCATCTGCTGCTCGCCACCGGACAGGTGCGTGCCGGTCTGACGGCGACGGTCGGCCAGCACCGGGAAGGCCTCGTAGACCTGGTCCATCGACCAGGCCCGCTCGTCCACGACCGGCGGCAGCAGCAGGTTCTCCTCGACGCTGAGGCTGGCGTAGATGCCACGGTCGTCGGGCACGTAGCCGAGCCCGAGCCGGGCGCGCTGGTGCGAGGACCGGCGGGTGATGTCGACGCCGTCGAGCTCGATGCGTCCCGACATCGACCGGTGCAGCCCCATCAGGCAGCGCAGCAGCGTGGTCTTGCCGGCGCCGTTGCGTCCGACCAGGGTGACGATCTCGCCCTGCTGCACGTCGAGGGTGACGTCGGTGAGGACCTGGGCCTCGCCGTACCTGGCCGAGACCCCGTGCACGCTAAGCAACCGACTCTCCCAGGTAGGCCGTGATCACGCGCGGGTCCGCGCGGACCTCGTCGTAGTCGCCCTCGGCCAGGATCCTCCCGAACTGCAGCACGGTGACCCGGTCGGCGAGGGAGCCGACGACCTTCATGTTGTGCTCGACGAGGACGACGGTGCGGTCCTCCCGGATCCGCGCGATCAGGTCGATGGTCTTCGCGACGTCCTCGATCCCCATGCCCGCGGTGGGTTCGTCGAGCAGCAGCAGCCGCGGCGACAACGCCAGCGCCAGGGCCAGCTCCAGGGCACGCTTCTGCCCGTAGGACAAGGCCCCCGCCGGGCGGCCCGCGGAGCTGAGCAGGCCGACCCGGTCGAGCAGCTCGTGGGCCTCGTCGCTGAACCGCCGCAGCCGCTTGTCGGACTGCCAGAACCGGTAGCCCTGCCCGGACCTGCCCTGCAGCGCCAGCTCGACGTGCTGCAGCAGGGACAGCTCCTCGAACAGGCTGGTGATCTGGAACGACCTGGCCACGCCGCGTCGGGCGATCTGCTCGGGGGCCATCGCGGTGACATCGGCCCCGTCGATCAGGATCTCGCCCTCCGACGGGTTGATGAACCCGGTCAGCATGTTGAACAGGGTGGTCTTCCCGGCGCCGTTCGGGCCGACCAGTGCGTGCAGCGTCCCGGATCCGACCTCCAGGTCGACGCCGTCGACGGCGCGGAACCCGTTGAACTCCTTGACCAGGCCGCGGGTGCGGATCATCGGCTGCGGAGGGGTGGATGCGCCGGATGCGGGCTCAGCAGGTGGTGTCACGAGACCGACCCTAGAGAGCCACCTCACACCCCGACATAGGGAGGACCACCACAATCAGGGCACCGGATGTATCGGCCCACCCCATCATCGAGGGGAAGAGCCGGAGATCCGGTGCAGCCGCAGCGCGACCTGCAGCTCGAGCTGACGCTCGGGGCGCTGCCAGTCCTCACCGATCAGCCGGCCGATCCGGTCCAGCCGCTGGGTCACGGTGTTGACGTGCACGTGCAGCAGCTCGCGGGTGCGCGCCAGGTTGCACCCGGAGTCGAAGTAGGCCTCGAGCGTCCCGACGAGGTCGGTGCCGCGCCTCGCGTCGTAGTCGAGCACGGTGCCCAGGGTGGTGGCGACGAAGCCGGCCACGTCGGGCTGGTCGCCGAGCATCAGGCCGACGAACCCGAGCTCGGTGATCGCCGCGCCCTCGCCGGTGCGGCCGAGGGTGCGCAGGGCGGTCACGCAGCGGGCCGCCTCGCCGTACGCCGGGAAGAGGGCGGCTGCGCCGGTGACCGGGCCGGCCCCGCCGACGGTCACGGAGCACGACAGCGTCGCGCCGAGGTCGTCGGCCAGCGTGCGCGCGAAG
>DATFGA010000395.1:0-8662 GCA_035249775.1 Nocardioidaceae bacterium | reverse complement strand
GGCGGCGTACGTCCTCGGACACCGGGGCCGGAGCGCTCGCCTCGACCGCGGCAACCGCCGATGCGGTCGGCCGCGGCGGGGTCACCACCAGCCGTGCGTCGCGGCGGTTCACCGGCTCCCGGCGGGCGAGAACCCGCATGGCCGTGGAGAACCGGTCGATGGATCGGGTGCGCGCGATCTCGTCATGATGCTTGAGCGCCTTGGGAATCAGATAGACAGCCCACGCCAGTGCGAGCACCACGAAGATGATTCCTGACAAGTCCACGTTCAGACCATAAGAGCGCCGGCGAAGAAGCAGCGGCAGGCGGCGCGGTGTGTCGCCTGACAACTCGTGTGACTGGTGTGAATTCAGCCCTCGTGTGTCTTCCAGCGGCGGAGCAGCCCGCCGGGACAGTCCTCGGCGGTGATCGCGAACAACCGGTGGTCGCGCCAGTCACCGTCGATGTGCAGGAACCGCGGCGCGTACCCGAACTCGAGGAAGCCGAGCTTCTCCACCACCCGCAGGCTGGCCACGTTCTCGGGTCGGATCGCGATCTCGATCCGGTGCAGGTCCATCTCGAACAGGCAGTAGTCGGTGGCGAGGGCGACCGCGGTGGGCACGAAGCCCTGACCTGCGTGCCGACTGTCGATCCAGTAGCCCATCGAGGCGAAGCGCGCCGAGCCGCCGACGATGTTGCTGACCGTGAGCTGCCCCGCGAACTCGTCGTCGACGGTCAACGCGAACGGCAGCGACCGCAGCTCCCGGGCCTGGCGGCGCAGGTCGATCACCAGCCGCCGGAAGGTCTTCGGCGCGGACGCGTCGCCGGGCGGGACGGTCGCCTCCCACGGTTTGAGCCACTCCACGTTGCGGGCGCGGACCTCCTTCCACGCGCGCCGGTCGCTCAACGCGAGCGGCCGCAGCCCGACCCTGCCGGAGCGCAGGTGCACCGGCCAGTGGCCGCTCAGTGGTCGCTCCCCACGATCTGCTGCACCGCATGGCGAAGCAGCGGTACGACGACCGCGAGCCCGTCCTTCACACCACCCTTGGATCCGGGCAGGTTCACGACCAGCGCGGTACCGGCGACCCCGGCGAGCCCCCTCGACAGAGCAGCGGTCGGCACGCCCTGGGCAGAACCGTGGGCACGGATCGCCTCGGCGATCCCGGGCACCTCGCGGTCGAGCAACGGCCGGGTCACCTCCGGGGTGAGGTCGGTCGGCGTCAGCCCGGTGCCACCGGTGGTGAGCACGGCCCGCGCCCCCGCATCGAGCGCCGCCCGGATCGCGTCTGCGACCGGCTGCCCGTCCGGTACGACGACGGGGCCGGTCACCTCGAAGCCGAGCCCGGTGAGCGCCTCGACGATCACCGGGCCACCCGTGTCCTCGTAGACCCCGGCCGCTGCCCGGTTCGAGCAGGTGATCACGGTGGCCTTCAGCGACCCGGTCACGACCGGGTCCAGTCGCCGCTCTTGCCGCCGGTCTTCGACTGCACCGAGATGTCGGTGATCACCGCGGCCTTGTCGACGGCCTTGACCATGTCGACGACGGTGAGCGCGGCGACGGAGACCGCGGTCAGCGCCTCCATCTCCACGCCGGTGCGGTCCGACGTGCGCACGGTGGCGGTGATGCCCACGCCGTCGTCGGCCACTTCGAGGTCGACGGTGACTCCGGAGATCGCCAGCGGGTGGCACAACGGAACCAGGTCGGGGGTGCGCTTGGCGGCCATGATCCCGGCCACCCGGGCGACGCCGAGCGCATCGCCCTTCGGGACACCCTCCCCGCGCAGGAGGTCGACCACCGCAGCCGACAGCAGCACCCGGCCGGTGGCCACCGCGACCCGGGCGGTGACGTCCTTGCCGGAGACGTCGACCATCCGGGCGGCACCGGTCTCGTCGACGTGGGTCAGCCGCGGCTGGTCGCCTCCGGCCGGCGTGCTCATCTCAGAAGTCCCGGTCCAGCACGAGGACCTGCACCTGCGACCCGGGGGTGACGCTGCTGACGTCCTCGGGCACCACGATCAGCGCGTTCGCCTCGGACAGGTCACCGACGAGATGCGAGCCGTGGCCGCCGATCGGGGTGACGTGCGCACCCATGTTGTCGATCTCGAAGGAGGCGCGCACGAACTGCCGCTTCCCGGGAGCCGAGGAGAAGCCCTGTGCGGTCAGCGCGCGGACCAGTGGCCGCCGGTAGGGCAGCCGGCCCATCATCCGGCGGATCGCCGGGACCACGAACACCTCGAAGGAGACGTACGACGACACCGGGTTGCCCGGCAGCGTGAAGATCGGGGTCGCGTCCTCGCCGACCACACCGAAGCCCTGTGGCTTGCCGGGCTGCATCGCCACCTCTCCGAAGTGCACGGTGCCGAGCTCGCTCAGCGCCTCCTTGACCACGTCGTAGGCGCCCTTGCTGACCCCGCCGCTGGTGACCACCATGTCGGCGCGGACCAGCTGGTCGCTGAGTGCGTCGCTGAACTCCTGCGGGTCGTCGGAGACGATGCCGACCCGGTAGGCGATCGCACCGGCGGACCTCGCGGCGGCGGCGAGCATGTAGGAGTTGGCGTCGTAGACCGAGTCGTGGCCGAGCTGGGTCCCCGGCTCGCGCAGCTCGGAGCCGGTGGAGATGATCACCACCCGTGGCCGCGGACGGGCCCGGACCTGGGAGCGGCCGACCGAGGCGAGCAGGCCGAGCTGACGCGGGCCGAGCACGCTGCCGTCCTCGAGCAGGACGTCGCCGTTCTGCACGTCCTCGCCGCGCCGGCGGATGTGCTGGTGCAGGGTCGGTGCCTGGGTGATCCGCACCGCGGCGACCCCGCCGTCGGTCCACTCCACCGGCACCACCGCGTCGGCGCCCTGCGGGATCGGCGCACCGGTCATGATCCGCACCGTCGTCCCCGGGGAGAGTGCGAACAGCTTGGTCTGCCCGGCGGCCATCTCGCCGACCACAGGCAGGTGCACCGGGTGGTCCTCGGTCGCGGTGGCCACGTCGTCGAAGCAGACCGCGTAGCCGTCCATCGCGGAGTTGTCGAACGCCGGCAGGTCCATCGATGCGGAGATGTCCTCGCAGACCGGCAGGCCCAACGCCTCCAGCAGCGGCTGGTCGTACGGCTGGAGCGGGGTGAGCGACTCCAGGATGCGTTCGACGTGCTCGTCGACCGTGCTCATCCGGTCGTCCTGCAGGGGGAAGACAGACATGCCGGAACCCTAACGCCCGCCGATCACGGACCCGGCCGGAATCCGGCCAGGCGCGCCCGCTTCCTCGACCACCCCGTCGCCCCGCACGGTGACATTCGCCTCGAAGGTCCACTCGCCGTGCACCACGAACGACGTCGCCTGCTTCAGCGACGGCACCCCGTGCGGGAACCGCTGGTCGAAGTCGCCGACCAGCTTGTAGTGGGCCGCGTCGAGGTCCACGAACGGGACGGCGTCGACCCCGTCCTCGAGGTGCAGCTCCGCGTCCCCCTCGAGCCGGTAGCAGTCAGAGCGGAGCACGAGCAGGTCGTTGGTGGTCTTCACCGGGAGGAACCGGTCCCGGAACACCTCGATCAGCCGGGCACCCTCGAACACCTCGATCGCTGCGCCCATCGCGGTCTCGATCTGGATCACCTCGGGACTGCCGGGGTCGGCCGGGTCGACGGTCTTGGTGTTCTTGATCATCGCCAGACCGAGGATCCCGGCCCTCTCGTCCAGGGTCTCCCGCATCGCCTCCAGGTTGAACCAGAGGTTGTTCGTGGAGGCGAACTTGTGCCGGCCCAGGTCGGCCAGTGCCTCCTTGTCCTCCTCCAGCGTCTGGGCGGTCTCCCGCAGCACGATCCGGCCGTCGCTGCGACGCCGGGCGAAGTGCCCGCCCTTGCGGTCCGAGGGAGTACGTCGCACCGCCTCGATCGCGAACGGCGCACCCGAGCTCGCGAACCACTCGGCGACCCGCGGGTCCGGGACGGCCCCGAGGTTGTCGGAGTTCGACACGAACGCCTGGGTGTAGCCCTCGTCGATCAGCCGCTGGAGCAGGCCGGTGCCGCGCAGCGCGGTGTAGATGTCGCCGTGACCCGGCGGGCACCACTCGAGGTCCGGGTCGGCGTCCCACTCCACCGGCGTCAGGTCGTCGGCGCGGAGCTTCGGCTCCTTGTTCTGCAGGAAGTCCAGCGGGAGCTCGCCCACGCGCAGGTCCGGATAGCCCTCCAGGACGGCGAGGGTGTCCTCGCGGGTCCGGAAGCTGTTCATGAAGATCAGCGGCAGCGGCGCGTCGTACGTCTTGCGCGCCCACAGCACCTGCCGGACGATCAGGTCGAGGAAGCTGAGCCCGTCCCGGACCTCGAGCAGGGACTTGGCGCGGTCCAGGCCCATCGACGTGCCGAGCCCGCCGTTGAGCTTGATCACCACCGTCCCGCGCAGCCCGTCCTGGGGGGCGCCCGACGGCGGTTCCACGTCGGCGAGCGAGGGCATCTCGACCGGCTCGATCGTCGACTCGGGAACCATCCCGGTCTCGCCGCTCTCGACGAGCCGGTAGTAGTGGGCGAACACGTCGATCGCCACCGGGTCGACACCGGCGGCCTCCATCTTGTCGCGGGCCTGCTGCAGTCCGTGGTCGCTCATCCTCCCGATCGTAGGGCGAGGTTTGGGCGACCCGGCATGTGGTACCCCCGAGAAAGTCTGCGGGAGGCCTGAGCAGGAGGAAGCACCATGCCGTCCAACGACAAGTCCGAGACCCGCCGCGAGCTGCTCGGCGTCCTGCTGCAGCTCATCGCCGACGACCCGCACCCGTCGACGACCTTGCTCCGCATGGCCGAGAACATGCTCGAGCCGGACGAGGTGCCGATCTACGCGAGGATCCTGATGCGCAAGATCTCGGGAGACCAGTACCCGAGCATCCCCTTGCTCAGGCGGGTTCGCGCGCTCTGCTGACCCCGACCACTACGGTCGGGGGATGGACCAGAGCGAGTCGATCGCCGCGCAGAAGGTCGCGCTACGCGACCAGCTCCTCACCGCCCGGCGCCGGCAGCCGCTCGCCGGGATCCCGTTGAACGCCACGACGATCGCCGCACACCTGATGGACACCGAGGAGGTACGCCGCGCCGCCACCGTCGCGGCGTACGTGTCGGTCTCACTCGAGCCCGGGACGGGACCGGTCATCGAGCAGCTGCACGCCCTCGGCCGTCGGGTGATCCTGCCGGTGCTGCGGCCCGACGACGATCTGGACTGGGCGGCGTACACCGGCCCGGACGGGCTGGTCGCGGCCCGCCGTGGGCTGCTCGAGCCGGTCGGGCCACGACTTGGGGTCGAGGCGATCGCCACCGCCGACGTGGTGCTCTGCCCCGGCGTGGCGGTGGACCGGACCGGGATGCGGCTGGGCCGGGGCGGCGGCTCCTACGACCGGGCACTCGGCCGGGTCCCGGTGGGGACCTTCGTGTGCACGCTGCTCTACGACGGCGAGATCGTGGACCGGGTCCCGGCCGCCGCGCACGACCGGCGGGTGAACGCGGTGGTCACCCAGAAGGGCGTCACTCGGTTTCCGCCGGCACGAGCGTGAGCGTGTCCGCTCCTGCCGACTCGACCGCGTCGCGGGAGAACGGCCAGGGCAGCGTCTCGCCGGCGACCCACAGCTCGGTCTGGTCGGCGTAGTGGTCGGAGAACGCGTGCCCGGAGACGCCGGTCAGGTTGATCCAGCGTGAGTCGTCGAAGTCCTCGAGCGAGACCACCATCCGCATCGACGGCGCCGCGGTCACCGTGTAGTCCTTCGCGGCGTCCCAGTTCGTGGCGTTGACGATCGAGCCGCCGCCGCCCACCTCGTAGCCGCCGCGGTTGAACAGCCAGCGGACAAGCCCGATGTCGGACTGGCCCAGGCTCTCGTTCTCGAGGTCCATCCGGTGGTGGTGGCCCCAGGTCCACTCGGCCGCCCGGCGCGCTTGCAGCCGGACCAGCTCGTCGCGGGCCCCGGCCATCGCCGCGAACAAGATGTCGTCGCGGGTCTCCACGACGGTCTCGGTCTCGATGTCGTCCCACCAGCTGTTGCGCGGATCCGCGAGCAGCCGCCGCATCACCTCGAACCACCGGTCGTCCCCCTCGGGCCAGATCGACTCGCGGAGCTGGTCGTGGAAGGTGCGCTCCAGCGTCTGCCGCCACACGGCGTTGTAGTACGCCGCCGCCGAGGACTCCGCGGGCTGGTCGAAGTCCCAGGCCTGGAGCAGCCGTTGACCGGCGGCCAGGTACTGCGACGGCATCAGCACGTCGAGCAGGTAAGGCACGAAGGTCGGCGCGAACCCGTTGCGGGTGTCGAGCTGGAGGTCGACCATGTCCTCGACGCTCAGCCGGGCCTTGGTGCCGAGCAGGTCCATGATCCGCTGGCTGCGGTAGCCGTAGGCCCAGGAGTCGCCGAGGTAGTAGGGGTACTCCGGGGAGATCACCGCCTGGTTCGCGGTGGTGATCATCCCGTCCGCCGGGTCGAGCACGCTGGGCAGCGCCTCGAACGGGACGTAGTTGCCGGTCCAGTCGTTGGACGAGAGCCATCCCTCGACCGGGTAGTCGCCGGTGTTGCCGGACTTGCGGATCGGGATCAGCCCCGGCGCCTGGTAGCCGATGTGGCCGTCACGGTCGGCGTACACGAGGTTCTGCGCCGGCACCGCGAACTGGGCGGCGGCGGCACGGAACTCGTCCCAATCCGTGGCGGCATCGATCATGAAGATCGCGTCGGCGGTCCGGCTCGGGACCAGCGCGGTCCACGACAGTGCGACCGCGTAGCCGTTGTCGCGGGGAGGGGCTTCCTCGCCGACCGGTGAGTTGGCGCCGACCGTGCTCAGCTCGGCGGACACGTCTGAGAGCAGCGGGCCGTGCTCGGTCGAGCGCACCGTGAACGTGAACGGCTCGTCGCGTCCGAGCACCTCGATCGTCTCGTCGCGGGTGGCGAGGGGACGCATGCGGCCGTCGTACAGGTACTCGTTGCCCTCGACCTTCTCGAGGTAGAGGTCGACCACGTCGGGGCCGAGGTTGGTGAAGCCCCACGCGATCTGCTGGTTGTGCCCGATCACCACGCCCGGCAGCCCGGAGAAGGTGAACCCGGAGACGTCGAAGGGGCAGGCCTCGGTGAGCTCCCGGCAGTGCAGGCCCATCTGGTACCAGATGCCCGGCATCGAGATCCCCAGGTGCGGGTCGTTGGCCAGGATCGGCGCCCCGGTGGTGGAGTGCTCACCGTCGACGACCCAGCTGTTGCTGCCGATCCCGCTGCCGCGCCCCAGCAGCTCGGGCATAGCCGCGAGGTCGTCGCCGAGGTCTTCCAGGGTGTCGACGAGCTCCGCGTTGAGCGGCGGCCGGATGGGTTTGCGGCTGGTGCTGCCGGTCGCCTCCTGCTCGAAGACCCCGTCGACCACCCCGCCCTGCTCGACGATCGGCCGGTGCCGGCCGTAGGGGTACGGCGGGTACAGCGACTCGATCTCCTCGGCCGTGTGGTTCACCGACGCGATCGCCCGGTCGATCTCCTCGGCCATGTTGCCGCGCAGGTCCCAGGCCATCGCCTTGAGCCAGGCCACCGAGTCCGTGGGCGACCATTCCTCGGGGGTGTAGTCGAGACCGTTGAGGGCGAGAACGGTGTACTCCAGCGACATCTGTGAGGGCGTGTGGCTGTCGATGTAGGCGTTGACGCCGGCGCTGTAGGCCTCCAGGTAGCGCAGGGTCTCCGGCCTGAGCAGCGACATCTCCTGCTCCGCGACGCGGCGCCAGCCCATCGTGCGGATGAACTTGTCGGTCTCCAGCGCGTCCGGGCCGAGCAGCTCCGCGAGCCGGCCGGCGGTGACGTGGCGCCGGAAGTCCATCTCGAAGAACCGGTCCTGGGCCTGCACGAAACCCTGGGCGTAGAAGAGGTCCTCGGCGGTGTCGGCGTAGACCTGCGGGATCCCGTTCTCGCCGCGGAACACCTCGACCTCCCCGGCAAGCCCGGGGACCTCGATCTGCCCGCTGGTGGTGGGAAACGGCCGGCGTACGGCCACCACGCCGACGACCAGGCCCGCGACCAGCACGAGCACCAGCAGGCCGACGACGTACGTCGCCCAGCGGGCCGGTGCGGGCCAGGACCGGAAGGACCCGCGGGGTGGCTCGGAGTCGGCGGCGGATGCCGTGGGACGATCGGCGGTGTCGGACACGGCCGCAATTGTGCCTTGTGATCGGCGGGCGGCCCGGTCGAGACTCCGGGAAGTTTGCGAATCGTCGCGGTGTTGAGATAATTAGCAGTCGCATCGGGCGAGTGCCAGATGTCGTTGACATGAACATGCGGAGGACCAGCGTGCCGACCTACCAGTACGCCTGCACGGACTGTGACCACGCCTTCGAGCAGGTCCAGAGCTTCAGCGATGACTCGCTCACCATCTGCCCCCGGTGCGAGGGGCGGCTTCGCAAGATCTTCAACGCGGTCGGTGTCGTCTTCAAGGGGTCGGGCTTCTACCGCACCGACAGCCGCTCGGACGCCGGCGCGTCGAAGAACGGCGGCTCCTCGGGTGACTCCGCGGTGAAGTCGTCGGACTCCTCGAGCGCGGCCTCCAAGGAGACCTCGACGGCCACCTCGACGACTTCCACCCCGAAGAAGGCGGAGGCCGGCGCCGCCTGACGGGCCTGTGGACAGCCGCCGACACCGTCGGCGGAACTTCCCTAGCCTCGTGAGGCATGAACCGCCTCACCCTGCTCCGCCGTCGCGTCCGCCGCTCCGT
>DATFGA010000394.1:0-7735 GCA_035249775.1 Nocardioidaceae bacterium | reverse complement strand
CGCCGGTCCAGGAGTCCGGCCACCGTCTCGCTCCAGCGCGCGGCGACCAGCATCCCGGCCACCACGGCGACCATCAGCGCCAGCCCGAAGACGCCGAAACCGAGGTCACCGCTGATCCAGCCGGCGGCGAGGTAGGCCAGCCCGATCCCGATCCCGACACCGGGCGCCACCCATCGCGTCAGCCTGCTGCTGGTCCGTTCCGTGTCACGCATCGACATCGAAGATCTCCTCCACTGGTCGCTCGAAGAACCGGGCCAGCGAGATCGCCAACGGCAGGGAGGGCAGGTAGCGGCCGGTCTCGATCGAGTTCACGGTCTGTCGCGAGACACCCATCGCGACCGCCAGGTCCGCCTGGGACAGACCCTTCTCGGTGCGCAGTGCCTTGACGACGTTCTTCATGGTGTCAAGGGTGCTTGACACCATGAGGGATGTCAAGCTTCCTTGACATAACCTCAGCGGCGCCGGTCGCGGGCCCTCCAGCACGCGTTGTGCCAGTGCCGGCGCTCGTCGAGCCCGGTCTCGGAGAACATCGAGCCGACCACCGGCCAGGCCACGGTGTGCGGGGTGGCAGGCGGGATCAGCTGGTCGCACCCCGGACAGCGGTAGGGCTTGGTGGCGGCCGATCCCGTGACCGGGCGCACCTCGTACTCCTCGCCGTCGTACTGCTCGATCCGGGTGGCCACCGCCGTCAGCGGCCGGTGTAGTCGCGGAACCCGCGCTGGGTCTTGCGGCCGAGGTAGCCGGCGGTGACCAGGTGCTCGAGCAGCGGGGCGGGGGCGAAGCCGGGCTCGCGGAACTCGAGGTACAGCTCGCGCTGGATCGCCAGCGAGACGTCGTTGCCGACCACGTCGAGCAGCTCGAACGGCCCCATCGGCAGCGCACAGCCGTACTTCATCGCGGTGTCGATGTCGTCGGCGGTGGCGTAGTGCGCCTGCAGCATCTTCACCGCGTCGTTGAGGTAGGGGAACAGCAACGCGTTCACGATGAACCCGGCCCGGTCGCCACAGGAGACCGCGACCTTGCCGACCTTCTCGCACAACGCCCGGACGGTCTCGGCGACCTCCTCGGAGGTGGAGACCGTGCTGACGACCTCGACCAGCTTCATTACCGGCGCGGGGTTGAAGAAGTGCATCCCGATCACGTCCTGCGGGCGCTTGGTGGCGCTCGCGCAGGCGATCACCGGCAGCGACGACGTGGTGGTCGCCAGGATCACACCAGGCTTGCAGATCTCGTCGAGGTTCTCGAACAGCGCGGTCTTGACCTTCAGGTCCTCTGCGACCGCCTCGACCACGATGTCCACGTCGGCGAGGTCGTCGAGGTTGGTCGACGCGGTGAGCCGCGCCAGCGTCGCCTCGCGGTCGGACTCCTCGAGCTTCCCGCGCTGGATCGCCTTCTCCAGGGACTTCTCGATCGTCGCGCTCACCGCATCGACCTTGTCCTGGCCCCGGCCGACGAACACCACGTCGAAGCCGGCCTTGGCGAACACCTCGACGATGCCGGTGGCCATCGTCCCGGTGCCGACCACACCGACCCGGTTGATCTCGTGCCGCAGCTGCGGCTTGTCGTCCTCGGACGGGGTGAGCGCGTCGGCGACCACCACCGGACTGTCCGGCCCCTCGTAGGTGTAGAAGCCGCGGCCGGTCTTGCGCCCGAGCATCCCCGCGGTGACCATCTGCTTGAGGTACGGCGCCGGCGCGTGCAGCCGGTCCCGGCCCTGCTTGTACATGGTGTCGAGGATCTCGTAGGCGGTGTCCAGACCGATCAGGTCCAGCAGCGCCAGCGGGCCCATCGGATAGCCGCAGCCGAACCGCATCGCCGCGTCGATGTCCTCGCGGCTGGCGTAGCTGGCCTCGTACATGGACACCGCGTGGTTGAGGTAGCCGAACAGCAGCGCGTTCGCGATGAAGCCGGCCTTGTCGCCGCAGATCACCGGCGTCTTGCCCAGCGAGCGGGCCAGCCCGGCCACGTCGTCGAGGACGTCGGGCTCGGTGACCACGGTGCGGATGATCTCCACCAGGTTCTGCACCGGCGCCGGGTTGAAGAAGTGCACGCCGATCACCCGCCCCGGGTGTGAGGTGGCGGTCGAGATCTCGGTGACCGAGAGCGAGGAGGTGTTCGTGGCCAGCACCGCGTCGGGGCCGACCACCGCGTCGAGCCGGCGGAACAGGTCCTGCTTCACGTCGAGGTGCTCGATGACGGCCTCGACGACCAGGTTGCAGTCCTTGACGTCGGAGAGGTTCGTGGTGAAGGTGACCCGGCCGATCAGCTCCTGCTGGTCCTCGGCGGAGAGCTTGCCGCGCTTGACCGCGCGGTCGGTGGAGTGCTGGACGTGCTGCCGCCCGCGTTCCAGGGACTCGTCGGTGAGCTCGACGCCGACGACCTGGTAGCCGTTGCGGGCGAAGACCTCGGCGATCCCGGCCCCCATCGTGCCGAGCCCGATCACACCGATGCTGCGGAACTCTCGTCCAGTGCTTGTCATGGCCCGAATACTGTCACGAGGCACCGGCCCGGCGCCGTGAGGTACTTCACCCGGTCGAGACCGGCAGCAGGTAACCTCCCTCCTCGTGCGTCTAGTTATCGCGAAGTGCCAGGTCGACTACGCCGGCCGGCTCACCGCCCACCTGCCGATGGCGACCCGGTTGATCCTCGTCAAGAACGACGGCTCGGTGCTGATCCACTCCGACGGCGGCTCCTACAAGCCGCTGAACTGGATGTCGCCGCCGTGCAAGGTGTCCGAGGGCGTCAACGACGACGGCGCGGTCGAGTGGACCGTCACCGGCAAGGACGACGACACGCTGCGGATCCTGCTGGACGAGATCATCAGTGACAGCACGCACGACCTCGGCATCGATCCCGGGCTGCAGAAGGACGGCGTGGAGAAGCACCTCCAGGAGCTGCTCGCCGAGCACCCGGCCACGCTGGCCGACGGCCTGACGCTCGTCCGCCGGGAGTACCCGACCGCCATCGGCCCGGTGGACCTGATGTGCCGGGACGCGGCCGGGAAGTCGGTCGCGGTCGAGATCAAGCGCCGCGGCGAGATTGACGGCGTCGAGCAGCTGACCCGCTACCTCGAGCTGCTGAACCGGGACCCTAAGCTCCGGCCGGTGCGCGGGATCTTCGCCGCCCAGGAGATCAAGCCGCAGGCACGGGTGCTGGCGACCGACCGCGGCATCGACTGTGCCGTGGTCGACTACGACGCGCTGCGCGGGATGGACGACCCGAGCGCCCGTTTGTTCTGAGTCAGCCGAGCTCGCCGACCAGCGAGGCCACCTCGTCGGCGCAGCCCCACGACAGCGTGACGCCCGCACCGCCGTGCCCGTAGCAGTGCACGACCCGCGACGAGCCGTGCACCTCGCTCTCGAGCCGCACCTGGGCCCGGGCCGGACGCAGGCCGACCTTGTGCCGCAGGACCCGCGCGCGGGCGAGCTCGGGCACGAGTGCGGTGGCCCGCTCCAGGATCAGCTCGGCGGTCGCCGGGTCCGCCGTACGGCTCCACTCCCCCTCCTCGTCGGTGCCGCCGACGACGATGTCGCGGGTGCGGGGCACGACGTACGTCGGCCCGTCCCCGTCGAGCCACCACCGGTCGAGACCGACCTGTTCGAGGTAGACCACCTGCCCACGGACCGGCAGCACCGAGGGATCCTCGGCCAGCAGCCGGGCGCCGAGCCCGCTGGCGTTCACCACGACGTCGGCCTGGTCGGGCATCCCGTTCAGGGCCACGCGGGTGATCGTGCCGCCGCGCTCGTCGACCTGGTCGGCCAGCCAGCGCAGGTAGACCGGCATCTCGATCACCGGCGTGGTGAAGGTCCAGCCGTCGACGTACGGCTCGCGCATCGCGGTCACCCGGGTCAGGGCCGGGACGGCGCTGAGCCACCACGGGTCGGCCGTGCGGACCCGGTGCAGCTGGGTCCCCTCGACCATCCGGACGCCGGCGTCGGGCTCGACGGAGGCGAGCCGGTCGAACTCCTCGTAGGCCTTCGCCGACCAGGCGGTTACCCGCTCGAACGGGAAGGCACGGTAGGGGAACCAGATCGCCGCCGCGACCGAGGACGTGGTCTCCAGCGGCAGGTCGCGGGCGAGTACGTCGACGTGGTGACCGTCCTGGAGCAGCCGAACCGCGCACGACAGCCCGACCACCCCCGCGCCGACGACGATCACCCTGGCCATGGGGAGAGTCTGCCCGACATCACGCTCAGTAGTCGCTGATCGTGACCTCGCCGCTCTGCGAGGTGACCGTCGCGACCACGAACCGGCGCTGGTCCCCGTCGGTGACCGCGCAGGTGATCTCGCTGCCGACGACGCTCGGGTAGGCGGGCCGGTCGCCGCAGTCGATCCGGCGGTACCCCTCCCGTGCCAGGCGGTCGACCAGGTTCGCGGTGGACAGGATCCCCTGACCGAGCCGGGCGTCGAAGTGCATCGTGGGGCCGGCCTTGGTCAGCCGGACCATCACGTCGGCGGTGACCTGCTCGAGGAACCCGGTGCAGCGCAGGGTCTGCGGGGTCCGTCCGTCGAAGGCCGGGCAGCGGAGGTAGTCGACCCGCAGGTCCTGCTCGTGCAGGTCGGTGGTGCCGTTCAGGGAACGGGCCACCCCCTTCTCCAGGGTGTCCATGGGCCCGGCCGGCGGCACCGCCGGGGTGCCGAGCTCACCACCCAGTGCGGTCGGCGTCGGCCGCGGGGGCTGCGGTTCGGCGTCCCCGGAGCAGCTGGTCAGCAGCGCCTGCGCCAGCAGGATCGCCGCCACCGCCCGGAGTCCTCGCACGTCCGGAAGCCTAACCAGCACCGTGAAAGGCGCCGCGTAACCTCGCTCGCCACAACTCGTTGCTCAGGCATCGGAGGTGTCTGATGCGTAGATCGCGCTCGCACGTTGTCCTTGCCCTGGTGGCGATGCTCGCCGGCCTGCTGATCGGGGCGGTCGGGGCAGCACCGGTCTCGGCCCACGAGGAGCGGCCGGCAACCTTCCCGGACGGGACCGGCGAGCGACCGGCGTACCTCGGCCTGGACAACCCACGGCACCGGGTCGTGTGCAGGCCGGACAGCGACCGACGGATTGCGCAGCTGCGGGACGGGCCCGTCAAGGCCCGCAACCAGCGGCTGTTGAAGGAGTGCCGGTTCGGCTCGATCCAGACCGCGATCAACTCGATCAAGAGGCGCAACACCTCGATCTACGTGCTGCCCGGCTACTACACCGAGCGTCGCTGGGCGCGGGCGGAGCGGTCGGCGTACTGCTCGAACCTGCAGACCGCCTCGACCGACCCACTCGACGTCTCGGAGTACATCGGCAGCCTCAGCTCACCGGACACGGGTGGCGACGACTCCGGACCGATCGCGCTGTCCTACCCGGACCAGGTCCGCTGCCCGCACAACCTGAACCTGATCACGATCATGGGTGACCGCAGCCTGAAGAACGACTCGATGAAGTGCGACAGCCGGTTCTGCGGCACGCAGGTCGTCGGCACCGGCGCCGGCCCGAGAGCGGTCGTCATCGACAACAGGTTCGCGAAGCTGAACGCGATCCGGGCGGACCGCGCCGGCGGCGTCTACCTGCGCAACTTCACCGTCCAACAGGCCGAGTTCAACGCGGTCTACGTGCTGGAGACCGACGGGTTCGTCGTCGACCGCGTGGTCGCCCGCGGCAACGACGAGTACGGCATCCTCGCCTTCGCCAGCGACCATGGCCTGATCACGCACGTGAACGCCTACTACAACGGCGACTCCGGGATCTATCCCGGCTCGGGCTCGGACCTCAACGCTGACAACCCCGACTTCGAGCCGATCCGCTACGCGATCGAGATCCGGCACAGCAGGAGCCACGACAACACGCTCGGCTACTCCGGTACGGCGGGCAACTCGATCTGGGCGCACCACAACGAGTTCTACGACAACGCGACCGGCATCGCCACCGACTCGCTGTTCCCCGGCCACCCCGGGCTGCCGCAGGACCACGCACGCTGGAGCCACAACAAGATCTACAGCAACAACGAGAACTACTACGAGCGGTACGTCGACACCGGCGTCTGTGCCAAGCCCATGGCGGAACGCGGCTACATGGACGGCACCGTCTGCCCGGTCATCCCCACCCCGGTAGGCACCGGCGTGCTGATCGCCGGCGGCAACTTCAACTCCACCGACAACAACTGGATCTACGACAACTGGCGCTACGGCACCATGCAGTTCTGGGTGCCCTCACCGCTGCGCGACGAGTACGACCCCACCAAGCTCTACGACACGTCCAACCACAACCACACGTTCGCGAACAAGATGGGGCTTGGCCCCGACGGCACGCTCGCGCACAACGGCGTCGACTTCTGGTGGGACGACCAAGGCATCGGCAACTGCTGGGAGGACAACACCTCCTCCCGGGGCGAGCCGACCGACAACTTCGCGGTCGACCCGCCGTCGTGCGCCGACGGCGGCTCGCAGTTCCTGCCCGGCACGTCCGCGGTGAAGGACGCCGGATTCCTCAGCTGCAGCCAGTACGACCGCAGCGACCCGTTCTGGCGGCACCCGCCGGAGTGCAGCTGGTTCGAGAGCCCGGAGAAGCCCGGCGAAGAGAGCGACTCGAACCCCCTGCCGCTCGGCGCCGCGGCCGGTACCCCTGGCGGTCCCGGGCCGATCGGCGCCGATGCCGCGACCCTCGGCATCGGCGTAGCCCTGCTCGGGCTCGGGCTCGGGCTGGTCGCGCGGCGTACGACGGCCGCGCCTTCACGGGGCTGACCGACCATGGGCAGACGGATGCTGATCGGGCTGGTCGTCACGCTGCTCGTCGCGGGTGGTGCGGGGATCGCGGCGGCCACCCAGACCCGTCCCGTGCTGAGCGGGCACGGGCCCACCCGGGTGAGCGGCACCGACGCCACCGCGGTGTTCCGGGTCGGTGATCGGACGGTGCGCCAGGTCCGCTACCAGGACCGGGGGATGCTGGTGTACACCTTCGCGCTGGCCAACGACGGGCGGCTGCCGGTGACGGTCACCGGCCTGGGCGAGCTGCACCCGCAGCCCAAGCTGTTCCGCTACACCGGGATCGAGGACAGCGATGGCAGCACGGCGTTCACGATCCCTGCCGGCGAGCGGCGAGAGGTGCGGCTGAGCATGCTGATGGTCGCCTGCGAGACGCTGTCGGCTCGCGCGGGCAGCTTCGCGACGCACGTTAACCTCACCACCTCGCGTGCCGGGATCCTCGAGGACCACGTTGTCGTGGAACTGCCCGAGGAGGTGCACACCGGCTCCCCGCGCGAGGCGTTCTGCCCTCGGGCCACCGCCGACTCCCGTCCAACGGGCTGACCCACCGTCACACCGGCCTCAGCCCTGCGGCTGACCGATGTTGACCATCCACGCGACGCCGAACCGGTCCACGCACATGCCGAACTCGTCGCCCCACATCTGCTTCTCGAGGGGAACGGTCACGTTCCCACCGTCGGACAGCTTCTCCCAGTAGCCACGCAGCTGTTCAGCGTCGTCCCCGCTCAGGCTCACCGCGAAGTTGTTCCCCGGCTGGTGCTCGGTCCCAGGAGGGTTGTCGGCGCCCATCAGCGTGAAGCCGCTGTCGGTCTCGAGCATGCCGTGCATGATCTTGTCGTCGTCAGCGGTGCCCTGGGCCTCCATCTCGCCGAAGGTGTTCAGCGCCAGGGTGCCGCCGAGCGCCTGCTTGTAGAACTCCATCGCCTCCCGCGCGTTCCCGTCGAAGCTGATGTAGGGGTTGAGACGTGACGCCATCGGTTGCTCCTTCGGTCGAGAAAGG
>DATFGA010000393.1:0-4494 GCA_035249775.1 Nocardioidaceae bacterium | reverse complement strand
CGCGAGCAGAAGGTCTACGGCCACCGCGGCCGGGGGCGTCCGGCACGCGTGTTCGCGCTCACCGAGGCCGGCCGTGACGACTTCGACCAGCAGTACGACGACCTCGCCGTCCAGGCCCTCCGCTTCCTGGCGGAGACCCAGGGCGAGGAGGCGGTGATGGAGTTCGCCCGGCGCCGGGTGTCCTTCATCGAGCGCGACTATGCCGCCGTCACCGCCGCCGAGCCGGACCTGAGCCCCGCCGAGGCGCTGGCCCGCGTCTTCACCGCGGAGGGCTACGCCGCGACCCGGCGGGAGCTGCCGCTGGCCGCGGGCGCCGACCAGCTGTGCCAGCAGCACTGCCCGGTCAGTCACGTGGCCCACGAGTTCCCGCAGCTGTGCGAGGCCGAGACCGAGGCGATCGGCAGCGTCCTCGGATCGCACGTGCAGCGGCTGGCCACGATCGCCCACGGCGACGGCGTGTGCACCACCTGCATCCCGCACGGCGTCCCAACATCCGGCGCCCGGACCATGACCCAGACCCCGACCCTGTCGGCCACGACCGGCAACGAAGAGGAGACCGCATGACCTCCATCGAGGAACTCAACCCGGAGCTGAAGGGCATCGGCCGCTACGAGTTCGGCTGGGCCGACCGTGACGACGCGGGGTCGGTCGCCGCGCGCGGGCTCAACGAGGAGGTCGTGCGCGACATCTCCTCGAAGAAGGCCGAGCCGCAGTGGATGCTCGACCTGCGCCTCAAGGGCCTCAAGCTCTTCCACCGCAAGCCGATGCCCACCTGGGGCTCGGACCTGTCGACGATCGACTTCGACAACATCAAGTACTTCGTCCGCTCCACCGAGAAGCAGGCCACCTCGTGGGAGGACCTGCCCGAGGACATCAAGAACACCTACGACAGGCTGGGCATCCCCGAGGCGGAGAAGCAGCGCCTCGTCGCGGGCGTCGCGGCGCAGTACGAGTCCGAGGTGGTCTACCACCAGATCCGCGAGGACCTGGAGGAGCAGGGCGTCATCTTCGTCGACACCGACACCGCGCTGAAGGAGCACGAGGAGCTCTTCAAGGAGTACTTCGGCACCGTCATCCCGGTCGGTGACAACAAGTTCTCCGCGCTCAACACCTCGGTGTGGTCGGGCGGCTCGTTCATCTACGTGCCGCCGGGTGTCCACGTGGACATCCCGCTGCAGGCCTACTTCCGGATCAACACCGAGAACATGGGCCAGTTCGAGCGGACGCTGATCATCGTCGACGAGGACGCCTACGTGCACTACGTCGAGGGCTGCACCGCGCCGATCTACAGCACCGACTCGTTGCACTCCGCGGTCGTGGAGATCATCGTGAAGAAGGGCGCGCGCTGCCGCTACACGACGATCCAGAACTGGTCGAACAACGTGTACAACCTGGTCACCAAGCGGGCCACCTGTGAGGCCGGCGCCACGATGGAGTGGGTCGACGGCAACATCGGCTCCAAGCTGACCATGAAGTACCCGGCCGTCTACCTGATGGGCGAGCACGCCCGCGGCGAGACCCTCTCGGTCGCATTCGCCGGGGAGGGCCAGCACCAGGACGCCGGCGCCAAGATGGTGCACGCGGCTCCGCACACCTCCAGCTCGATCATCTCCAAGTCCGTGGCCCGCGGCGGTGGGCGTACGTCGTACCGCGGCCTCGTCCAGGTCAACGAAGGGGCGGAGCACTCCGCGAGCATCGTGAAGTGTGACGCGCTGCTGGTCGACCAGATCAGCCGGTCCGACACCTACCCCTACGTCGACGTCCGCGAGGACGACGTGTCGATGGCGCACGAGGCCACCGTGTCGAAGGTCAGCGACGACCAGCTCTTCTACCTGATGAGCCGCGGCATGGAGGAGGACGAGGCGATGGCGATGATCGTGCGTGGCTTCGTCGAGCCGATCGCCAAGGAGCTGCCGATGGAGTACGCCCTCGAGCTGAACCGGTTGATCGAGCTGCAGATGGAAGGCGCGGTGGGGTGACCCCGTTGGCCGACTCTGGCACGGCGGCCGGCGCTGGCTCCCGGCTGCTCCGGGACGGCGGCCCGAGCGGGATCCAGCTCCGCTCGTTCCTCGCTCCGCCGCCAGACCCAGCCACCGCTCGGGCCGCCGCCCCGGCTCCGCCTCGTGCGAGCGTTCCCGGCGCTCCGAACCCGGCCAGCCAGGCCACGCCGGCCACCGCGGCAACAGCCGGCCACCGCAGCTTCCAGCGAAAACTGACGTGACTAGGACGAAGACGAACTGTGACTGTTACTGAGACGCCGAACGTGAGTGGCGCGATCGAGACGTCGGACAAGGTGGTCAGCCACCTGCACCCGGAGGGGTCGTTCGACGTCGAGCACTTCGAGGTGCCGACGGGGCTCGAGGAGATCTGGCGGTTCACGCCGCTCAAGCGGCTGCGTGACCTGCACAAGGACGCCGACCTCACCGGCAAGTGCTACACGGTGGACGCGGTCGCGCCTGACTCGGTGCGGATCGAGCACCTCGGCGCCGACAACGCACTGAAGGGCTCGAGCGGCTACGTGCCGAGCGACCGGGTGAGCGCGCGTGCCTGGCACGCGGCCGCGGAGACGTTCGCGATCACCGTCCCGCGCGAGGTCGAGGCGACCGAGCCGGTGATCGTCACGGTCAACGGCACCGGCACCGAGGCCGCCTCCGCCGGCCACGTGGTCGTCGTCGCCGAGCCGCACTCCAAGGCAACGGTCGTGGTCCGCTTCGAGGGCTCGGCCACGCTGGCCGACAACGTCGAGATCGTCGTCGGCGACGGCGCACACCTGACCTTCGTGTCCGTCGGCGACTGGGCCGACGACGCGGTGCACCACACCCACCACCACGGAACCGTGGGCCGGGACGCGACGCTGCGCCACGTGGCCGTGTCCTTCGGCGGCGACCTGATCCGGATGAACACCTCCGTCGACTACACCGGTCCCGGCGGCGACGTGGAGCTGCTCGGCCTGTACTTCGCCGACGCCGGTCAGCACCTTGAGCACCGGCTGTTCGTCGACCACAACGCGCCGAAGACCAAGAGCAACGTCGACTACAAGGGTGCGCTGCAGGGCGAGGGCGCGCACGCGGTCTGGATCGGCGACGTGCTGATCCGCAAGGTGGCTGAGGGCATCGAGACCTACGAGTCGAACCGCAACCTGGTGCTCACCGACGGCTGCCGCGCCGACTCGGTGCCCAACCTGGAGATCGAGACCGGTGAGATCGCCGGGGCGGGCCATGCGTCCACGACCGGACGCTTCGACGACCAGCAGCTGTTCTACCTGCAGTCCCGTGGCATCGACGAGGCCGAGGCCCGCCGGCTGGTCGTGCACGGCTTCTTCGCCGACATCATCCGCAAGATCGGCGTGCCGCAGATCGAGGAGCGGCTGCTCGGCACCGTCGAGCGCGAGCTCGAGCGCAACGTCGGTGTGGTGCCGGGCGTGACGGGACACCGGGCATGAGCTTCGTCCGCACCTGCAGCACCTCCGACGTCGCACCGGGCACAGCAGTTGCCTTCTCGGTGGACGGCGTCGAGGTTGCTGTCGTCCGGGACGGCGAAGAGTGGTACGCGATCTACGACGAGTGCTCGCACGCCGCCATCCCGCTCTCGGAGGGGGACGTCGAGGGCAACGAGATCGAGTGCTGGCTGCACGGCTCGCGCTTCGATCTCCGCACCGGGAAGCCGACCAACCTCCCCGCCACCGAACCGGTGGCGATCTACCCGGTGCAGATCGACGGTGACGACGTCCTGGTCGACGTCGCGAGCCCCTACTGACCGAGCCGATCGAATACCACGAACCGAACTGACAACGAAAGCTGAGACGGAGAAGAAATGGCCACCCTGGAGATCCGCGACCTGCACGTCAGCGTCGACACCGAGAACGGCCCGAAGGAGATCCTCAAGGGCGTCGACCTGACGATCAACCCGGACGAGACGCACGCGATCATGGGGCCGAACGGCTCCGGCAAGTCCACCCTCGCCTACTCGATCGCCGGTCACCCGAAGTACCAGATCACCTCGGGCAGCGTCACCCTGGACGGCGTCGACGTGCTGTCGATGTCGGTCGACGAGCGCGCCCGCGCCGGCCTGTTCCTCGCGATGCAGTACCCCGTCGAGGTCCCGGGCGTCTCGGTGGCCAACTTCCTGCGCACCGCGAAGACCGCGATCGACGGCGAGGCGCCGAAGCTGCGCACCTGGGTCAAGGACGTGAACAGCGCGATGGAGCGGGTCTCCATGGACGCCGCGTTCGCCCAGCGCAACGTGAACGAGGGCTTCTCCGGCGGTGAGAAGAAGCGTCACGAGATCGTCCAGCTCGAGCTGCTCGACCCGAAGATCGCCGTCCTCGACGAGACAGACTCGGGTCTGGACATCGACGCGCTGAAGATCGTCTCCGAGGGCGTGAACCGGTTCCGCGAGCAGGGTGGCCGTGGCGTGCTGCTGATCACCCACTACACCCGCATCCTGCGCTACATCAAGCCCGACTTCGTGCACGTCTTCGTCGCGGGTCGGATC
>DATFGA010000392.1:0-7130 GCA_035249775.1 Nocardioidaceae bacterium | reverse complement strand
CAGCAGGTTGACCCGCCCGCCCTTGTCGTGCGGGGACGCCATCGTGTCCGCGGTCTGCCGGTTCTGCAGCATCTGGAAGTTCTCGACCGCGATCGGCGTCAGCGCACCGGATCCCTCACCGAACGGTCCGGAGCCACCCATACCGGGGCCGCCGTCGTAGTCGAGCGAGCACTCGGTGGCCAGCTCCTCGAGCGAGTGAGCCTGCTCGGTGTGCGCGGGCGGGATCACGTAGCGCTCGTCGTACTTGGCGATCGCGAGGAGGCGGTACATGTCGTACATCTCCTCTTCCCCCATCCCGACGGCGGCGGGGATCGACGCGTCCGGCTCCCGGCCCATGTTGATGTCGCGCATGTAGGAGCGCATCGCCGCCATCTTCTTCAGCACCCGGTCGACCGGTGCCACGTCGCCGGCGGTGAAGAGCTCGGCGAGGTACTCGATCGGGATCCGGAGCGCGTCGATCGCGGCGAACAGGTTGCCGGTGTCCTCGGCGTCCTCACCGGTGTCGCGGACGACGTCGATCACCGGCGACAGCGGCGGGATGTACCAGACCATCGGCATGGTCCGGTACTCCGGGTGCAGCGGCAGGGCCACCTTGTACTTGTTGATCAGCGCGTGGATCGGGGATCGCTGCGCGGCCTCCACCCAGTCGTGCGGGATGCCCGCGCGCTCGGCCTCGCGGACCACCTCCGGGTCGTTCGGGTCCAGGAACACCGAGCGCTGTGCCTCGTAGAGGTCGTGGTCGTCGGGGACCGACGCGGCCTCGAGCACCTTGTCGGCGTCGTACAGCATCAGCCCGATGTAGCGGAGCCGGCCCACGCAGGTCTCCGAGCACACCGTCGGCATGCCGACCTCGATCCGCGGGAAGCAGAACGTGCACTTCTCGGCCTTGCCGGTGCGGTGGTTGAAGTAGACCTTCTTGTAGGGGCAGCCGGACACGCACATCCGCCAGCCGCGGCAGCGGTCCTGGTCGACGAGCACGATGCCGTCCTCGGACCGCTTGTAGATCGCCCCGCTCGGGCACGAGGCCGCGCACGACGGGTTCAGGCAGTGCTCGCAGATCCGCGGCAGGTAGAACATGAAGGTCTGCTCGAACTCGAACTTCACCTTGTCGGCGATCTTCTTCAACATCGGGTCGTACTTCTCGGTGGCCGCCGAACCGCCGAGGTTGTCGTCCCAGTTCGCCGACCACTCGATCTTCATGTCGTCACCGGACAGCAGCGACTTCGGCTTCGCGACCGGGGTGTGCTCCTGCGCCGGCGCGTCGGTCAGCGTGGAGTAGTCGTAGGTCCAGGGCTCGTAGTAGTCCTGGATCGACGGCATGATCGGGTTGGAGAAGATCGTGAACAGCTTCTTCAGCCGGCCGCCGCCCTTGAGCTTGAGCCGGCCGCGGCTGTTCAGCTCCCAGCCGCCCTTCCAGGTCTCCTGGTCCTCATAGGTGCGTGGGTACCCCTGGCCTGGCCGCGTCTCGACGTTGTTGAACCAGACGTACTCCGTGCCGGACCGGTTGGTCCACGCCTGCTTGCAGGTGACCGAGCAGGTGTGGCACCCGATGCACTTGTCGAGGTTCATCACCATGGCCATCTGCGCCATGACCCTCATCAGTACTGCACCTCCTGGGACCGCTTGCGAATGACGGTCACCTCGTCTCGTTGGTTCCCGGTGGGGCCCAGGTAGTTGAAGGCGAAGGCCAGCTGCGCGTAGCCGCCGATCAGGTGGCTGGGCTTGATCATGATCCGGGTCAGCGAGTTGTGGATCCCGCCGCGCTTGCCGGACGTCTCCGAGATCGGTACGTCGATCAGCCGGTCCTGCGCGTGATGCATGAACACCGTGCCCTCGGGCATCCGGTGCGACACGATCGCCCGTGCGACGACAACACCGTTGCGGTTGACCGCCTCGATCCAGTCGTTGTCCTTGACGCCGACCTTGGCCGCGTCCTGGTCGCTCATCCAGATCGTCTGCCCACCCCGGGACAGCGACAGCATGAACAGGTTGTCCTGGTACTCCGAGTGGATCGACCACTTGTTGTGCGGGGTCAGGTAGCGCACCGTCACGCCGAGCTCGCCGGTGGACCCGATCTCCGGCTCCGCGAACAGCGCCCCCATGTTCAACGGCGGCCGGTAGACCGGCAGCCCCTCACCGAGCTCGGTCATCCAGTCGTGGTCGAGGTAGAAGTGCTGCCGTCCGGTCAACGTGTGCCACGGCTTGAGCCGTTCGACGTTGATCGTGAACGGCGAGTAGCGGCGACCGCCGGACTCCGAACCGGACCACTCCGGTGAGGTGATCACCGGAACCGGAGGACCCTGGGTGTCGGCGAAGGTGATCTGCTTCCCCTCGTGCTCCGCGGCGAGGTCGTGCAGCAAGGTGCCGGTGCGCTTCTCGAGCTGCTTGAACCCCTCGGTGGCCAGGTGCCCGTTGGTGGTGCCGGAGAGGGCGAGGATCGCCTCGCAGGCGTGCACGTCGCGCCGCAGAGACGGGCGGCCGTCGGCGGGACCGCCCCGGACCGCGCCGTTCTTCGCACGCAGGTAGTCCACCGACTTCTTCACGTCGAAGGTGACGCCCTTGGTGGTCGCGCCGAGCTTCTCCATCAGCGGGCCGAGGGCGGTCATCTTGGCGCCCACGGCGGTGTAGTCCCGCTCGACCTCGACCAGCTTCGGCATGGTCCGGCCCGGGACGGGTTCGCACTCGCCGTACTTCCAGTCCTGGACGACACCGTGCGGGTTGGCCATCGCGTCGGGGGTGTCGTGCATCAGCGGCACCGCGACCAGGTCCTTGCGGACGTCGAGGTAGCCGGCGGCCAGCTCGCTGAACTTCTCGGCGATCGCGATCCACCCGTCCCAGTCGGTCCGGGTCTGCCACGGCGGCGCGATCGCGGGGTTGAACGAGTGCACGAACGGGTGCATGTCGGTGGTGTTGAGGTCGTGCTTCTCGTACCACGTCGCCGCCGGGAACACGACGTCGGAGAACACCGTGGTGCTGGTCATCCGGAAGTCGAAGGTCATCAGCAGGTCGAGCTTGCCCTCGGGCGCGTTCTCGTGCCATTCGACGTCCCGCGGACGGTGTGCCTGCGGCGTCTCACCGGCCCGGACCGAGTTGTCGGTGCCGAGCAGGTGCTTGAGGAAGTACTCGTTGCCCTTGCCGGAGGAGCCCAGCAGGTTCGCTCGCCAGATGGACAGGATCCTCGGGAAGTTCTCCGGCGCGTCCGGGTCCTCGCACGCGAACCGGAGCTCACCCGACTTCAGCTTCTCCACGACGTGCTCGGCGACCGGCCGGCCGGCCTCGGCCGCCTCGTCGGTGAGGTCGAGCGGGTTGCGGTTGAAGGTCGGGTAGGACGGCATCCAGCCCATCCGGGCGCTCTGCGCGATCATGTCGGCGGTGCTCTTGCCGCCGAACTGCCCCTTGCCGGTCTCCGCCGACAGCGTGTCCGCCCCGAACTGGTCGTAGCGGAACTGGTTCGTGTGGAGGTACCAGTAGGCGGTCTGGATCATGTTCCGCGGCGGCCGGTTCCAGTCCAGTGCGTTGGCCAGCTGCGCGTGCCCGGTGACCGGGCGGACCTTCTCCTGCCCGACGTAGTGCGCCCAGCCGCCGCCGTTGACGCCCTGACACCCGGTCAGCGTGGTCAGCGCGAGGAAGGTCCGGTAGATGGTGTCGGAGTGGAACCAATGGTTCGTGCCGGCGCCCATGATGATCATCGAGCGGCCCTTCGACTCCTCGGCGTTCTGCGCGAACTCGCGGCCGATCCGCTCCGCGGCCGATGCCGGGACGCCGGTGATCGTCTCCTGCCAGGCCGGGGTGTACGGCGCGGTGGCGTCGTCGTAGGAGGTGGCCCATGTTCCGGGCAGGCCGTCGCGGCCGACGCCGTACTGCGCCAGCATCATGTCGAACACGGTGGTCACGAGGTGGTCGCCCACGCGGCGGACCGGCACGCCGCGCGGCACCGAGTCGCCGGCGCCGTCCGGGGTGTCGAACCGGGGCATCTCGAGCAGCACCGAGTCGTGGGTGGTGTCGATCAGGGACAGCTTCGGGTCGATCTCGCGCAGGTCGAGGTTCCAGCGACCCACGCCCTTTTCACCGAACCGGTGTCCCAGCGAGCCGTTCGGGACGGTCGGCTCGTCGGTCCGGGCATCCATCATGATCGGCTTGAAGGCGGCGTTCTCCTCGTGCTGGTAGGCCGGAAGGTCCGCCGCGGTGAGGAACTTCCCGGCCCGGTAGGTCCCGGTGCCGGTCGGGTCCAACCGGATCAGGTAGGGCAGGTCGGAGTACTTCTTGGTGTAGTCGACGAAGTACGGCGTCTGCCGGTCGACGAAGAACTCCTTGAGGATCACGTGGCCCATCGCCATCGCGAGCGCACCGTCGGTGCCCGGTCGGGCGGGCAGCCACTCATCGGCGAACTTGACGTTGTCGGCGTAGTCCGGGGCGACCGCGATCACCTTCTGGCCGCGGTAGCGCGCCTCGGTCATCCAGTGGGCGTCCGGGGTCCGGGTCACCGGCAGGTTCGAGCCCCACATGATCAGGTAGCCGGCATCCCACCAGTCACCCGACTCCGGCACGTCGGTCTGGTCGCCGAAGACCTGCGGGGAGGCGACGGGGAGGTCGGCGTACCAGTCGTAGAACGACAGCATCGACCCGCCGACGAGGTTCACGAAGCGGGCGCCCGAGGCGTGCGAGACCATCGACATCGCGGGGATCGGGGAGAACCCGGCGACCCGGTCGGGGCCGTACTTCTTGATCGTGTAGACGTGGGCGGCGGCGACCATCTCGGTCGCCTCCTCCCAGGACGCCCGGACCAGGCCGCCCTTGCCGCGGGCGGACTTGTAGGCCTTCGCACGGGCGGTGTTGCCGACGATGTGCGACCAGGCGGCCACCGGGTCACCGTCGTGCTGCTTCTTGGCCTCGCGGTACATCTGCAGGAGCACGCCACGGATGTAGGGGTAGCGCACCCGGGTCGGCGAGTAGGTGTACCAGGAGAACGCGGCACCACGAGGGCAGCCGCGCGGCTCGTACTCCGGCCGGTCCGGACCCACCGACGGGTAGTCGGTCTGCTGGGTCTCCCAGGTGATGATCCCGTCCTTGACGTAGACCTTCCACGAGCACGAGCCGGTGCAGTTCACGCCGTGCGTGGAGCGCACCACCTTGTCGTGGCTCCACCGGTCCCGGTAGAAGTCGTCGGCCTCGCGGCCACCGGTCCGGTGCAGCGAGCGGAGGTCCTCGGAGACCTCGGCCTTCGTGAAGAACCGGCGGCTTCGCACGAGCGCATCGCTCATCCCTCCGTCCAAGCCGACCTCGCGGTCACCAGTCTTGCCTTCGGGGTGAACGTCTGTGCTCACGCGGGACCTCCTCGCTTTCCTGGGACGCTATCGAAGTCGGAGCGGATAGTTAAGGGACCTCGGTCCGCGCGCCGGAAGTACGGGCTGTGGAACGCACCACGGTCACGGTCAGCAGCAGGGTCAGTGCCGCGGTGACCGCGAGCAGCACCAGGCCGATCGCGTAGGAGTCGGTGCGGCCGTAGATGTAGCCCATGATCAGCGGGGGCACGAAGCCACCGAGACCGCCGGCCGCGCCCACCAGTCCGGTGACGCCACCGACGCGGGCCGGGTCGGTGACCTTGGCGATCAGCGCGAAGGTCGCTCCGCTGCCGGAGCCGAGCGCCGCGGCCATCGCCAGGAACGCGACCGTGCCGACGTGCTCGAGCAGAGGTGTGGTCGCGGCGACCGCGGCACCGACCACCACGACGGCGTACCCGCCGGCCAGCACCGGGATCGCACCGAACCGATCGGACAGCCAGCCGCCGACCGGGCGCATCAGCACCGCGATGATCACGAAGCCGGCCATCCGGTTGGCGGCGTCCGCGGCGTCGAGCTCGTAGGCCGTCTTGAGGTACGACGGCAGGTAGACCGAGAAGGCCACGTAGCCGCCGAAGGCCACGGCGTACAGCACGCAGGCCTGCCAGGTGATCGGCAGCCGCGCGTTCGTGGCCAGCCGGCCCATCAGCGACCCGGCCGGTGCCTGGCGACCCGGTGCATCACGCAGCACCAGCCACGACACGACCGCGTAGACGGCGAGGAGGACTGCGGTGATCACGAACGGGGCCTGCTCGCCCACGTTGGTGTAGAGCTTGACGGTGGTCAGCGCGCTGATGGCGGTTCCACCCATCCCGGCGCCGAAGACGCCGACCGCGAGACCACGGCGCTCCGGCGGGAACCACGCGTTGACGAACGGCACACCCACCGCGAAGGCGGTGCCGGCGATGCCGAGGAAGAAGCCGCCGAACAGCAGGGCGCCGTAGGAGTCCAGGCCGAAGAACCCGAGGAACAGCACCGGGATGATCGTCACCGCGGACACCAGCGGGAACATCACCCGCCCGCCGAGCTTGTCGGTGAGCGCACCTACCACGATCCGGCCCAGCGAGCCAACGATCACCGGGACCGCGACGAGCAGCGCGACATCGGACTCGGTGAGCGCACCCAGGGTTCCTTCAGTGCGGAACAGGGGCCCGAGTGGGCTCAGCAGCGCCCAGGCCCAGAAGTTGACGGCGAAGCCGATGGTGGCCATCGCCAGCATCAGGCCCGGTGACCGGTCGGCGGTGTGTGTCACCCTGTCGACACCCGTTTCGGCAGTGGCGGTGCTCATGTCTGTGGAAGCTCCTGCGGTCTGACAGGCCTCAGTGGGGCCCGTTCGGTCCTTACCCCAGAGAACCTTTCCAAACCCCGCGGTCTCCGGATAAGGGCGAAAGTCCCGGCCCTCGGCGGCGTTGGTCCTCACTTGTCAGACGGGTGCGCGGGATCGGGGCGAGCGGGGGCCGCCGCTCGACGACGAACTGGTGGAGATCGGGTTGTCCAGAGCCCGCGAACGTCTCGTTCTCCACCACTTCGGAGCCGCGCCGATCGATCCGACGCCGGGTCCGTCCCGCCGCCTGGCCACAACAGCTCACCTGTGCCCGCGTGAGCAGAGGGGCGATGGATCTGGCAAGCAGAGCCCGCTCGACGCCTAACTGGTCAAGGATGGGCTGGTTCAGCGCCGAGAACCCGCCGCGTTGGTCCAACTTGTCAGACGGGTGCGCGGCTATGGCCACCCACCCGTCTGACAACTCGGGGGATCAGGGCTTGAAGACGACCTTGATCATCCCGTCGTCC
>DATFGA010000391.1:0-3051 GCA_035249775.1 Nocardioidaceae bacterium | reverse complement strand
CGGCCGAGGTCGACCTTGACCCGGGTCTCGAAGCGGTCCGAGAGCCGCGCGGCGAGATCCGCCAGCGCCGGCGCGGTCGGCTTGTTGCGGCGCGCTTGTGGCTTGTCGTCGGATCCGAGGTCGCCCACTGCGACGATCTCTTCGAGGCCGCGCACCGAGATGCCTTCGGCAACCACTCGGCCGGCGAGCCGGTCCTGGACCTCGCCGTCGGCGACACCGAGCAGTGCCCGGGCGTGGCCGGCAGACAGCACGCCGGCGGCGACCCGGCGCTGGACGGCGGGGGAGAGCTTGAGCAACCGAAGCGTGTTGGTGATCTGCGGCCGGCTGCGACCGATCCGAGCCGCGAGGTCCTCATGCGTGCAGCCGAAGTCGTCGAGCAGCTGCTGGTAGGCGGCCGCCTCCTCGAGCGGGTTGAGCTCGGCGCGATGCAGGTTCTCCAGCAACGCGTCCCGGAGCAGGTCGTCGTCCCCGGTCTGCCGGACGATCGCCGGAATGGTGTCCAGGCCGGCCTGCTGGGTGGCACGCCAGCGGCGCTCCCCCATGATCAGCTCGTACGTCGCCTCGCCGGTTCGCCGCACCACCACTGGCTGAAGCAGACCGATCTCCTTGACCGAGTGCACCAGCTCGGCCATCGCCTCTTCCTCGAAGACCTGCCGTGGCTGTCGCGGGTTCGGTGAGATCTGGGTGACCGGGAGCTCGGCGAAGTAGGCACCGGCCACCGTTGCGAGCTCTGGACTGTCCGAGGCATCCCGGTGTTCGGTCACGTGGTCGTCCCCGCGGCCCGTCGCGAACGTCGCCCCGTCGGCCGAGGCCCCGTTGGTGATGGACTCGGGGACCGAAGCCGCATCACCGGCCGGAGCGGTCTCCGCCCCGGTCTGCTGCTCGGTGCGGGGCTCGTGCTGCGGAGCGGTCGGAATCAGCGATCCGAGGCCACGTCCGAGTCCGCGTCGCTGCTGGGACTTCTGGTTCATGCGCTTGCTCCTTTGAGAGCCATCTCGCGGGCGGCCTCGAGATAGCTCAGGGCGCCGGGCGAGCCGGGGTCGTAGGTCATCACGGTCTGGCCGTAGCTGGGTGCCTCGGAGATCCGGACGGAACGGGGGATCGCTGTGGACAGCACCTGCTCGCCGAAGTGGCTGCGTACTTCCTCCGCCACGCCGGCAGCCAACCGGGTCCGGGCGTCGTACATGGTGAGCAGGATCGTCGAGACCGTCAGGTCGGGGTTCAGGTGGGCCTTGACCATGTCGACGGTCTCGAGCAGCTGGCCGAGACCCTCGAGCGCGTAGTACTCAGCCTGGATCGGGATCAGCATCTCGTCACCGGCGACCAGGGCGTTCAGTGTCAGCAGCCCGAGGGACGGCGGGCAGTCGATCAGCACGTAGTCGAGCCGGTCCTCCCCGTCGCCGAAGACCGGCGGGAACGCGTGGATCGCCTTCCGCAGCCGGCTCTCGCGGGCCACCAGGCTGACCAGGTCAATCTCGGCGCCGGCGAGGTCGATCGTCGCGGGGACGACGAACAGGCCGTCGATCTCCGGGCTGGGTTGGACGACGTCGACCAGCGGCACGCCATCGACCAGGGCGTCGTAGGTGGACGGGGTGCCCCGGTGGTGGTCGATCGACAGGGCCGTGGACGCGTTGCCCTGTGGGTCCAGATCCACGACCAGCACCCGCTGCCCGTGCTGAGCCAACGCGGCGGCCATGTTCACCGTGGTCGTGGTCTTACCCACTCCACCCTTCTGGTTGGCGACCACCATCACTCGAGTCCGGGCCGGCCGTGGGAGCGGTCCCCGCAGCCGACGACCCTCCTTCACGAGGAGCTGGTGCTCGATGGAGCGCGCCAACGGTGTGCTGTCGTCCTCCGTCAGCACACCTGTGGAGGCGAGATCCCCTGCGGTCCGGTACGACGGGGAACCGGGAGCCGGATGCGGCCCGAACCGGGAGGTGTCCGTCTGCTCGGACTGTCGCACGGAGGACTCCTTGCCATCGGTCTGGTGGATGTCCCTCACTGTTTCACGTGAAACGGACAGTTCCGGCGAGGCGGGCCCGGAAGGCGCGGTTTCACGTGAAACCCCGTCGGCTACTTCCGAAGCACACTCCTGTGGATGATTCTGTGGATTCTGTGAATATCTCTGTGATGTGGGCCACCCTAATGCCCCGACTGGGTGGATATCGACCGGTTCGGGCCAGCCCAAACCAGCCAGTACCTCGACATCTGTGGATGTCGCCTGATCCGACGTGGGCACCCGTCACCGACCCTTCTTGCGCGACGTGGACTTCTTCCGGGACGCGGCCCGCTGCTTCCTCGCCAGCGCCGGCCGGGCGTCCGCGGGCAAACCTAACCCGGACGGTCGAGCGGCCTCCACCCGGACCACCGTGGTGGGTGGGTCGATCAGCTCTTCGCCGTACGTCGCCACGGTCACCTCGCCTGCGCCGTACCGGCTGAGCGCCTTGTGCGCGGCCCGAACCTCGTCCGCCGCGGACGATCCCTTCATCGCGACAAGTGCTCCTCCCTGCCGAACCAGCGGCATCGACCAGGACAACAACCGGTCCAGCGGGGCGACCGCGCGGGACGTCACCACGGAGAAGTCGCGGACTCCGTGCAGCTCCTCCGCGCGAGCCCGGACCACCTCCACGTTGTCCAACTTGAGCGCGGTCACCGCCTCGTCGAGGAACGTGGTGCGCCGCAGCAACGGCTCGACCAGCGTGAGGGTGAGATCCGGTCGGTCCAGGGCGAGCACCAGCCCCGGCAGTCCGGCGCCGGTCCCGATGTCGCAGACATCCAAGCCCTCCGGGATCGCCTTCCCGAGCAGCGCACAGTTCACGAGATGGCGCTCCCACAACCGCGGCACCTCACGGGGACCGATCAGTCCTCGGAGCACGCCGTCGGTCGCGAGCAGGTCTGCGTAGCGCTCCGCCAACGCGAGCCGAGACGAGAACACCCTCCGCGCGACGTCCGGCGCGGAGGGTGTTTCACGTGAAACAGAGTCGTTCACCAGCGAGCCGCCCCGCTCATGCAGGGAGGACCACGACGTACCGGCGGGGCTCGGTGCCCTCG
>DATFGA010000390.1:0-2325 GCA_035249775.1 Nocardioidaceae bacterium | reverse complement strand
TCGCTGCGTTGGGGCCGGTCGCCACGCTGCGGCCGGTCGGACCCGAAGGACCGCTCGTCCCGCGCCGGGCGCGAGTCGCCGTGCCGGTCGGTGCGGGCGGGGCGGGAGTCGGTACGGCGGTCGCCGCGAGACGAGCCTCGGTCCTCGCGGAAGCCACCTCGGTCTTCACGGAAGCCACCGCGTGAACCACCTCGGTCCTCACGGTTGCCTTGGTAACCACCTCGTGAACCACCACGGTCCTCACGGTTCCCCTGGTACCCACCACGCGAACCACCACGGTCCTCGCGGTTGCCTTGGTACCCACCACGCGAACCACCACGGTCCTCACGGTTGCCCTGGTACCCACCACGCGAACCACCACGGTTTGCGGCGCCGTACCGGCCGCCGGACGTGCCACGCGCAGCCCCGCCGCGACGAGGCACGGGTGCCTGCTCGCCGGACTCCGCCAGCGCCTCAGCGGTCATCGGCCGCGGTGCGGAACGGATGTCGTGGTGACGCGGCTCGACGCCGGCCCGGGACTGCAGCCGGACGATCTCGTCGAGCTGGCGCGGGGTGGTGATCGTGACCACGGCACCGGACTGGCCGGCGCGGGCGGTACGGCCCGAGCGGTGCAGGTAGGCCTTCGCGTCCGCGGGTGCGTCGTAGTGCACGACCAGGCCGACGTGGTCGACGTGGATGCCGCGGGCGGCGACGTCGGTGGCCACCACGACCTGCGCCTTCCCGGTGGAGAACTTGTGCAGGTTCCGCTCGCGGACCCGCTGCGACAGGTTGCCGTGCAGGTCCACCGCCTCGATCCCGCTCTGGGTCAGCGACTCGGCGAGGTCGGTGGCGCCCTCACGGGTGCGGGTGAACACGATCGACCGGGGGTTGGCCTCGACGAGGGCGGTGGCCGCAGCGATCTTGTCGCGGAACCCGCCGACCACCATCACGTGGTGGTCCATCGTGGTGACCGAGCCCTCGTTGGCGTCGAGCTCGTGCAGCTTCGGCGAACGCAGGTGTGTGCGGACCAGGCGGTCCACGTCACCGTCGAGCGTCGCCGACAGCAGCATCCGCTGGCTGCCCTGCGGCGTCTCGCGCATCAGCTGGTCGACGACCGGGTAGAAGCCGAGGTCGCACAGGTGGTCGGCCTCGTCGAGGACGGTGATCTCGATGTCGTCCATTCGGCAGGCACCGCGGTTGATCAGGTCCTCGAGCCGGCCGGGGGTGGCCACGACGATGTCGGCGCCGTTGCGCAACGCCTTGATCTGCCGGTCGTAGGGCGTGCCGCCGTACACCGTGGTCAGCTTCAGACGCAGGGACTCGGCCAGCGGCTCGAGTGAACGGCGGACCTGGGTGGCCAGCTCACGGGTGGGTACGACGATGAGCGCGCGGGGATGCTTCGGGCGGCTCCGCTCACCGGCGAGGCGCGCCAGGATCGGCAGGCCGAAGGCGAGGGTCTTCCCGGACCCGGTCTGGGCACGACCGAGCACGTCGTACCCGCTGCGGGCATCGGGGATGACCGCCGCCTGGACGGGCGTCGGCACGGTGATGCCCTGACGGGCGAGTGCCGCGACGAGCGGGGCGGGAAGGTCGAGGGCGTCGAAGGGTGCGGTGGACGGAACAGCAGTCGCTGAGGACAAGAGGGAGTACTCCAGAAATGGTCGGGCGCGTCCTAGCCCGGATGCCACGGTGTGGTCCGGCGAGCCAGCGAGACGCTAGGCACCCGATCCTTGGGTCTTGCGCGAGGCGTTTCCGAGATTCGCGCACCCACACCGGGCGACAAGAAAGGCCTCCTGAGTTCCACCCCCGTCGCGTGCTGCGTGACGAGCGGCAAACCCCATGGCCTTGGCTGAGCTCAATTCTACCAGCGGGAAGTCAGGCCTCTGACCGTCCGGAGAGCGGGAGCACGAGACGTTGGACACCCCGTTCGGCGACCCGCACCGGCACGCCCCAGTCCTGCTGGTGCATGTGGCAGGCGGCGCCCTCGCCTCCGTGGGTGTCGCAGGAGGCAGCCCGTGCCGCGATGTGCAGGACGCCGTCGCCGACTCCCGCGTCGATCGTGATCGTCCGGGTCAGGTCGGTGCCGCGGCCGTCGCCGGACCTGATCAGCGCGGCGGGGGTGGCGGACACCACCAGCTGCGACGGCGGCCCGAGCCGGTCGTCGACCTTCTGGCCCGGCGGTGGCTCGAACGCGACGACCAGCTCGAGCTCGCCCCCGGCGACCTCGGTCACCGGCCGGCTCGTGGTGTGCGCGAGACCTCCCGCCGCGGCGATCGAGCCGAGCGGGATCCGGGTCAGCCGGTGCGCCGCGGACTCCACGACCACGAGGTGCTCACCGTCCACGAC
>DATFGA010000389.1:0-3484 GCA_035249775.1 Nocardioidaceae bacterium | reverse complement strand
CGAGGAGCAGCCCGGTCGGACGGTCGTGCTGCTCGAGGCGAGTCACGTCGCCGCCGGCGCATCCGGCCGGAACGGTGGCTTCGTCTCTGCGTCGCTGACCCACGGGCTCGCGCATGGGGAGGCGACCTGGCCTTCCGAGCTGCCCCAGCTTCTCCGTCTGGGACACGAGAACCTCCGGGAGATCGACGAGTACCTCGCCAAGGAGAAGGTCGACGCGGAGTTGCGGATATGCGGCAAGACCATGGTCGCCACCCGGCCGCACGAGGTCGCCGGCTTGCGCTCGATGCACGCCCTGCACCAACGACATGGGGAGTCGTCGACGTACCTTTCAACCGCAGAGGTCCGCGCCGACGTCGACTCGCCGACCTATCTGGCCGGGCTCTGGACGCCGGCCGGCGGGCTGGTAGACCCGGTGGCGCTGACCACGGGGCTGCGTGAGGTCGCTCTCCGCAAGGGGGTGGCGCTGCACGAGGGGAGTCCCGTGCGGCGGCTGCACCGCGAGGGCAGCTACGTGCTCTGCCAGACGCCACTCGGCTCCATCCGCGCCGACCAGGTGCTGCTGGCCACCAACGCTTTCCCACCCCTGCTGCGGCGGATCCGCAACTTCGTGTTGCCCGTGTGGGACCACGTGGTCGCCACCGAACCGCTGACCGCCGAACAGCTGGGCCGGATCGGCTGGTCGCGGAACCAAGGGCTCACCGACGCCGGCAACCAGTTCCACTACTACCGGCGTACGGCGGACGACCGGATCGTCTGGGGCGGTTACGACGCGATCTACTACTTCGGGAACGGGACCGACGCCGGCCGCGAGCAGCGTGATGCTTCCCATCGCCTGCTAGCCCAACAGTTCTACGCGACGTTCCCGCAGTTGCAGGACGTCCGGATGAGCCACCGCTGGGCAGGGATCATCGATACGACCTCGCGGTTCACTCCGCTTTTCGGCACCGCCGCCGGCGGCCGCGTCGCCTACTCGGTGGGCTACACCGGGCTGGGCGTCGCCGCGTCCCGCTTCGGCGCCCGGGTCGCACTTGACCTGCTCGCGGGACGGGAGACCGAACGCACGGAGCTCTCGATGGTCCGGCGGCGCCCGGTGCCCTTCCCGCCCGAGCCGCTGCGCTGGGCGGCGGTACAGGCGACCCGGCGGGCGCTGGCACGGGAGGACGACCGCGGCAGGCGCGGAATCATGCTTCGCGCGATGGACCGGTTCGGCATCGGCTTCAACAGCTGAGAGGTGAGGGAATGACAAGCGGGATGCATATCGGCGGCAAGAGCCTCCCCGGGTCGGGCGACCAGGTGAGCCTCATCGACCCGGCGACCGGGTTGCCCGGCGCGACCTTCACGCAGGCGACGGTCGACGACGTCGCGGTCGCCGTCGAGGCTGCTCATGCCGCGTTCAGTGAGTGGTCAGGTCGAACAGCGGGGGAGCGGGCACGAGTACTCCTCAGGCTTGCAGATCTGCTCGAGTCTGACGCGGACACCCTCACCAAGCTGGAGGTCGCGGAAACGGGCAAGCCGGTCGCCGTGTTCCGTGATGGGGAACTGCCGTTCGCTGCCGACAACGTCCGGTTCTTTGCCGGATCGGCGCGGTCCTTGGAGGGAACTGGGGCCGGTGTCCTCAGCGAGGGGTTCACCTCGATGATGATCAGACGGCCACTTGGCGTGGTCGCCGGGATCGCGCCGTGGAACTTCCCCCTTGTCATGGCCGTCTGGAAGGCCGCGCCGGCGCTGGCCGCCGGCAACACCGTCGTGCTGAAGCCGTCGCCGGAAACACCCGGCACGACGATCCGGCTCGCGGAGCTGGCTGCGGAGGCGGGTCTGCCTCCGGGCGCGCTCAATGTCGTCAGCGGCGGTGCCGACGTGGGCCAGGCCATGGTGAGCGACCCCCGAGTCGCCATGGTCTCGGTCACCGGCTCGCCCGGAGCAGGCCGTGCCGTGATGGAGACGGCATCCGCGACCACCAAGCGCGTGCACCTCGAGCTCGGTGGCAAGGCGCCGGCCCTGGTGTTCGGCGATGCGGACCTGCAGGCGGCGGCCGCCGCGTTGACCCTCGCGTCGACGTACAACTCGGGCCAGGACTGCACCGCGGCCACCCGGGTCTACGTGGAGACCAGCGTCGTCAAGGACTTCCAGCAGGTCCTGGTGGGCCACATGAATCGGGTCCGGTTGGGCGACCCGTACGACCCCGACACCGACATTGGGCCGCTGGTCTCGGCGGCGCACCGCGACCGGGTGCATGGCTTCGTGCAGCGAGCGGTCGACGAGGGCGGCGAGCTGCTCGCCGGCGGCGTCGTCCCACCGGGCATCGGCGCCTTCTACCCGCCGACGCTGGTGACCGGTGTGAAGCACGACGCCGAGATCGTTCAGCAGGAGGTCTTCGGCCCGGTCCTCGTGCTGTCCTCCTTTGAGGATGAGGACGAAGCGGTCGCACTCGCGAACGACAGCGCTTACGGTCTCGCCTCGTCGGTGTGGACGGCGGACGTCGGCAGGGCGCTTCGGGTGGCGCACCGCCTCGAGGCGGGCGTCACCTGGGTCAACGACCACCTCCCCATTGCGTCGGAGGCGCCGCACGGCGGCGTGAAGGGCAGCGGCTTCGGCAAGGACATGAGCCACGAGGCGGTGCTCGAGTACACCTCCACGCACCACGTCATGGTCAAGCACGCCCAGCGTCAGGCGCACGACTCCTTCCGCCCCGCATGACCGCAGGAGGCCTCGGCAGGACCCGGTGATGGCTGGTGCTCAGGTCCCGCAGAACGTCCGGTAGGGGCCGAAGCTCTCCGGGGCCGGCGCGGCGTAGCTCTCGAGACCGGGGCGCTCGTTGTAGGGGTCGGCCACGACGTCGAGCAGCTGCAAGAGGGGATCGAGGTCACCTACGGTGCCGGCAGCCAGAGCCTCCTCGACAAGGTGGTTGCGCGGAATGTACGCGGGGTTGGTGCGCTCCATCGCCTCGGCGTCCGGTCCGAGTGCCCTCCAGCGTTCGGCCCAGGCGTCGAACCCGGCGAGGTCGAGGAACATGCCGCGCGCGGGCTCAGCGTCACCACGCGCCGCGGTGCCGAGCTTGCGGAAGAAACTCGTGTAGTCGACGCGGCTCTCCCCCAGCAGGGTGAACAGGTCGTCCACCAGGGTGACCCGCAGCGCCTCGTCGACGCCGTCGGGCAGGCCGAGCTTGGTGCGCATCCCGGCCGACCAGGCGGCGCTGTACTGCGGGCGGAAGGCGCCGAGCGACTCAACCGCCATTGCGACCGCCTGCTCTTCTTCGTCGTGCAGGAGGGGGAGGATTGTCTCGGCGAGCCGGGCCAGGTTCCACTCGGCCACCACAGGCTGGTTGCCGTAGGCGTAGCGGCCAGTCTGGTCGATCGAGCTGTAGACCGTTGCGGGGTCGAACGCCTCCATGAAGGCGCACGGTCCGTAGTCGATGGTCTCGCCGGAGATGGTCATGTTGTCGGTGTTCATCACCCCGTGGATGAACCCGACGTGCATCCACTGG
>DATFGA010000388.1:0-3363 GCA_035249775.1 Nocardioidaceae bacterium | reverse complement strand
GACCGACGTACTCATCGGCCTCGGGGTCGGCGCGGACGACTACCTGACGAAACCGTTCAGCATGCGCGAGCTGGTGGCTCGGACCAAGGCGCTGCTCCGCCGGGTGGAACGCGCAGCGGAGCTCGCGGCCAGGACGCCGACCGAGCTGGTGGTCGGTGCGCTGCACATCGACCAGGCCCAACGACGCGTCCGGTTCGGTGGCGACCTCGTGCATCTGACACCGACGGAGTTCGACCTGCTCGTCTGCCTGGCCAGCAGCCCCGGGACCGTGCTCAGCCGTGAGCGGCTGCTCGCCGAGGTCTGGAACTGGCAGGACGCGGCGGGCACGCGAACCGTCGACAGCCACGTGAAGTCGTTGCGCAGCAAACTCGGCCCCGACCTGCTCCGTACGGTGCACGGTGTCGGGTACGCACTGGAGACAGCGCCGTGATGCGTCCCCTGGACCGGTTCGGGTCGATCAAGATCAAGCTCGGGATGCTGGTCGCGGTCACCATCACCGTCGCGGCCACCCTCTCCGTCGCCGGCATCGGGCTGGGGTTGTCGCCGTGGCTGCAGATCCCCCTCGCGGTCGTCGTGGCACTCATCGTGACCCAGCTGCTCGCTCGCGGGATGACCTCACCGCTGCGCGAGATGACCGCCGCGGCACAGGCGATGGCCAGGGGCGACTACTCGCGCCGCGTCACCGCCACCTCCCGCGACGAGGTCGGCGAGCTCGCCCGTGCCTTCAACACCATGGCGTCCGACCTGGAGACGGTGGATCAGCAACGACGTGAGCTGGTCGCGAACGTCTCCCACGAGCTGCGCACGCCGGTGTCGGCCCTGCGCGCCGTCCTCGAGAACCTCGTGGACGGGGTCTCACCACCCGACCCGGCCACGATGCAGGCCGCCCTGTCGCAGACCGAGCGGCTCAGCCGGTTGATCGGGGACCTGCTGGACCTGTCCCGCGTCGACGCCGGGATCGCGCCGATGGAGAGCGAACCGATCGACGTGGAGCCGTTCCTGAAGGCTGCGGTGAAGGAGGCCAGTGTCTCCGAACGGCCGATCGGCTACCTGGTCGATGTCCGTCCGGCGAACCTTCGGATCCATGCCGACCGCGGACGTCTTCATCAGCTGGTCGCCAACCTGCTCGACAACGCCGGCCGGCACAGCCCCGAAGGCGGCACGGTCACCGTGCGGGCGCGACCAGAAGGCGACAGCGTGCTGCTCGACGTGATCGACGAGGGGCCGGGCATCGCACTCGACCGCAGGTTGACGGTCTTCGATCGCTTCACGACCGGAGCCGAGAGCAACGGCGACGGCGGCACCGGCCTCGGCCTGGCGATCGCGCGTTGGATCGCCGACCTCCACGGCGGCTCGATCGCCGTCGCCGACGCCGACCGGGGCTGCCAGATCCGGGTCACGCTTCCCAGGACATGACGGACAAGGAGCATCGATGAGTACGCCGACCGCACCCACCCGACCCGCCGAGCCGGCGCGGCCCGTGCTCGATGCCGTCTTCGGTGGCCTGTGGCCGGACCAGCGCAGTGGCGGCCGCCCGCACCTGGTCGGCGCCGCCCTCGTGGTGGGGCTACTCGCCGCGATCGTGGTGCCGTTCCGCGACCTCGGCGTGGGCACCTTCCTGGTCCTCGTCTCCATCTACGCCGTTGTCGCGACCGCCGCGCGTGACCGGCTCGACCGGACGATGCTGGGCTACGGCGTCCTCTGCCTCCTGCTGACCGCCACGGTCGTTCTTCGTGATGCGGCCTGGATCGTCGTGCTCTGCCTGATGGCCACGTTCGCGGTCGGTGCCGCGGCGCTCACCGGTGCCCGATCCGTGAACGGGCTGATCGCCTCGCTGGCGGCGGTGCCCCTCGCCGGCCTGCGCGGCCTGCCCTGGCTCGGCCGGTCCTTCACCGTCCCGGGTCGCGCCGCGGCGTGGTGGCCTCTGCTGCGCACCCTCGCTGTCTCGCTGATCCTCGTCCTGGTCTTCGGCGCGCTGTTCGCCTCAGCGGACGCGCTCTTCGCGCAGTGGGTGAGCGCCGTGGTCCCCGACCTGACGTTGGACTCCGTGTCCCTGCGCGCCTTCGTCCTCGCAGCGGTCTTCGGGCTGACGACCGCAGGCGTGTACGTCGCACTGGTTCCGCCCCGCGTCGACCGCCTGGCGCTGCCACCGGGACGTGTGGTCCGCCGGTTCGAGTGGGTTGCCCCGGTCGCTCTGGTGGTCGCGATGTTCGTGGTCTTCCTCGGGGCGCAGCTGACGGCGATGTTCGGAGGGCATGCCTATCTCCGGCGTACGACCGGACTCACCTACGCCGAGTACGTTCACCAGGGCTTCGGTCAGCTCACCCTCGTCACCGTGCTGACCCTCGCGGTCGTGGCGACGGTCGTACGCCATGCGCCCCGCGCCACGTCCTCCGACCGGCTGCTGGTCCGCATGATGCTCGGCGCACTCTGCGCACTGACGCTGCTCGTCGTGGTCTCGGCGTTGTACCGGCTGCACGTATACGAGGAGGCCTACGGTTTCACCCGGCTGCGGCTGCTGGTGTCGGTCTTCGAGGCCTGGCTCGGTGTCGTGGTCGCTTTCGTGCTCGCCGCCGGCATCACGCTTCGAGCCCGATGGGTCCCGCGAGCGGCGCTGCTGACGGGGGCCGCGATGCTGCTCGGGCTGGCCGCCATCAACCCGGACGCCTACATCGCGGAGCAGAACATCGAACGGTTCGAGCGGACCGGCCGGATCGACTGGGCCTACCTGGCCGGCCTGTCCGACGACGCCGCTCCTGCGCTGGCGCGGCTACCCGAGCACTACCAGGCCTGCGTCGTGGGCGATGCTCCGACGGCCGACGACTGGCTCGAGTGGAACCTCGGCCGAGCACGGGCCGCCGAGGCTCCACGACCATCGGCCCTGCCGGCGCGACCCGACTGCGTGTCACGCGGGTAGGACGGCGACCGCCTCGACCTCCACCAGCTGGTGCGGGTAGCCGAGCACGGCCACGCCGAGCAGCGTGCTGGGCGCATCGTGGTCACCGAAGTGCCGGCGCACGACGTCCCAGGCGGCGACCAGGTCGGCCCGGTGGCTCGACGCCACGTACACCGTCGACTTCGCGACGTCGGACAGCTCGGCTCCCGATGCCCGGAGCGCGGTCACGAGGTTCTCCATCACCCGCTCGGCCTGGCCCGCCACGTCGTCGACCGCGACCACGTTCCCCGCGTCGTCCAGCGGGCATGCACCGGCGGTGAACACCGTCTGCCCAGGACCGACGACCGCGGCATACGCATACGGCGCGGTGTCTGCGAGCGCGGGACTGCGGATCAGGTGGACCTCGGACATGGCTGAGATCCTGTCACGGCTGCGGGATCCCGGAGATGGCGATCCCGGAACGGGTC
>DATFGA010000387.1:0-2275 GCA_035249775.1 Nocardioidaceae bacterium | reverse complement strand
CGCACCGCTACCTCGACATGGAGGCGCGGGGGATCAAGGCCCGCGCCGAGGGTCTGTCCTCGTAGCTGGCTCAGGCTGACGGGTTCAGCGTGGCCACGAAGACCGAGCGCCCGGCGCCCGCGGGCTGAGCCCGGATCGTCAGCTCGACCTCGGTCTCGGTCCCGTCGCGGCGCAGCGCGGGGACCGTGACGGTGGTGTCGACGAGTACGTCGCGCCCGGTGAGGAAGTGCAGCGTGAAGCCCGCGAGGTGAGCCTGCCGGTAACGCGGGGGGATGATCGCCACGATCCGCTGGCCCACGAGCTCCTTCGCGTCGTCGTACCCGAGCAGGTCGAGTACCGGCCGGCTGACGGCCAGGATGTCGCTGGTGTCGTCGGCCGCGATCAGCGGCTCGGCGGATTCGGCGACCGGAGAGGGGTCCCAGTCCAGGGCCGATGCGGCGACCGGCGGCGGGGCCTCGTCGTGGGAGGGCAGCGGTGTCGCCTGTCCGCCGGTGCCCTGCTGCTCGACCTGCTGGACCAGCCAGCGGCGGATCGTGCGGATCTCGGGCTGGGTAGGTGCGGTCAGGAAGTCCCCGGCGTCGGCCATCGCGGTGGCCTCCTCCAACGCTTCGTCGAGCACCCGGAAGTGCGGCACCGAGGTGAGCGGGACCGGCACGATCACGGGTGCCTCGACCACGTCCTTGTCGCCGGACTCGGCGAGCAGCTGCCCCGGCGCGTCGCTGATGTGGGGGGAGGGGATGTGCTCGGCCAGCAGCGCGAGCGCGTCGTTGGCATCGGCGTGCACCTGGATCGCCTGCTCGGTGTCCTCGTCGATGTTGACCAGGAGGTGCTCGCGCAGCAGCGCCTGCGCGTGCTGGTGCCACGCGGCATGCAGCAGCAGCGGCGCGTTCAGCAGCTTGACCATCACCGTCGCCCCGCTCCGCGGGGAGGCCGCTTCGAGCTCGGGTTCGGTGGCCTCGCCGTCGAGACCGTTGTCGCCGCCGTTGGAGAGGTGGAACCAGACCTTCTTCCCCTCCGGCTGCGGCGAGACGCCCCAGTCGTCGGCCAACTGCTCGAGCAGCATCAGGCCGCGGCCGGTGCCGGCGGTCGGCGCGTAGTAGCAGCGTGTGGGCAGGTGCGGGCTCCCGTCCCCGATCTCGACCAGCAGCCCGTCCGCGGCGACGGACAGGGCCAGGTCGATCGGGGTCCCGGCGTGCACCAGGGCGTTGGTGACCATCTCGCTGACCAGCAGCTCGGCGGCCTCGGTCAGGTCGTCGCGGTCGGCCTCGTGCAGGCGGTCCCGGACGAGACGGCGTGCCTCACCGACACTGGATGGAAGCGGTGGCAGCCGGTTGGCCGCACGGTCGAGAAAACCCCCCACCGTCATGCGTTAGTCCCCATCGTCCGTTGGTCCCCGACACAGTCTAATCCCCTGTGTCGACAAATCGCCGTCCGCTGACGCCGGCGGAGGACTCCTTGGGGCCCAGAAGCGTCCGATGGCAGCCACGCCAAGCCGGGGTCGGGTCGGCAATCACCCGATCGGATCGGGACGGCTCGTAACCTGGGCGGCGTGACCATCCACTCCTCGCACCCCTTTCTCGAGCCCGAGTCAGAACGAGATCCGGTACGCCGCCTGCGCGGCCGGCTGGGCGGGACGGTCACCTTGTGGACGTGCGGGTCCGGCGCGACCAGGTCCGGGCTGACCGTGTCGTCGCTGATGATCGCCAACGGATCCCCGGCTCATGCACTGGCCCTGGTCGATCCCGACTCGGACTTCGCGGCGGCGCTCGAGACGAGTGGACGCGCCGTCGTACAGCTGCTGGAGTGGCCGCACCGCGACCTGGCCGACGCGTTCGCGGGGATCGCGCCGGCGCCCGGAGGGCCGTTCACGCTGGGCACGTGGGAGGACACCAGGTGGGGGCCGAGGTTGGAGGGTGTGTCGGCATGGGCCGGAGTGCGGGTCGAGGACGAGCCGCGCGACGTCGGCTGGTCGCTGCTCGTGGACACCGTGATCCAGCACATCGACATCGCCGAGGAGAAGGCGCCGCTGGTGCACCGGCGGGGGAGGTACGTCCGGCCGTCCTGAGGAAATCGGCGTGCGGACGCGGCCGGTGCGATCTACCGTGATCGCCCGGTGACCCTGCGGAGGTCCACATGGCGTGCCTGCACAGAACGCGTGCGCTCGTCGCGGTAGCGGCGCTGATCCTGGGCGGCGGGTGTACGGACGGCGCGCCCGTGGAAGCGGAGGGTGCCGGCAGACGCGTCGAGACGGGGACCGGTCCCGACGGCGGTCCTG
>DATFGA010000386.1:0-14195 GCA_035249775.1 Nocardioidaceae bacterium | reverse complement strand
CCTCGAACGGCTCGACGAAGTCCACCAGGCCCATGTCGTGCAGGACCTTGGTGAAGAAGCGGCTGTAGAGCAGGTGCAGGATCGCGTGCTCCACGCCGCCGACGTACTGCCGCGCGGGCATTCACCGCCGCACCGCATCCGGGTCGAACGGGCCGTCCTCGTTGCCCGGCGAGCAGTAGCGCAGGAAGTACCACGAGGAGTCGACGAAGGTGTCCATCGTGTCGCTGTCCCGCTTGGCCGCTCCCCCGCACGACGGGCAGTCCACGTTGACCCAGTCCTCGGCGGCCGCCAGCGGCGAGGTGCCCTTGGGTTTGAGATCGGCGCCCCGCAGGTCGGGCAGTACGACGGGCAGCTGGTCGTCGGGAACCGGGACCTCGCCACACGTCTCGCAGTGGACGATCGGGATCGGAGGGCCCCAGAACCGCTGGCGGGACAGCAACCAGTCGCGCAGCCGGAAGTTGACCGCGCCCTTGCCGTGCCCCTCGGCCTCCAGCCGCTCGATGATCCGTGAGATCCCGCTGGCCTTGTCGGTCAGCCCGTTCAGGCTGAACCCGTCGCTGGCGGAGTTCACGTAGGCGCCGTCGCCCGGGGTCGCGACGAACGTCTCGGCGGGGTCCGGTTCGCCGGTGTCGACGACCATCCGGACCGGCAGGCCGAACGCCTTGGCGAAGTCCAGGTCGCGCTGGTCGTGCGCGGGCACCGCCATCACCGCTCCGGTGCCGTAGTCGGCCAGCACGTAGTCGGCGGCCCAGACCGGGATCCGCTCACCGGAGACCGGGTTGACGGCGTAGCGGCCCAGGAACACACCGGTCTTCTCCCGGTCCGTGGACAGTCGGTCGATGTCGGTCTCCCTGCGAACCTGCTCCAGGTAGGCCTCGAAGGCCTCCCGCTGCTCGGGCGCGCAGATCTCACCGGCCAGCTTCGCATCGGCAGCCACCACGAAGAACGTCGCGCCGTACAACGTGTCCGGGCGGGTGGTGAAGACGCTCACCGGCTCATCGCGTCCCTCGATCTCGAAGTCGACGAAGGCGCCCTCGCTGCGGCCGATCCAGTTGCGCTGCATCGCCAGCACCCGGTCCGGCCAGGTCTCCTTCAGCGGCTCCATGTCGTCCAGCAGCCGCTGGGCGTAGTCGGTGACCTTGAAGTACCACTGGGTCAGCTCGCGCTTGGTGACCTCCGCACCACACCGGTCGCACATGCCGCCGACGACCTGCTCGTTGGCCAGCACCGTCTGGTCGTTGGGGCACCAGTTGACCGGGCTGGACTTGCGGTAGGCCAGGCCGCGCTCGCGGAACCGCAGGAACAGCCACTGCGTCCACCGGTAGTACTCCGGGTCGGAGGTGTGCAGCCGCCGGGACCAGTCGAAGCTGACCGCGTAGCGGCGGAACGACTCGGCCTGCGTCTCGATGTTGGCGTAGGTCCACGTCGCGGGGTCGGCGTCGTTGCGGATCGCCGCGTTCTCCGCCGGCAGCCCGAACGAGTCCCAGCCGATCGGGTTCATCACGTCGTAGCCGCGCTGCCACCAGTAGCGCGCGATCACGTCGTGCAGCGCCATCACCTCGGCGTGACCCATGTGCAGGTCACCGCTCGGGTAGGGGAACATCGTCAGCGCGTAGCGCCGCTCCTTGCTCCCGTCGTCGGCCGCCTCGAACGGGTTCAGGTCGTCCCAGACCTTGCGCCACTTGTCCTGGGTGGCGACGATGTCGTACCGGTCCGGCGCGTCGCCGTGGTCGGTGCTTGCGGGCTGCTGTTCGGTCATCGTCTCGTCTTCCTGTTGCGGCGTGCTGGTGGTGAGCCTGCTCGGGCATAAAAAAACCCCTCAGGCATGAGGGGTGGCCGCGCTGACGTCAAGCTCGTGTCAACGCGGCTGACCAAGAAGCAGGTTCTTCCGCATGCGTCCATGGTAGCGCGCCCGCGTCCGGGCGTGTCGAGCGGATTCCGGCCGGCCTACGGCGTGGTCGGGTCATCGTCGCGCCGGGCGCGCTCGTCGTGCTCCCGGCGCTCGTGCTCGGGGACCACGACCGGCCTCCACATCGCCCACGCCTGGAACAGCGCTGCCAGGACGACCATGCCCAGCCCGGCCCACAGGTTGATGTTCAGGTCGTCCGCCTTCGCGAGGTCCTCCTCGGAGGTGAAGAACAACCCCATCACCAGCAGGACGAGGCCGTAGATGCCGATCAGCATCGCGATGAACGTGCGGATGTCGAAGGCGCCGGCCTTGTGGACGTTCTCACCGCTCGGTGTCGAGTACGACATGGGTCTGTCTCCTAGTCAGCCGGTCACAGGAAGGCGAGGTTGAGTGCGATGACCAGGACCAGCGCGACGCCGGCCAGCTTGGTCGGTTGCTGCCACCACGACAGGTTCCGCTCGTCCGGATCGTGGAAGTCGTCCTTGGGTGTGAGTGAGTAGACCAGGCCGCGCAGCAGGGACTCCTCCTTCGGGCGGGTCGCCATGCTGACCGCGACGCTGACGATGATGTCGACGACGAACGCGGCGCCGGCGGCGACGAAGGCACCACCCTGGGCGCCGATCCCGATCACCCCGAGAACGTCCTCGCTCAGCACCCAGACCAGCACCGCTGCCGCCGTACCGGCGACCAGGCCCGCCCAGCCGGCGGTGGGGGTCATCCGTTTCCAGAACATGCCCAGGATGAACGTGGCGAACAGCGGCGCGTTGAAGAACCCGAACAGCGTCTGGAGGTAGGTCATGATGTTGGAGTACGACGCCGCGAACGTGGCGGTTCCGATCGCGATCACCGTTGCGGCGACCGTCGCCACCCGGCCCACCGACGTGTAGTAGCCGTCGGGCTTGTCCTTCTTGACGTAGGTCTCCCACAGGTCGTAGCTGAACACCGTGTTGAACGCGGAGATGTTCGCGGCCATACCGGCCATGAACGAGGCCATCAGGCCGGCGATGGCGACGCCGAGCATGCCGTTGGGCAGCAGGTCGCGCATCAGGAACAGGATCGAGTCGTTGTAGGTGACCGGACTGTCGGCGGGGGCGCCGGCCTGCTTGTACTGCGCGACCTCGTTGACGGCGACCGCCGCGATCATGCCGGGGATCACCACGATGAACGGGACGAACATCTTCGGGAACGCGCCGATGATCGGCGAGCGTCGTGCGGCCGACATCGAGTTCGACGCCATCGAACGCTGGACCTCGACGAAGTTCGTGGTCCAGTACCCGAAAGAGAGCACGAACCCGAGACCGAACACGATGCCGACCACCGACAGCGCCGACGACTCGAACCCGGTGAGTGCGGTGCCCGGCCAGGACGACAGCTGCTCCGAACCGCCGGGGCTGGCACCGATCTGCTCCTTCAGGCCGTCCCAGCCGCCGACCTTGTGCAGTCCGACCAGGGTGAGCGGCAGCAGCGCGGCGACGATGATGAAGAACTGGAGCACCTCGTTGTAGATCGCCGCCGACAAACCGCCGAGCGCGGTGTAGGTGAGAACGATCGTCGCGGCGACGATCAGGGAGAGCAACAGCGGCCAGCCGAGCAGCACGTTGAGGATGCTGGCGAGCAGGTAGAGGTTGATGCCCGCGATCAGCAGCTGCGCCACCGCGAAGCTGAGCGCGTTCACCAGGTGCGCTCCGGTGCCGAACCGTCGCCGCATGAACTCCGGGACGCTGCGGACCTTCGAGCCGTAGTAGAACGGCATCATCACGACACCGAGGAACAGCATCGCGGGCACGGCACCGATCCAGAAGTAGTGCATGGTGGCGATGCCGTAGTTCGCGCCGTTCGCTGACATCCCGACGATCTCCACCGCCCCGAGGTTGGCGGAGATGAAGGCCAGACCTGTCACCCACGCGGGGAGCGACCGACCGGACAGGAAGAAGTCGAGGCTGCTCGAGACGGACCGCTTCGCCATGATGCCGATGCCGAGGACGAATGCGAAGTAGATGCCGACCAGCAGGTAGTCGACCCAGCTGGCGTCGAGCCGGAGCTGCTGCTCCGTGGCCGCGAAGATCACAGTGCCTCCTGAGTACGCAGGTGTGAGTCGTTCGGCACCGGACTCCGTTGGGGAGCGCAAGTGACGGACCCGCCATGAGGTAGCCCTTTCGCGGGATTCTCAAACCGTCGCACTAGGGTCGGTTGTCATGAAGGTTCTCGTCACCGGCGGCGCCGGCTACATCGGATCGACCACTGCGAAGGCACTAGAGGAGGCCGGCCACGTCCCGGTCGTGCTCGACTCGCTGCTCACCGGACCCCGCGCGTTCGTCAAGGACCGGATCTTCTACGAGGGCGACATCGCCGACCGCGACCTGTTGAGCCGGATCATGCACGAGCACCCCGACATCGAGTGCACGATCCACATGGCGGCGCGGATCGTCGTACCGGAGTCGGTGCAGCAGCCCTACGAGTACTACCGCGACAACGTCTCGAAGTCGCTCGAGCTGTTCGACCAGCTCGTGCGCCTCGGCAAGCCGCGGGTGCTGTTCTCGTCGAGCGCCTCGCTCTACGCGACCGTCGAGGACTTCGAGGTCGACGAGAGCTCGCCGCTGGACCCGCCCTCGCCCTACGCACGCACCAAGCGGGTGATGGAGATGGCGCTGACCGACATGGCGGCGGCGACCGACCTGCGCGCGATCATCCTGCGCTACTTCAACCCGATCGGGTCCGACCCCGACCTCGAGTCCGGGATCTACGCCCGCGAGCCGTCCCATGTCCTGGGCCAGCTGGTGATGGCCGCGCAGGGGCAGAAGGACGCGTTCACGATCACCGGTGTGGAGCACCCCACCCGGGACGGCACCGGGATCCGTGACTACATTCATGTCTGGGACCTCGCGCAGGCGCACGTGACGGCGGTGGAGGGCTTCGACCGGGTGCTGCGGCAGGTCGACGCGCCGAGCACGATCATCAACGTGGGCACGGGTTCTGGCGTCACGGTGCGTGAGCTGGTCGCCTCGTTCGAGAAGGTCTTCGGCAAGGCTGTGCCGGTCAAGGAGGCGCCACCCCGACCTGGCGACGCGGTCGGCGCGTTCGCCAACGTGGACAAGGCCCGCGACGTCCTTGGCTGGACCTCGTCGCTCACGATCGACGACGCGATCGCCTCCGCACTGGAGTGGGGCGGCAAGCGCAAAGACGTGCTCGGCTACGCATGAGCGACGGGACGGTGAGCTGCCCGGTCTGCGGAAGGGAGCAGCCGGCGCTCGCCCGCTACCCCGACTACCTGTGCCGCGAATGTGTCGGGCGGGCCGCCACCGCCGACGGTCGCCCGCTGACGCTGGTCAACACCAGCCTGTCGGGCGGCTTCGCGGCGCGGTACGCCGACAGCGGCGAGCTCGCCGAGGAGGAGACGGTCACGCACATCGTCTATGTCGACGGCCTCCGGTGCCACGCGGACGAGGGGCACGTCGGCGGGATCGTCGTGCAACCGCAGCCGGACCCGACCGTCAGCTGACGTCGGCCCGCACCGGCAGCAGACACTCGACCTCGCCGTGCGCGACATAGATCTCGATCGACGGCCGGGACGGGTCGTGCTCGCCCATGTAGTGCAGCTCGTCGAAGGCCGGACCGATGTCGCGGTACACCCGAGGCGGCTCGCCGACCAGCCGCAGCTGCAGGTACGCGCCCCCGGGCAGCGCACCCATCTCCAGACCTAGCGCGTCCGGGTCGTCGTCGTCACGCATCGTGGTCGCCAGTCGGTAGACGGCGTCCTCGGGATAGACGACGGCCATCATCCGCCGTCCCCTCCGCGAGTCGAAGCGTGTCTCGAAGTCGGGCCAGCCGGCCTGGATCGCCTCCACGTCGAACGCCACGTCGCGGTACATGATCGGCACGTCGGGCCGGGCCACTCGTGCCACCTCGCCGAGCACGCTGCCGAGCGCCTGCTCCTGGAGGCTCCCCTGATTCTCAGCCATGCATGCCCTTACCCACCGCCGGGCACAATGAACCCATGAGTACTCCCCAGTCCCGCACAGGGTTCAGCCAGAGCCGGCTCGCCCTCCAGTTCCCGATGTCGCTCGGCGTCTTCGAGAAGTACGACGAGGCGCAGCGAGCCGTGGACTACCTGTCGGACCACGACTTTCCCGTGCAGGACTGCATGATCGTCGGCACCGACCTGAAGCAGGTGGAACGGGTCACCGGCCGGCTGACCACCGGCCGCGTCGCACTCGGTGGTGCGCTGTCCGGCCTGTGGCTCGGCCTGTTCGTGGGCCTGATCTTCGCGCTCTTCGGCTCCGACGAGGTGCTCGGGGTACTCCTGTCGACCGCTCTGTTCGGTGCGCTGTTCGGCCTGATCTGGGCGCTGATCGGGTACGCCGCCACCCGCGGCCGTCGTGACTTCACCTCCGTGACCCAGGTGGTGGCCACCCGCTACGAGGTGCTCGTCGAGCACAAGCACGCGCAGACCGGTCGCGAGCTGCTCGCACAGATGCCCGGCGCCCCGCAGCAGTTCCACGGCTGACCGCAACCCCTCGCCCCCGAGTTGTCAGGCCCTGTGACCGCTATGGCGGTCACAGGGCCTGACAAGTCGGTGGGGACGCGCGAGAGGGCCGGTCGTCGCAACGACCGGCCCTCTCGATGTTGTGGAGCTGAGGGGACTCGAACCCCTGACCCCCTCCATGCCATGGAGGTGCGCTACCAGCTGCGCCACAGCCCCGCCGCCCGAACCAGCCCAGCGGCCTCGTCGAGCAACCCGGGAATCTTAGCCAACAGGTGCACCGGATGCGAAATCGGCCCGGGGTGCGGCCTCTCACTCACCGCGTCCGCGCGTGGCCGCCTCCGGCAGCTCGATCATCGGGCAGTCCCGCCACAGCCGCTCGAGGGCGTAGAACGACCGCTCCTCCTCGTGCTGCACGTGCACCACGATGTCGGCGTAGTCGATGAGCACCCATCGCCCGTCACGTTCACCCTCCCGGCGTACCGGCTTGGCGCCGATCTCACGCAGGGAGTCCTCGACCGCGTCCACGATCGCCTTGACCTGCCGGTCGTTGGCCGCCGAGCAGAGCACGAACGCGTCGGTGATCACCAGCTGCTCGGAGACGTCGAAGGCGATGATGTTCTCCGCGAGCTTGTCGGAGGCCGCCTGCGCGGCGGCGTGCACGAGCTCGAGGGCGCGGTCGGTGGCGGTCACTGGACTCCTAGCTTGGTGTCAGTCTTGGTGGGCGCGTAGAGCTGGTACTTGTTGATGTACTGGACGACCCCGTCCGGCACCAGGTACCAGACCGGCTCCCCGGCGGCGGTGCGCTTGCGGCACTCGGTCGACGAGATCGCCAGCGCGGGGATCTCCACGATCGTGACCCGGTCCGAGGGGATGCCCTCGAGCGTGGAGTCGTCCATCTCGTAGCCGGGACGGGTACACCCGACGAAGTGCGCGAGCCGGAACAGCTCCGCGGCGTCGCGCCAGGTGAAGATGTCGCCGAGCGCGTCGGCACCGGTGATGAAGTAGAGCTCCGCGTCGGGCAGCTCGGCGTTGAGGTCGCGCAGCGTGTCGATGGTGTACGTCGGACCGCCCCGGTCGATGTCGACACGGGACACCCAGAACCTCGGGTTCGACGCGGTGGCGATCACCGTCATCAGGTAACGGTCCTCGGCCTCGGACACGGCCCGACCGGACTTCTGCCACGGCTGCCCGGTGGGCACGAACACGACCTCGTCGAGGCCGAACCACGCCTGCACCTCGCTCGCCGCGACGAGGTGGCCGTGGTGGATGGGGTCGAAGGTTCCGCCCATGACACCGATCCGGCGCGGGGCGGTCTTCGACGGCGTTCCCGACTCAGTCACCGGCGACAGTCATCTGTGGACCCGGCGCGATCAGGAGTGATCGCGTCCCTTGCCGAACATCATCAACCCGAACAGCATCGCGAGCAGGATCGCCAGCGTGATGGCCCCGACGAGGTACGGGTGGAGGACAGGCTCCTCGCTGTGCTCGGCGGCAGCCGTGACCAAGGACGTAATCGACATGGGCCATACCTTACCGTCCCCGCCGGCGCCGGCTCACGATGCCGGGACCGGAAGCCCGAGTCGGCCCAGCCGCACCAACGACACGCACTTGAGCACCAGCAGCGCCACGGCGATCGCGACGCCCAGCCAGACCCACCCGGTGACCAGCAGCAGGACCGCGAACAGCGACGAGTTCACCGCCTTGCCGGGCTTGGACCAGTTCCACAGCCACAGCTGCCGATCGACGACGTAGAAGTAGTTGGGGCTGCGGATCGGCCAGGCCAGGAACGCCAGCGACAGGAAGCAGTCGATGACCATGAACTCGGCCAGGTAGATGAAGATCGGCAGCGCGAACTCGGGGCTGAGCCAGGCCAGTCCCAGGTAGAACGCGGCCGCGCAGAACCGGTCGCACAGGATGTCGAGCACCGCCCCGACCCGGGTCTCGCAGCCGCGCAGCCGGGCGACGAACCCGTCGGCCATGTCGCCGACCCAGTAGACGACCAGCGCCACCACCAGCAGCGTCAGGCTCGCCTCGCGCGCGGCGAGGCCGGCGAGCGCGACGGACGCGACGGTGCGGACCAGGGTGACCACGTTGGCGGAGGTGTCGAGACGCTCGGCCGCGGGGTCGGCGTAGACGTCCGGCGACGCCAGGTCAGCGGAGATGGCCATCGCCGGTCACCACGTACTTGGTCGAGGTCATCTCTGGCAGCCCCATCGGGCCGCGGGCGTGCAGCTTCTGCGTCGAGATCCCGATCTCGGCACCGAAGCCGAGCTCGCCGCCGTCGGTGAACCGGGTGGAGGCGTTGACGAGCACGGCGGCGGAGTCGACCTCGGCGGTGAACCGTCGTGCCGCGGCCTGGGACCCGGTGACGATGGCCTCGGTGTGGCCGGAGGAGAACCGGCGGATGTGCCCGAGGGCGGCGTCGAGGTCGGGTACGACGCACGCGGCGATGTCGAGGGAGAGGTACTCGCGTTCGTAGTCCTCATCGGTGGCGGGAGCCACTCCGTCGTACGCCTGGAACGCCCGGTCGCCGTGGATGGTGACCCCCGCCTCCTGCAGGGCCGGCACGATGAGCGGCAGGAAGCGCTCGGCGACGTCGGCGTGCACGAGCAGCGACTCGGCGGCGTTGCACACCGAGGGGCGGTGCGTCTTGGCGTTGAGGACGATGGCCAGCGCCTGCGCGAGGTCCGCGTCGCGGTCGACGTAGACATGGCAGTTGCCGACGCCGGTCTCGATGACCGGGACCGTGGACTCCTCGACGACGGAGCGGATCAGGCCGGCACCGCCGCGCGGGATCAGGACGTCGACCAGCCCCCGGGCCCGCATCAGCGCCTTGGCCGGCTCATGTCCTTCGCCGGGGACGAGCTGGACCACGTCCGCGGGCAGTCCGGCCGCTGCGGCGGCCGCCCGGAGCACGTCGACGATGGTGGTGTTGGAGTGTGCGGCGCTGGAGGACCCGCGGAGCAGGACGGCGTTTCCGCTCTTGAGGCAGATCCCGGCGGCGTCCGCGGTCACGTTGGGCCGCGCCTCGTAGATGATGCCGACCACACCGAACGGCACCCGCACCTGGCGCAGCTCGAGCCCGTTGGCCAGGGTCGAGCCACGGACCACCTCGCCGACCGGGTCCGGGAGGCCGGCGACGTCGCGCAGACCCTCGGCCATCGCCGCGACCCGGGGCTCGTCGAGCCGCAGCCGGTCGACGATGGCTTCGGGCGTGCCGGCGGCCTGCGCGGCGGACACGTCACGGAGGTTGGCGGCCAGCACGTCGGCGGTGGACCGGAGCAGCGCGTCGGCCATGCCCGTGAGCGTCGCGTCCTTGACCGCGCGGTTGGTGACGGCCAGCTCGGTGGCAGCCTCCCGCGCCCGTCGAGCGACGTCGCGCACGGCTGCCTCGACGTCGGTGGTCCCACTCATGTGCACAGGGTATTCCGGCGGCCGGTCAGAACGGCAGCGGCGTGACGTCTTGCAGGTCGACGACCACGGAGTACTCCATGCCACGACGCTGGAAGACGCCGCGCTCGAGCACCTCGAGGCCGACCACCTCCCAGCGGGGCAGGCCGGCGGAGTCGCGGTACTCGTTCCACACCCGCAGCGCCAGCGACGAGGCGTCGAGCAACGTCTCGGCCTCTTCCCAGTACTGGATCTCGGCGCGCCCGCCGGAGTACTTCATCGAGTGCAGAAAGGGGCGCTGGTCGCTGAGCCGACGCAGCGCGTTCCGCACGACCAACGGGTCCACGGAGTCGCCCCCGACAGTCACGGTCACGTGCCAGAGCCGGATCGGCTCACCCATGCGTCACCTCTTCGCCGTGGTCGGGAATTCGTCACCACCAGTGTGGCGTGGGCGGGTGGGCACGGACAGTCGAATGCCGAAATGTCCGCGAAAAGCCATGTGGGCTTGGTCATTCAACCGGTTCTCCGCGTCGCAGGAGAACCAGGTCGTCGCGGTGCACGACCTCGCGCTCGTACGACGCACCGAGCTCGCGCGCCAGGTCGTGGGTCGACCTACCGAGCAGGTCGGGGAGCTCGTCAGAGTCGTAGTTGACCAGCCCGCGCGCCACGGGCGCACCGCGTGGGTCGACCAGGTCGACCGGGTCACCGCCCACGAACGAGCCGACCACGCCGGTGATCCCGGCGGGCAGCAGCGAGGCACGCCGCTCCGTCACCGCGCGGACCGCGCCGTCGTCGAGGACCAGCCGGCCCTTCGGCTCGGTGGCGTGCGCCAACCAGAGAAGCCGGGTGGGGCGGCGTCGGCCGGTGGCGTGGAAGGCGGTGCCGACCGGGTCCCCCTTGAGGGCGGCCTCGGCCTGCTCCGCGGAGGTCAGCACCACCGGGATCCCGGCCCCGGTGGCGATCCGCGCGGCGTCGACCTTGGTCTGCATCCCACCGGTCCCCAGACCCGCCGCGCCGGCCTTCCCGATCCGGACGAGCTCCAGGTCCGCCTCGGAGGACACGTCCGGCAGCAGCCGGCTGGTCGGCCTCGCCGGCGGACCGTCGTACAGCCCGTCGACGTCGCTGAGCAGCAGGAGGAGGTCCGCGTGCACCAGGTGCGCGACCAGGGCGGCCAGCCGGTCGTTGTCACCGAACCGGATCTCGGAGGTGGCCACGGTGTCGTTCTCGTTGACGATCGGCAGCACGCCCATCTCCAGCAGCCTGGCGAAGGTCCGGTAGGCGTTGCGGTAGTGGCTGCGCCGGGTCACGTCGTCGACGGTGAGCAGGACCTGTCCCGCCGTCAGCCGGTGCCGGGCAAGCTCCTCGGTGTAGCGGTGCACCAGCAGTCCCTGGCCCACCGAGGCGGCCGCCTGCTGGGTGGCCAGGTCACGGGGCCGGCGCTTGAGGCCGAGCGGTGAGAGTCCGGCGGCGATCGCACCGGAGGAGACCAGGACCACCTCGGCGCCGCGCGCCCGGATGCCGGCCAGCGTGTCCACCAGGTTCCGGACCCGGTCCGGGTCGATCCCGCCCTCGGCGGTGGTGAGCGAGGACGACCCCACCTTCACCACGACACGCGTGGCGGAGGTGACGTCGGCCCTGCTGCTCCCGGTCACCGGCCGTCGGCGCCCTCGTCGTCGGCCGCGCCGGGGTCGTTCTCGTCCCAGCCCCAGTCGGTCTGCGTGGACCCGGTCTCCACGTCCGTCGTACCCGCGCCCTGGCGGCGGGCCACGTCGGCGCGGGTCTCGCCCTCGGCCCGCTCGGGGAACGCCTCGTCGATCGCCCGGCGGCGCTGAGCGGCGGGGCGCTGCTCCTCGAAGCGCTGGTCCTCCCCGCGCCGGCTGAGCAGCTCCGCGCCGGCGTGCAGCATCGGCTTGAAGTCGAAGACCACGGCGTTCTCGACGTCGCCGATCAGCACGGTGTCACCCTCCTCCGCGCCGAGCGCCAGCAGCCGGTCCTCGACGCCGAGCCGGTTGAGCCGGTCGGCGAGGAAGCCGACCGCCTCGTCGTTGCTGAAGTCGGTCTGGCGGACCCAGCGCTCCGGCTTCTCGCCCCGCACCCGCCACCCCTCGCCGGTCTCCTTGATCGTGAAGTCAGGGCCGCTGGACTCGCCCCGAGGACGGATCACGATCCGGGTGGGTTCGGCGGCCGGCTGCTGCGCGCGGCTGCGGGTGACCAGCGCGGCCATCGCGAACGACAGCTCGCGCAGCCCCTCGTGGCTGGCCGCCGACACCGGGAAGACCTCCAGGCCGCGCTCGGTGAAGTCCTCCAGCACGATGTCGGCCAGGTCGCGCCCGTCGGGCACGTCGATCTTGTTCAGCACCACCAGCCGCGGTCGGTCCTCGAGGCCGCCGTACCGGCTGAGCTCGCGCTCGATCACGTCGAGGTCCGAGAGCGGGTCGCGGCCCGGTTCCATGGTGGCGGTGTCGATGACGTGCACCAGCGCGGCGCAGCGTTCGACGTGGCGTAGAAAGTCGTGCCCGAGTCCGCGGCCCTCGCTGGCGCCCTCGATCAGGCCGGGTACGTCGGCGACGGTGAACGTGGTCTCGCCGGCGGTGACCACACCGAGGTTCGGGACCAACGTGGTGAACGGGTAGTCGGCGATCTTCGGGCGGGCCCGGGACAGGGCGGCGATCAGGCTGGACTTGCCGGCGCTGGGAAACCCCACCAGGCCGATGTCGGCGACCACCTTCAGCTCGAGGGTGATCGTCCGGTCGTCACCGGGCTCACCGAGCAGCGCGAAGCCGGGAGCCTTGCGCTTGGAGGAGGCCAGGGCCGCGTTGCCGAGCCCGCCGCGACCGCCCTGGGCGATCACCATCTCGGTGCCGGCGCCGACCAGGTCGGCGAGCACCTCGCCCTTCTCGTCGCTGACGACCGTGCCGTCCGGGACGGGGAGGATCATGTCGTCGCCGTGCCCACCGTTCTTGTGGTCACCGGCGCCGTGCCCCCCGTGCGGGGCGCGACGGTGTGCGTTGTGGTGGTAGTCGATGAGCGTGGTGACGTCGGGGTCGACACGGAGAATGACGCTGCCTCCGGGTCCGCCGTTGCCGCCGTCAGGGCCGCCGAGAGGCTTGAACTTCTCGCGGTGGACCGAGGCCACGCCGTTGCCACCCCGGCCGGCGGTGACGTGCAGCACCACCCGGTCGACGAAGGTGGGCACAGCCATGGGACGTCCTCGTTTCTCGTGCCGCGTGTGGATGAAACTGTGCCAGACAACGGCTGAGGGGCGTCCTGCTGTCTCAGCAGAACGCCCCTCGGAGCCGTTGACGTGTGTCGTCGTTCAGCGAGTGTCGTTCACTCAGCCGTCGGGACGATGTTCACGACGCGGCGACCGCGCCGGGTGCCGAACTCGACGTTGCCGCCGACGAGGGCGAACAAGGTGTCGTCGCCACCACGGCCCACACCCTCACCGGGGTGGAAGTGGGTGCCGCGCTGCCGGACGATGATCTCGCCGGCGTTGACGAGCTGGCCGCCGTAACGCTTGACGCCGAGCCGCTGAGAGTTCGAGTCCCGACCGTTCTTGGTCGAGGCTGCGCCCTTCTTGTGTGCCATGGCTTATTCCTTGGGTCGAAAGATCGCGGTGCTGGGTGATCAGGCGGAGATGTCGGTGACCTTGACCTGGGTGTACTTCTGACGGTGCCCCTGGCGCTTGCGGTAACCGGTCTTGTTCTTGTACTTCAAGATCGTGATCTTCGGGCCCTTGGTGGCGCCGAGGACCTCCACGGTCACCGATGCCTTGCCGAGGGCGTCCGCGTCCGAGGTGACGTTCTCACCGTCGACGAGCAGGACCACGGGAAGCTTGACCGAGTCACCAACCTCGCTGGCAACCTTGTCGATCTCGATGACGTCACCGACAGCAACCTTCTGCTGCTGGCCGCCACTGCGCACGATCGCGTACACCGCGGACTCACTCTCTTCGTCGGACTACAAGTTCGTTCGTGTGCTGCTGGCGCTCAGGTTCGCCACGAGGACGGGAGCGGCGCGACTGGCACACGGGATCAGGCGCGCTTCGCGCACCGAGGGTCAAGTCTACGGACGATGCGCGACCGGGTCAAAACGAGCCGCTCACCGCTTGCGGGACCCCTTCTTCTTCACCGGCACGTGCACGGGTGCCACCGGCTCGGGCACGTCGTCGACCGGCAGCTGGTCCGGGTCGCCGACCTCGGCGGCCGGGGTGCTTTCGCTCGAGGGTCCGACCGCACCGGCACCGGAGGGCGCTGTCACCGTGGCCGTGGCGGTACCCGAGGTGGTCTCCCCCGCTGTTGCCCCCGGCGGGGGGCCGGCGGGGCGCCGGGCCGCACCACGACGGCGTACGGTCGCGACCACCGTCGGCGCCGGTGTCTCGGCCGGCGTGCCGTCCGCTGTTTCACCCGCCGC
>DATFGA010000385.1:0-9554 GCA_035249775.1 Nocardioidaceae bacterium | reverse complement strand
CCGACGATCAGCAGCCCGGTCAGCACCTGGGTGAGGATGCCGTGGAACATCGCCGCGTTCACCACCCGGGCGTCCGAGCGCAGCTGGACGAACAGCCCGCCGAACAGGGCGGCGAAGCCGATCAGGTGAAGGAAGACCAGGATCTCGTGCAGGATGTCCATCGCACCAACCTATGCGAGCCAGGACCCGTCAGAGGAGCCGACGGTCCGACGCCCAGCGGGTGAGCTCGTGCCGCGATGACAGCTGGAGCTTGCGGAGCACGCTCGACACGTGCGTCTCGACGGTCTTGATCGAGATGAACAGCTCGCTGGCCACCTCCTTGTAGGCATAACCCCGCGCGATCAGCCGCATCACCTCACGTTCCCGCTCGGTGAGCCGGTCGAGGTCCTCGTCGACCTGGGCCACCTCGATCGATCCGGCGAACGCGTCGAGCACGAACCCGGCCAGGCGCGGCGAGAACACGGCGTCGCCGTCGGCAACCCGGTCGATGGCGCTGACCAGCTCGGGACCGGTGATCGTCTTGGTCACGTAACCCCGCGCGCCACCGCGGATCGTGCCGATCACGTCCTCGGCCGCATCCGACACACTCAGCGCCAGGAACTTGGTCTCCGGAACGCGGGTCGCGACCCGACGCATGACCTCGACCCCGCCACCGCCGGGCAGGTGCACGTCGAGCAGCACGACCTCGGGCTTCAGCTGCATGACCGCGGCCACCGCCTGGTCCACGTCGGCCGCCTCGCCGAGCACCTCGACACTGTCCGCGAGCTCGGCGCGCACGCCGGTGCGGAACATCGCGTGGTCGTCCACGATCACGACGCTGCGCCTTGCCATCAGCTGTCCTCTTTCCTGGTCTCCATGCACAGTCGCACCTCGGTGCCCTCTCCAGGACGGGTGCGCACGTCCGCCGTACCGCCGTGCCGACGCATCCGGTCCAGGATGCTGTTGCGCACACCGAGCCGGTCATCGGGCACCGCCTCCTGCGCGAAGCCGCGGCCCCGGTCCCGCACGAACACCTCCGCGGTCGCGTCGCCCATCTCGGCGAAGACGTCGACCTGGTCGGCACCGGAGTGCTTCGCGGCGTTCACCATCGCCTCCCGGGCGGCGAGGACGAGCGGCCGCATCCGGTCCGTCGCCGCGGTGTCGCCGACGGTGACCACCTCGACCGGGACCCCGTGCCCGTCCTCGACCTCCGCGGCCGCCGCCCGCAGCGCGGCGGCCACCGATGTCTCCGGCTGTGGCTCGTCGGCGTAGAGCCAGGCGCGCAGGTCACGCTCCTGGGCCCGGGCGAGCTTCGCCACGGTCCGTCCGTCCTCGGAGTGCTTCTGGATCAACGCGAGCGTCTGCAGCACCGAGTCGTGCAAGTGGGCCGCGACGTCCGCGCGCTCCTGGGAGCGGACCCGCGCGGCGCGTTCCTCCGAGAGGTCGCCGGCGAGCCGGAACAGCCACGGGCCGATGGTGAGGGCGAGTCCGACCACGCCGAGCCCCCCGGCGACAAGGACGTCGCGGGCGACCCCGGCCTGTCCGGTCTGTGCCGCGAACAGGGCGAGCGCCCCGGCCAGCAGGGCGACACCCGCGGCGAGACGGGCGTACGACGCCACTCCCCCGCGACCGATCACGGCGCGGAGCGGGTCGATCCGCCCGGTGGTGTCGGTCCATCGTTCGCGCTGCGCCTCGTCGGCCTGCCACCACAGCACCGCGACCCCGACGACGAACAGCAGGATCGGCCAGAAGGCGAGGGCGTTGCCGAGCAGCGTCTGGACGATGACGACGATGCCGAGGGCGACCGCGGCCAGGGCCACCAGCGGCCCCATCTCCTCCAGCTTCCCGGCCCGGCGCGGACGCTTGCCCTGCCGGGACGCCGCAGCGATGCCCGGGGCGCTTTCCTCGAACCGGGCGTCGGTGGGCAGGATCATCCACAGGCCGGCGTAGAGGGCCACACCGAGGCCACCGAAGATCGAGCAGAGCAGGAAGACCGCGCGCACTGCCATCACGTCGACGTTCAGGTGGTCGGCCAGGCCCGCGGCGACTCCGCCCAGCAGCCGCCCGTCGGTGCTGCGGGTGGCGCGCCGGGCTGCGGCGGTGTCAGGAATGTCGGTGCTCATCGTCAGCACAATCGTCACACAACGGATCGGCACCGACCATGAGTGGCGACCCTGAGCCCACCCTGAGCCGGCGGGCCCAACGGCCCGACGGAATCAGGGCTTCCCCCGATGGTGCGCGCGCGGGACAAGCCGCAAGATCGAGGTATGACAGAAACTCCTCACCAGGAAACGCAGCAGAACCGCGTGAACACCGAGCACCTGCGCGACTACAGCCAGCTGCGTCGCAGCGCCACCGACCGCAAGGTGGCCGGTGTCGCCGGCGGACTCGGCCGGCACCTCAACATCGACCCGACCATCCTGCGGGTGGTCTTCGTGGTGCTCTGCTTCTTCGGCGGCGCCGGCTTCGTGCTGTACGGCGCAGCGTGGCTGTTCGTCCCGGAGGACGGGCACGACCACGCCGCGGTCAGTACCAGCCCGAGCACCCGCAACGCCGTACTGATCGTCGCGGCCGTGATCGCAGCGCTGCTCCTGGTCGGCGACAGCTGGGGCGGTTTCTGGTTCCCGTGGCCGCTCGCGGTCATCGCCCTGATCGTCTTCGTCATCCTCATGAACAGAGAGAAGCCCATGACTTCCGAGAACCCACCTCGGCCGTGGCCCCCGGGTGATCCGGCCGCCGCAGGCACCACGACGACGCTGCCGCCCTACGGCACCACCGGCGACGAGCCGACCACCGTCTACGGCCCGCAGCCCCCGGCACCGCCGTGGATGCCGCCGACCCAGCAGGCCTACCAGCCGCCGGCTCCGAAGCCGGACCGTGGCCCCAAGCTGTTCTGGGTCACCCTGGCGCTGGTAGCGATCGCCCTCGGCACGCTCGGTCTGGTCGACGTGTCCGGTGTCGCGGTCACCGACGCCGCGTACCCCGCCCTGGGGCTGACCGTGGTCGGAGCGATGCTGGTCCTCGGCGCCTGGTTCGGCCGCGCCGGTGGGCTGATCTTCCTCGGCATCGTCGGTGCGATCGCCCTGGCCGGGACCTCGGTGGCCGACCCGAACTTCGACGGCGACCGGCGGATCGACCTCGCCCCGGCGAGCGCGGCCCAGGTCGAGGACGAGTACTACGTCCCCGCCGGGAGCATTCACCTCGACCTGAGCCGGGTCAGCGACCTGGAGGCACTCGACGGTCGCGAGATCGAGCTCGAGGCGAACGCCGGTGAGCTCCTCGTCACCGTTCCCGACGGCCTGGCCGTCGACGTCCAGGCCGAGATCTCGGTGGCCGGCAGCGCTCGGGTGGACGGCTACGAGGAGAACGGCCCCGACGTGTTCGTCGACCAACGCATTCCCGCAGAAGCGGGCGCACCGGAGATCGAGCTCAACCTCGACCTTCTGGTGGGCAGCATCGAAGTGAGGCAGGAGAGATGAGAAGCATGAAGACCCACCCGCTCAACGTCAGCTACCTGGTGGTCGGCCTGATCTTCCTGGGCCTGGCCGGGTCCTGGGCCCTCCGCGAGTCCGGCGTCATCGACCTCGGCGAGGTCCGGTGGCTGCTGCCGCTGACCCTGGTCGCGGCCGGCGTGATCGGACTGATCGCCTTCGCCGCCAAGGGGATGAGCAACCGGTCGCGGGGCGACCAGCCCGACGATGGCTACACCGACTACGACACCAGCTATGAAGGAGACAACCGATGACCGAGAACATCCAGCCGGGCGGCTACCAGAGTGCCGCCCAGCCGAAGCGGCTGACCCGCAGCCGGGACGACCGCTGGCTGTCCGGTGTCTGCGGCGGGATGGCGAGGTTCCTCGGCGTCGACGCGAACCTGGTCCGGCTGCTGGTCGTGCTCGGCACGATCTTCGGGTTCGGCTCCCTGTTCGTCGCCTACATCGTCGCCTGGATCGTGATGCCGGAGGAGTGAGAAGGTCCCGCCAATGAGACCGCCCCGCGAGAGACTCTCGCGGGGCGGTCTCGTCGTCTCGGCGCCGGAAAACCTGTCGCGCGGGAGGCTGGTGGATACGTACCGTTTGAGGAGTGCGCCACCTTCCCCTCGACCACCCCGGAGTAGCCGACCACCGTTCGCCCGGCCGCTTCCTCTGGTGGCTGATGAAGGGGCAGTGGCGGACGCTTCTGATGGCCGCGGTCTTCGGCATCATCTGGATGGTGGCGCAGGCGGTGATGCCTGCGATCATCGGGCTCGCGATCGACCGTGGCATCACCGAGAAGGACACTGGTTCGCTGGTGTTCTGGGCGATGGCACTGCTGGGCGTGGGTCTGGTGCAGGCTGCGGCCGGGATCGTCCGCCACCGGTTCGCGGTCACCAACTGGCTCACGGCGGCTTACCGGACCGTCCAGCTGATCGCGCGGCAGGCGACCCACCTCGGGGCGACGCTGCCGAAGCGGGTGGCCACCGGTGAGGTGGTCGCGATCGGCTCCAACGACCTGGCGCACCTCGGGAACGCGATGGAGATCACCGCCCGCGCCGCGGGTGCGGTCGTGTCGTTCCTGGTGGTCGCGGTGATCCTGCTGCGCACCTCGGTGACCCTGGGCCTGGTGGTCCTGATCGGCGTCCCGCTGCTGCTGCTCGCGGTCGGTCCGCTGCTCAAGCCGCTGCAGAAGCGCAACCTGGCACAGCGGGAGATGATGGGTGACCTGGCGAACCTCGCCACCGACATCGTCGGCGGGTTGCGGGTGCTGCGCGGGATCGGCGGAGAGGCCGTCTTCCACGACCGCTACTCGCGCGACTCCCAGAAGGTCCGTCAGGCGGGCGTGCAGGTCGGCCGGCTCCAGTCGGTGCTCGACGCGCTGCAGATCTTCCTTCCCGGCGTCTTCGTGGTGCTGGTGGTCTGGCTCGGTGCCCGGTTCGCCGTGCAGGACCGGATCAGCGCCGGCGAGCTGGTCGCGTTCTACGGCTATGCGGCGTTCCTGATGCTGCCGTTGCGCACGGCGACCGAGGTGGCCAACAAGTGGATCCGGGCTTTCGTGGCCGCGCGCCGGGTGGTCAAGGTCCTCGCACTCGAACCTGAAGTGACCGATCCGGAGCAGGGCTACGAGGAGCCCCCGCTCGACGCCGAGCTGGTCGACGTACACAGCGGTCTGCGGGTGCCCCACGGAGAGCTGACCGCGATCGTGTCGGACCGTCCCGATGACAGTGCGGCGCTGGCCGACCGGCTCGGTCGCTACGCCGAAGGCGAAGTGCGCTGGGGCGACGTACCGCTGTCCGGTCTGGCCCGTGCGGTGGTGCGCCGCCGGATCGTGGTCTCCGACGCCGGGAGCACGCTGTTCTCCGGTGTCCTCAAGGACCAGGTCGACATCCGGGACCGCGGGGCGACCGCGGTGGCCGCGGCGCTGCAGACGGCATCGGCCGACGACGTCCTCGAGGCCCTTCCCGAAGGGATGGACACGGTGGTCACCGAGCGCGGGCGCTCGTTCTCCGGCGGACAGCGGCAGCGGCTGGTGCTGGCCCGCGCGCTCGCCGCGGACCCCGAGGTGCTGATCCTCGTCGAGCCCACCTCGGCCGTCGACGCGCACACCGAGGCTCGCGTCGCCGACCGGCTGCACGTACAGCGCGCCGGCCGGACCACCGTCGTGACCACGACCAGTCCGCTGCTGCTGGACCGGGTCGACAACGTGGCCTTCCTGCGTGACGGCGTGGTCGTCGCTTTCGGCAAGCACCGCGACCTGCTGAGCCAGGTGCCCGAGTACCGCGCGGTCGTGACCCGTGAGGAGGAGGCGACGGTATGAACGAGATCCTGCCGGTCGCGACCGGGGCGCAGGTACGCCGGTACGCCCTGCACGTGCTGCGGAAGTACCCGAAGTGGATGTACGGCGGCCTCGCGCTGCACGGGCTGGCTGCGCTTGCCGCGCTGGCCGGTCCACGGCTGCTCGGTGATCTCGTCGAGGCGGTCGAGAACGGCACCACGCTCGGCCACGTCAACCAGATCATCGCCATCCTGGCCGGGTTCCTGATCGTCCAGACAGTGTTGACCCGGTACGCCCGCTACGTGTCGTTCGTGCTCGGCGAGCGGGTGCTCGCGGAGCTGCGGGAGGACTTCGTCAAGAACACGCTGGCGCTGCCGGTGGGTGTGGTGGAGAGCGCCGGCAGCGGTGATCTGCTGACCCGCACCTCCCGGGATGTGGAGCAGCTCGGCTGGTCGGTGCGCTACGCGCTGCCCGAGTGGGTGATCGCGGTGATCACCGCGACACTGACCTTCATCGCCGCGCTGACCGTCGGCTGGTGGGTCGCGATCCCGTGCGTGCTCGGAGTCCCGCCGCTGGTGATCGGCCTGAAGTGGTACCTGGGCCGGGCGAAGGAGGGCTACCTGCGGGAGAACGCGTCGTACGCCTCCATCAACGCCTCGCTCACCGAGACGGTGGAGGGTGCCCGCACCGTCGAGGCGCTCAACCTGACCGACCGGCGGCTGAAGAAGATCGACGAAGACATCACCGAGTCCTACAACGCGGAGAAGTACACGCTGTTCCTGCGGACCGTGTTCTTCCCCTCCGTGGAGATCGCCTACCTGATCCCCACGGTCGCGACCCTGCTGTTCGGCGGCTACCTCTACACCCAGGGCTCGGTGTCCCTCGGGGACGTCACGGCCGCGACCTTGTACGTGCAGATGCTGATCGACCCGGTCGACCGGATCGTCTCCATCCTCGATGAGCTCCAGGTCGGTGCCGCCTCGCTGGCCCGGCTGCTCGGCGTCGCGCACGTGCCCGACGACCGCGAGGTGACCGGGCGGAACCCGCAGGGCGAGCAGATCGAGGCCGAGGACGTGCGGTTCGCCTACGGCGGCGGCCGCGACGTGCTGCACGGCGTCGACCTGTCGGTCGAGGTCGGTGAGCGGATCGCCATGGTGGGGCCCTCCGGCGCCGGAAAGTCGACGCTGGGCCGGCTGCTGGCCGGAATCCACCCGCCGCGGACCGGTGCGGTCACCGTGGGTGGCGTGGGGCTCACCGAGCTGCCGCTGACCCATCTGCGCGGTCACGTCGCCCTGGTCACCCAGGAGCACCACGTGTTCGTCGGCACCGTGCGCGAGAACCTCGCCCTGGCGATCGACCAGCGCGCCGACGACGAGAAGCTGTTCGCCGCTCTCGCGGCAGTGGACGCACGCGACTGGGTCGAGGAGATGCCGCAGGGGCTGGACACGGTCGTCGGCTCCGGTGGACGTTCGCTCACCCCGCCGCAGGCTCAGCAGATCGCGCTCGCCCGGCTCGTGCTGGCGGACCCGCACACGCTGGTGCTGGACGAGGCGACGTCGCTGATCGACCCGCGGGCGGCCCGGCACCTGGAGCGGTCATTGGCTGCCGTGCTGCACGGCCGCACCGTGATCGCGATCGCCCACCGACTGTTCTCCGCGCACGACGCGGACCGGGTCGCAGTGGTCGAGGACGGCCGCATCAGCGAGTTCGGCTCCCACGACGAGCTCGTGGAGCAGGACGGGTCGTACGCCGCGCTGTGGTCGTCCTGGCACGGCAACTAGTCACGTTTCGCCACACACCGGACCTGGCGGTAGGTCTTCCTGGGTGTGTCCCTATTGACGGTCGCGCTTGGGCCAGCGGAGTTGCCGGATCAACCGATGTGCGTACGTCCGCGGGCATGCACGACGAGGCACCTTGGGCCCACGTCGCCGCGCCGTGTGAGGATGCCCGCATGATCGAAGTCGACTTGCCCGAGGACGAGGCAGTTCCCGCCGTCACTCGGTCCTTCGCCGCATGTGTGGCGTCGGTAACCGAGACGATCATCGCCGAGGTACCTCAGCCGCGGTCCGACTTGGAGGGGGCGGTCAGCCACTGGCGCAGTTGGCTCGCTGGAAGAGGCGCGGGACTGGTGACGCTCGCGAAGCCTGCCACCTTCAGTTGGCCCGGATACTGGCTGGCCGTCCTAGGAAAGCCGGGCCGCAGCGCGGACGCTGACGACGTCACGGCGGTGCTCATGTTCGGCACACCCTCGGGCGTCGTGCTGAGTCCCCAGGACCCAAGCCTGCTCGGTAGTGCTGCGACCGACCTCCCGATCCGGGAGGGATACGTCCTGTGCGGCCTCGACCCGGCGTTCATCGCCCCCACATCCACGCCGCCGAAACTGCGCGGCAGAGTCGCGGCAATCGCGCTGGCAGAGCGGGCCACCGGCGACATGCGCGCCGTGGGCAGTGCCAAGGCCCTCGCGAACCGGGGCCTGGACGGTGACCGTTACGCCGCCAAGGCAGGCACCTTCTCCCCTGCCAACGACACCGCCCGCGGCTACGACCTCACCCTGATCGAGGCCGAGGTGCTCGACAGCCTCACGTTGCCCGAGGGCCGCACCCTTGGCTACGCCGAGGCACGTCGCAACATCGTGACCCGCGGGATCGACCTCAACGCCCTGGTCGGGCGACGCTTCCGGGTGGGCAGCGTCGAGTGCGTCGGCCAGCGCCTCTGCGAGCCGTGCTCACATCTGGAACGCCTCACCATCAAGGGCGCGCTTCGGGGACTGATCCACCGCGGCGGCCTACGCGCCGATGTTCTCAACGACGGAGAAGTCACCACCGGCGACCTCATCGAAACCATCGACTAGAGCACCAACTTTCCTGAGGACGAACGCACTGGCATGCCGCGAAGCGCGCGCACGTCCCGCCCAGGGATCCCCGCTCGCACAGGAGCTGATTGACCGGGCGCTTATCGGCGGGTCAGACGAGCGGTTCGTCGTCGGCCGACGAGGCCGGCTGCTCGCCGAGCGCCCACTTGAGCTGGAACTCGATCTCCTCATCTTCGTCGCCGCGTTCGTGTTCGATGGAGAATTCAGCCCGCGCCGGGACCCGGATGCGCTCTCCGGCGATTTGGATCCTGAACGAGCCTCCACTCTCGAGTGCGTCCGCGAGGCGCCGCAGCTTCGCGACCACCGCGTCTGTGCCGTACATCCGCTCGATGTCTCGTGATTCCTTGGCCACGCCGTTCCTTCCTTCCCGCCTGCACACTGCTTCTGTGTCGAGTATGCCGCCATGTGCCCTGCGGCGCTGGGCGCGCCTCGCGCCACCGTGGAGGGACGGCTACCAACAGGCCGCATCCCGACGCTTCGGTTGCAGATCCGCTCACGGGACGTCCCGACAGAGGCTCTACGCGGGGCTGCGAGCGGGCGCGTACACCGCGGTGGCAACCGCATGTCGGTCGGGGTCACGGCCAAGGCGCGTAGTCGGCCGACAACGGTCGGGGATCTGAGCTCGATCCGGGCGATGCGGCGGCTTATGCCGTTGGCGACTCTGACGGGGGAGCCGAGGTCCGACATGACCTGTTGAAATCCGATCTGCTCCAGCGATCAATCGGGTACGGTCCGCAATGAAATCGGCCGAGGCGTTCGCGCCCGCGCGCGTCAGCGAAGTCCGACCCCAATGCTGCTCGCAACCAGCGGGTGGCGGATCAGGACGGCTGAGGACCGGCCAGGTGACGCTCCAGGTTCTCCTGCACCCGTGCGGCCAATCGTTTGTCCTGGAACAGCCAGTCGAGGTCCCGCCCGTTGAGAACGAGGAGCCGCATATCGGTCACGGCGGTCAC
>DATFGA010000384.1:0-6792 GCA_035249775.1 Nocardioidaceae bacterium | reverse complement strand
GTTCACGACCAGCCAGGCCAGGGTCCGGCTCGGCACCAGCCGGCGGGTGGCGCTGCCGCTGCTGGACCACCTGGACCGCAGCGGGCGGACCCGCCGGTTGCCGGACGACCGGCGCACGCTGCTCCCGCGCGCGGAGGGCGTCGGCCGGTAGCCTCCCGTCAGTGGACGAGACACTGATGGACCGGGTACGGCGTGCGGTCGAGGGCCTCACGCCCGGCTACTTCGCGCTGGTGATGGCCAGCGGGATCATCTCGGTCGGGATGGAGCTGCGCGGCTTCAACCTCGTCTCCGACCTGCTCTTCGCCGTGTGCGCGGCGGCGTTCGTGATCCTGCTGCCGCTGACGCTGTGGCGGTTCCTGGCCTACCGGCACGCGGTGGTCGGGGACTTCACCGACCCACGCCGCGGCTTCGGCTTCTTCACCTTCGTCGCCGGGACGAACGTGCTCGGCGTCCGGCTCAGCCTCGACGGCGCCTACACCGCGACCGCGGTGCTGCTGGCGCTGTCCGGCCTGGCCTGGTTCGTGCTCGGGTACGTCGTGCCGTGGACCGCCGTGCTGGGTCGGGAGGAGCGCCCCGTGGTCGCCGCGGCCAACGGCAGCTGGTTCATCTGGGTGGTGGCCAGCCAGTCGGTCGCGACCGCCGCGGCGACCCTCGAACCGGTCTACGACACAGGTCGGCGCGAGCTCGCCCTGCTCGCGGTCACGTCCTGGTCGGTCGGCGTGTTCCTCTACGTCGCCGCCGCGATCTTCGTGTCCCTGAGGCTGATGCTCTACGACCTGACACCGGAGGAGCTGAGCCCGCCGTACTGGGTGTCGATGGGTGCACTCGCGATCACGGTGCTCGCCGGCGCCCGGATCGTGGAGATGGCCGACGCCCCGATGGTGGACGCCACCCGGGACCTGATCGCCGGCCTCGCGGTGATGTTCTGGGCGTGCGCGACCTGGCTGATCCCGGTGCTGTTCGCGGCCGGCTGGTGGCGGCACGTGAGCCGGCGGGTGCCGCTGATCTACGAGGCGACGTTGTGGAGCATCATCTTCCCGCTCGGGATGTACGCGGTGGCGGGGATCTACCTCGGCGAGGCGAACACGTTGCCGCTCGTCGAGATCATCGGCAGCGCCGAGCTGTGGGTGGCGTTCACCGCCTGGGTGCTGGTGTTCGTGGCGATGGTGGTGCACGTGTTCCGCACCGTGCTGCGGCCGGCGGTGGTGCAGTAGCCCGGGGATGGCCTCGCGGTCCCGTCGTGCTCCCGGCGCAGTGCGCGCCCTGTGTGCGTAACGCAGGGCCTGGACCGGGTCGTCCCGCCCGGACGGGACCGCGTGCCGTGGTTCGGGTTCAACCTACCCCGGCGGCTTTGTTTCCGCCTCTGTTGATTTCTCAACGATGCGCTGGTTCGGACCGAAATGACCCTGAGCGTCCGCAAATGGTTTTCGCGGGTCCACGACGTGACCGGTTGGTCCCCGCTCGGGGGGACTCGACACAATGGGCCGCGTGAGTGAGACCCGGGAGATCTACAAGACCCTCGACCTCGCGCTGAGGGTCGGTGAGGTGCTGCTGTCGTCGGGCGCGGGCGCCGCCGACGTGGCGGCGACGATGCTCTCGGTCGCGCGCGCCACCGGCCTGCGGGGGGTCGACGTCGACGTGACGTTCACGGCGCTGTCGATGAGCCACCAGCCCAGCTACGACGAGCCGGCGATGATCCAGACCCGCAACGTCAAGCAGCGCGACATCGACTACGAGGACCTCACCAACGTCGACATCATCATCACCGAGCTGATCCGCGGCGACATCGACCGGGACCAGGCCCGCAGCAGGCTGGCCCAGATCGTGTCCTCCGGTCACCGGTTGCCCCGCTGGGCCTCCACGCTGGGCTGGGGCTACATGGGGATGGGGGTGGGGCTGCTCGTCGGCGGCGACTGGATCGTGGTGCTGATCGCGTTCGCCGCCGCGATCGGGATCGTCCTGCTCCAGCGGTGGATGTCGCTGCGCCGGCTGCCGTCGTTCTACCAGCAGGTCGCCGGCGGGCTGCTGGCCACGCTGCTGGCCACGGGGGTTGCCGCCACCGAGGTGCCGGTCGACCCCTCTCTGGCAGTCACTGCCTCCATCATCATGCTGCTGGCCGGCATCGGGTTCATGGGCGCGGTGCAGGACGCGCTCACCGGCTACTACATCACCGCCGGCGCCCGGCTGCTCGAGGTGATGCTGGCGACCGCGGGGATCATCGCCGGGGTCAGTGGCGGGCTGACGGTCGCCCAGATGATGGACGTGCCGATCGCGCTGGACCCCGGCGCCGCCGTCTTCTCCGACCTGCCGCTGGTCACCTTCGGCGCGGCGCTGTGCGCGGGTGCGTTCGCGTTCGCGTCGTACGCCCCCTACCGCAGCCTGCTGCCGATCGCGCTGATCGGCGGACTGGGCCAGCTGATCTCCTACCTGATGGACGTGCAGGGCTTCGGCCGGGCCTGGTCGGCCGCGCTGGCCGCGATCGCGATCGGCGTGGTGAGCTACGCGGTCGCCGGCCGGGTCCGGGTGCCGCCGCTGGTGGTCGTGGTCTCCGCGATCGTCCCGCTCCTGCCCGGGCTGTCGATCTACCGGGCGCTCTCGGAGATGGCCGCCGGCGAGACCGCCGGCATCCTGTCGATGGCGACGGCCGCGGCGATCGCGATCGCGCTCGCCTCCGGTGTGATCCTCGGCGAGTACATCGCCCAGCCGTTGAAGCGGGAGGTGCGACGCCTCGAGGACCGGCTGTCCGGACCACGGCTGGTCGGGCCGCTGCGCGCCCGCGCGGTGAAGCGGCAGAAGGTCTGACCCGCTCGTCCGCTCAGGGGATGTGGCGAAGCGGCCACTGCTCGCCGGTGCCGCTGTCGATCAGGGCGGCCCGTTCCACGGTGCCGACCAGCGGCAGCACGTCGTAGACGGCCGCCGCCAGCCGGGGGAGCTGCTCGAGCTTGATCCGCGGCGCGATCGTGCAGTGCGGCACCCACACGCCGGGTCGGTAGTGCTGGTGCAGGTCCGCGCCGGTCGACTCGACCGCCTCGACGACGCGTTCCTGCCGGGCGGCGATATCACTGGTCACCGCGGGCACCAGCCAGGAACGGCTGCGCCGGAACATGCCGAGGGCGTCGAAGTGCAGGTTCATCGGGCCCTCGTCGGGCAGCAGGTCGGTCGCGTCCATCACCGCGGCCACGTCGAACGTGCGCAGCACCGCGTAGGACAGGTGCGGCACGTGCCGGCCGTGGGTGTGGCTGAGCAGGGTGGGCACACCGGTGTCCTCCAGCCGCCGCCAGGTCTCCCGGACGGCGTGCTCGGTGCGGGCGTCGAAGAGCAGGCAGACCGCGAGCGCCATCGGCGGGTCAGCCGCGGACCCGGAACTCGGAGGTGCCCTGGTCCTCGGTCCCGGTGACGTCGACCCGGTCCACCACCGCCCGGGTCGGCCCGTCGTGCGCCCACTTCAGCAGCGTCTCGACCGCGTCGGACGGTCCCTCGAACAGCGCGCGCACGGTGCCGTCCGGCGCGTTCTCGATCCATCCGGTCACGCCGTAGTGCTCGGCCTCGCGCCGGCAGCCGTCGCGGAAGAAGACACCCTGGACCTGGCCGTGCACGGTCACCAGGCGGGAAACGCGGTTCATGTCGGTCACGGTGTCATCATGGCGGCTTCGAGCTGCTCGAGCCAATGCGCCCCGGTGCGTCCGTCGTACGGCGGGATGCGGCCCTCCACCGCGAGCCGCACCTCGTCGCAGGACGCGAGCGCGGTCTCGATCACCTGGGTCGGGTAGCCGTAGCGGACCCGGTGGTCGGCGAACTCGTCCTCGTCGTCGACCCACACCCGACCGGTGCGGCCGCGGACCACGTCGAGGTCGAGGTCGACCAGGTGCACCGTCCCGTCCGTCCAGACCGGCGGTGTCGTGATGTCGACGTAGACCTCCACCCAGCCGTTCGGGGGCGAGCCGGTCGGCGCGTAGAAGCTGGCGGCGAACGCCTTGTGCTCGGGGACCAGCACCACGAACGCGACCTCGAGGGAGAAGGCGACGCCCGGCCGCGACATCGGCGTCCCGGCGGGAACGCCGAGCCAGTCACCGTGCTCGTCCGAGCCGAGCCGGAGCGCGTCGTACTCGTAGTGCGGGCGACCGCCCCACTTGCTGAACACGACGCGTATGCCATCCACCCGCGCAGTCTAGGGACCGCGCCGACACAATGGACGCATGGACGAGATCGACCGCGCGCTCGACACCCTCGACGAGGAGACCGCGACCACGGCGCGGCCGGTCGTCGAGTCGCTGCTGGGCCACGACGACACGCGCGTGCCGTTGGCCACGCTGACCCAGTCCGACGTGCAGCACTTCCTGTGGCAGACCCTCCCGACGCGGTGGATGACCGAGGACCGCGAGCACCACGAGATCGCCTGGGCGCTGGGGGACTTCCTCCAGGCCGCGGGCCTCGACCGGTACGCCGAGATCTGCCGCGACCCGCGCACGCACACGATCCTGTCCGCGTGGCACGAGGAGCCCGAGAAGGGCGCGGCCGCGGCGTACGCGGCCGCACAGGACTCCGGCCTGGTCCCGCCCGACACCGACGCGCTCACCTTCGGTGAGGTGATGGGTGGTGACGAGGCCCGCATCCACGCCGACGTCACCCGGCTCCTCGAGCGGTCGATCCGCGACGGCACCCTCGACCCGTCCGCTCGCGGCTTCCGGTCCCGCGCCGGCCGGCTCGTCGAGGCGCACCTGACCACCCCGAGCATGTCGTACGACGGGCGCAGTCCGGTGGCGGTCGTGCACGAGGAACGGATGGGCATGTGGGTGCACCAGCTGGCGCGCGGCCGGCAGCGGCCGTGGACCTCCGTCGTGCCGCTGGTCATCGACCCCGTTCCGCTGCCCGAGGGCGCGGAGCTGTCCCTGGCGCCGGCGGTCGCGGTGCTCGAGGCGGTCGGAGAGGGGGTCACGCTGACCAGCGCCGGCTACCTTCCCGCGAAGCTGGCCATCGCGCTCGACGACCGGTTCGGCTGGAGCGACCAGATGATCGGGGCCACGCCGCGCAGCGAGAGCGACCTGCCGCGGCTGATGTTCCTCGACCAGCACCTGCGCGACACGCGGCTGCTCACCCGGCGCGCGAAACGGCTGACGGTGTCGGCGGAGGGAAGACGCTGCCTGGCCGATCCCGCCCGGTTGTGGTCGGTGCTGACCGCGGCGGACCCGCGGCAGAAGGGGTTCGAGGCCGATGCGCTCGCGGTCGGGGCCGCGGTGCTGCTGACCAGCGAGCCGGTGAGCCGCGAGGAGCTCGACGGGGAGGTCGCCGCGGCGCTGGCCAACAAGTGGCGGGCGGCGGACGGGACGACGGTCATCGCCGGCGACGTGACCGCGATCGGCGTCGAGTGGTACCGCCGCGGGCTGCCGTTGGGATGGTGGGAAGAGAGCCGCCGGCGTTACCGGCTCGAGCTGACACCGGTCGGCCAGGCCGCTGCGGCCAACCTGTTCCGCTCGGTTGCCACCCGGCCGATGCGGCGGTAGGTCCCCGGACGCACGGACGCCGCCCTGCGAGCAGGGCGGCGTCCGTGGTTCCTCGTGTGCGACTACATCCGTTGCTGGGTGTCGTCCTTGACGTGCTGCGCCGAGGACTGCCCCTCGGACTGCACGTTGCGTGCCGACTCCTGAGCGCTGGCCTTGACCTCCTGCGCGGCCTGCCCGGCCTGGTCCTTGAGGTCCTGGCCCATCTGCTGCCCGGCCGCCTTCGCCTCGTCCATCACCGGCTGACCGTGCTCCTTGGCCTGCTCGACCAGGCGCTGTGCGGCCTGCGCCTCGGCCCTGCTGGCCGGGATCAACGACGAGATCAGGACGCCGGTACCGAAGGCGATCAGGCCTGCGGCAAGCGGGTTGCCCTCGGTCTTCTGCTCCACGGTGCCGACTGCCTGCTGCGCCGTACCGGAGACGGAGTCCGCGGCGCTGCTGCCGGTGGCGGAGGCACTGTGCTTCGCGTCGTGCGCGGAGCCCATCACCTTCTCCTTCATGGAGTGCAGCTTGCTCCGGGTCGCCTGCTTGCGGCGCGCCATGACCTGGTGCGGGCTCACCCGCTCGTGCAACGCGTCGAGGTCGCGCGACAGGTCACGTCGGGTGTGCTCGATGTCGGTGGTCAGCTCTTCTGTGCTTTGGCCCATTGGACATCCTCCTTCAGGGTCCGCTGTGTGGTCTGCAGCTTCGGGTCGACCTGCTTGAGCTCCTTGCGGCCGCGGGCGGCCAGCACCGCGGCGATGACGCCCCAGAGGACGGTCACGATCAGTGCCGAGAGCCAGAGCGGCATGAAAAGGTCCATCACGATGACAAGCGTGGCAGTGAGGGCCACCAGGGCCATGTGGCCTGCTACGCCGGCCCCACCCAGCATCCCGGCGCCCTTGCCGGCCTTGGTGGCCTCCTGCTTCATCTCCACCTTCGCCAGGTCCATCTCCTGACGGACCAGGGCACTCACGTCCTTGGCGATGTCGCCGACGATGTCGCCCATCGACCTGCCGTCGGCCGTCGTCTGCGTGCTGGGCGTGGGGGTGGTTCCGGTCGGTGCGTTGTAGGTGGTCACATCGGCCCCCTGCGGATCGGGCCGTCCGGGTCGACGGGCGCCCCGGTGGCGGCCTCGGGGGAGACCCCGCTGACGCCCGCCGGGTAGGCAGGATCCTCGGCCGGGTAGCCGATGCCTGCGGTCGGCTGGCCGGTTGCGGTGCCGCGCGGGTCGTCGTACACGGAGGTCTGCGTGCCGCTGCTCTGGCCGCCGTTGCTCTGCGCGTCGCGGGCGCCGCGGGTCAGCCGGCCGGCT
>DATFGA010000383.1:0-2263 GCA_035249775.1 Nocardioidaceae bacterium | reverse complement strand
AGCTCGCGCACCGGACCCTGCACCGGGACTTCCGCCGGATCAACACCCGGACCGCCCGGGTGATCCTGCTCGACGCCGCCTCCCAGGTGCTGCCACCGTTCGGGGAGAAGCTCGGCCGGAAGACCAAGAAGGAGCTCGAGGCGCTCGGTATCGAGGTGCAGCTCGGGGCGATGGTGGTCGACGTCGACGAACGCGGCCTCGAGGTGCAGGACAAGGACGGCACCCGGCGCCGGATCAACGCGGTCACCAAGATCTGGGCCGCCGGCGTCGCCGCCAGCCCGCTGGGCAGGACGCTGTCGGAGCAGACCGGTGCCGCCCTCGACCGCGCCGGCCGGATCTCGGTCAACCCCGACCTGACCCTGCCCGGGCACCCGGAGGTGTTCGTGGTCGGCGACATGATCAACCTGGACCACCTGCCCGGTGTCGCCCAGGTCGCGATCCAGGGCGCGAAGTACGCCGCCCAGGAGATCAAGAACCGGGTCGAGGGCAAAGGACCCCAGCCGCCGTTCAAGTACTTCGACAAGGGCAGCATGGCGATCATCAGCCGCTTCGACGCGGTCGCGATGATCGGCAAGCTCCGGATCTCCGGGTTCATCGCCTGGCTGATGTGGCTCGGCGTGCACCTGGTCTACATCACCGGGTTCAAGAACCGGGTCACGGCCTTGATGCACTGGGCGGTCAGCTTCATCGGCCGCGGTCGCTCCGAGCGGACCACCACCGAGCAGCAGATCTTCGCGCGCGCCGCGTTGAGCCGGCTCGAGCACGGCGCCGCGGAGCTGGTCAGCCCGCCCGGCGAGTACGACCACCATCAGGCCGAGCTCGAGGAGAACCGGCGGGCCGAGCTCGAGGCCCGGGCGGCCGAGGAGTGCCGGCTGACCGACTCCGGGGAACGGGGCACGAAGCAGGAGGAGCCCGCCGTACCCCGGTGACGCGCTACTCCTCGTCGATCGTGTGCACCGCCGCCTCCTCGGCGCTGGCGGCCGCACCGTCGATGCCGATGTCCTCGGCGACGAGGTCCTTCTCGGTGTCCTCGGCGATCCCGCCGTCCTCGCTGACCAGGCGGCCGGTCCGTTCGTCGCCGACCTCACCGCCGACGTTCTCGGTCTCGTTCGCGGCCTGCTCGTAGGGGTCCGGCTCGGGGACCTCCTGCGCGATCCGCTGGTCGAGCGTCTCCCCGCGCTCCTCCTCGAGCGGCGTGTTGCCGTAGCCCTCGCCCGCCGACCACTTCTCCGGAGGCGAGTACCCCTCGTCCATCGGGTCCTCGAGGCCGCGGTCGCTCACCAGACTGGTGCCGTCGCCCTGCGGCTGGTCCTCGTCATCGACGCTGTAGGAGTGGTAGGTCTCGTTCTCGGTCACGCCGTCGGAGACGCCGGTGTCCGGATCGGTGCCGGTCTGCTCGCCGGTCGGGTCAGCTGGGTTCTCGCTCATGCTTGTCACCCTTCGTTGTGGTGCGGGTGATTTCAAGTGCCCTGCACGAACGCGAAGCATGCATGGGTCAGTCGGTCACACCGGTCAGCCGGCGCTCGAGATCGCGTAGGTCCTTGCCGAGGTTGCGCCGGACCATGAGGCCCATCAACGGACCGGCGATGCGGTAGTACGTGCTGGCGTCGCCGCGCACCCGGATGCTGGCCCGCGTTCCGGCGCCGACCGGCTCGAACCGGTAGGTGATGTGCATCGGCATCGGACCGGCGACGGACCGCATGTCCAGTTCCGTCGGCGGGTCGTATCCGCTCACCCGAAGCACGTAGTCGATCCGTTTCCCCAGGAAGTACGCCGTCCGCGTCACCTCGGCGCCCAGCCCAAAGCCACCTTCCGGCGCCTCTGTCGTGAGCTCGGCCGTGCGGATGCCCTGGGTCCACTCGTGGTCGTGCCGCCAGTCCATCGCATAGGCCGCCACCGTGTCCGGCGGTAGCGCGATCAGCCGGGTCTGCTGCACGTCCAGGGCCATGAGAACAGTCTGCCAGGGCCCGGCATCCGGCTCGCTCGCCGCGGGGACCTGATGTTCAGCACCTGTGGGCTGAACATGGCGCATGACGCGGATCCAGCATCCTCTGACTTGTCGCGTGGGTTGCCTGAGCCGGTCACGGTGACCGGCTCACGTTCTTTTCGGTCGTCCGGTGTGCGCCAACGGGTCACGGTGACCGGCTCACGCACTTTCCAGCCGACTGACGCGGCTCGGCGGCTACCTGAGGGCGGCCGCGGCGACCGCGAGGTCAGCGACCAGCGCGGCCAGGTCCTCGTCGCGCTGCCGGGAGCGCAGCAC
>DATFGA010000382.1:0-2514 GCA_035249775.1 Nocardioidaceae bacterium | reverse complement strand
CCGAAGTTCAGCAGACCGGTGTAGCCGAAGTTGATGTTCAGGCCGATCGCGGCGAGCGCGTAGACCACCGCGGTGGGGCCGAGACCCTGCTGGAGGCTGAGGGTGAGCAGATTCGAGAAGTCCATGGTTGTCTCCCTCGCCTTAACCGACGCGCTCGGCGCGGCCGAGCAGGCCCTGTGGACGGAAGAGCAGCACCAGGATCAGCACCAGGAGCGCTCCGACGAACTTGAGTTCTGCGGGCACGAACAGCGTGGACACCTCGATGAAGATGCCGATGATGAACGACCCGACCAGGGCACCCCAGATCGTGCCGAGGCCGCCGAGGATGACCGCGGCGAAGACCAGCAGCAGGATCTTGAAGCCCACCTGGTAGTCGAAGCCCTGGGTCATGCCGAGCAGGACACCGGACAGGCCGGCCAGCCCTGCGCCGACCGCCCAGACGACCGAGATCACCCGGTCCACGTTGATCCCGGACGAGGCGGCGAGGGCGGGGTTGTCGGCGACCGCGCGGGTGGCCTTGCCGAGCCTGGTCCGCTGGACCGCCACGGTCACCGCGATCAGCACGATGGCCGAGAAGACGATCACGCCGACGTCCTTCGGGGTGATCAGGATCGGGCCGACCCCCCACGGTGCGGGGCTGGTCCACTGGGAGTAGTTGTGGTTGGCCGCGCCGGCGAAGTACTGGAACACGTTGCGCAGGAAGATCGACAGGCCGATGCTGACGATCATCGCCGCGATCAGGCCGGTGCCGCGGTTGCGCAACGGCTTCCACAGCATCTTGTCCTGGCCCCAGCCGAACAACGTCGAGATCACCAGCGCGAACGCGATCGCCACGACCAGCGTGATGTTCATGCCGGCGACGACGATGTCGCCCGGGAGTCGGTCGATCGCGAAGGCGGCGATCGCCCCGAAGGTGATCAGCTCGCCGTGCGCGAAGTTCGTCAGGCCCGTCGTACCGAAGATCATCGACAGTCCGAGGGCGGCCATCGCCAGCAGCAGCGAGAACACCAGTCCGCCGACGGCCAGCTGCAGCCCTTGGACGGCCTTGCTGATCGGGGGAGTCGGGTCCTCACCGATCGGGAAGGTGACGAACACGTCGGCCGAGAGCTGGATCCGCGTCTCGAGCGAGACCTGGTTGGGGTTCCGCAGCGTGGTGCCCTCGGGGAGCGTCTCGGTGTCGATCTTGATGATGTAGGTCTCGCCGACCACTTCCGCGGCGCCGCCGGGCAGCGGGACCGCGAACTCGCCCTGTGCGTTGGAGGTGCTCTCGCCGACAACCTCTCCGGCGTCGTCCTCGACGGTGATGTCGACTCCCTCGACGGGGGCGGGTGGCTGTTCCCGCGTGTCGACCAGCTTCCCTCTGATGTTGATCGCGTCTTCTTCGGCCGTGACAACCGCAGCGCCCATCGGCGTTGCCGCCTGCGCACTTCCCATCATCGCGACCGTTGCGATCACTGCCATCAAGAGAAGCGCCACGATTCTGGTATGACGCACTCGCACGGAATCTCCCGTCGCTCCGGTCCAAAGGTCCTGCGGGACTATAGCGACATCGTGACGCAGGTCATAACTCTCGTATAGACATGCGGTGTCGCCGTTCCACCCCGGAGATCACATTAAGGCCATAGCGGGGGCATCGCGCCCCATTACGGCAACAATGCTGCAACGGGTTTCGACCTGTTTGCGGAGTGCAACCACCACCGCCAAGCACCGTTGTCAGGGGCAGATCAGCGCACAGCGATTACCGCCGCGGTGAGCAACGGGGCGATCACGAGCGCGGGGAGCAGGTCGCCGACCGGCACCTGCTTGATCCGCAGCAGGCGCAGCGCGACGCCGACCAACATCAGCCCGCCGGTCGTGGTCAGCGCAGCAAGATGCGCGTCGGGCAGGATGTCGCCGAGCGCCGCACCGAGCACGGTGAGCGACCCCTGTACGACGAAGATGGCGATCGCGCTCGCGCCGACGCCCCACCCCAACGACGCCGCGAACGCGATCGACGCGAACCCGTCGAGGGCCGCCTTGAGGTAGAGCTGGTCCGCGCCGTTGCCCAGCCCGTCGTTGATCGAGCCGAGCACCGTGAGCGGACCGACGCAGAACACCAGCGAGCTCGAGACGAACCCCTCGATGAACCGTTGCCGATCCGCGCTGTCCTCGTGACCGCCGCCGCCCCGGGCGTGCAGCCGGCGCTGGAGCCAGCTGCCGAACCGCTCCATGCCGTCCTCGATGCCCAGGATCGAACCGAGGATCCCGCCGATCAACAGCGCGCCGAGCACGATCAGCATCGGCGCGCTGTCTCCGACCGCGGCGGACCAGGCCGGGTCGGCGATGCTCACCGCGGAGCTCGCCGCGATAAGCAGCGTGACCAGACCGAGCCCGTCGGTGACGACGTCGCGGGTGCGCTGGGTCAGCCGGTGACCGACGAGCACGCCTATCACCGTGCCGACCAGCACGGTGATGATGTTGACGAGGGTGCCGACTCCGGGGAACAAGGGTCTCCTCTACCGATTCGCCCGATCT
>DATFGA010000381.1:0-7434 GCA_035249775.1 Nocardioidaceae bacterium | reverse complement strand
GAGGCGTTCTCCGGCAGCGACGTCGTCGTGCACCTGGCGTTCCTCATCGTCGGCGGCGGCCGCGAGACGAGCCGCGCGATCAACATCGAGGGCACGCTGAACGCCTTCCGGGCCGCGGCGGCCGCGGGCGTACGGCGGTTCGTCTACGCCTCGTCCGTCGCCGCCTACGGCTTCCACCGCGACAACCCGGTGGGGATGACCGAGGACTGGCCGGTCCGGCCGGCGGACCGGCTGTTCTACGCGCAGGAGAAGGCCGAGCTCGAGCACCTGCTCCGGACCGAGGCCGCCGCGCACCCCGGCCTGGCGCTGTACCTGCTCCGGCCGCCGATCGTGCTCGGCCCGCACGTGGTCGGCGCGAAGGAGCTGCTGCCCGGTCCGCTGGCGCCGCTGGCCCGCCGGCTGCAGGGACGGATCGGCCGGCTGCCGGTGCCGGTGCTGGCGTTCATCCCGGACGTCCCGGTCCAGTTCATCCACGAGGACGACGTCGGCAGCGCGCTGCTGCAGTGCGTGGTGGCGGCCGGACCGCCCGGGGCCTACAACATCGCCGGGGACGGTGTGCTCAGCGCCGTCGATGTCGCCCGGGAGCTCGGCATCGTGCCGCTCCCGCTTCCCGCCGGCCCGACGCATGCAGCCGCCCGGGCGCTCTCCCGGCTGCCGCTGCTGCCGTCGGCGGCCGAGTGGGTCGAGGCGGCCAGCCACCCGGCCGTCATGGACACCACCCGGGCGAAGAGCCGGCTCGGGTGGACGCCGCGGTTCACCGGACTCGAGGCGCTCCGGGACACGTTGCGGGGCTAACCGGTGGCGAGCACCGCGTCGAGCGCGACCTCGACCATGTCACCGAAGGTCTGCTCCCGCTCCTGCGCCGACGTTTGCTCGCCGGTGACGATGTGGTCCGACACCGTGCAGATCGCCAGCGCCTTCACCGCGTGCCGTGCGGCCAGCGTGTACAGCGCACTTGCCTCCATCTCCACCCCGAGCACGCCGTAGTCCACCATCCGCGCGGTCAGCTCCGGGCGCGGGTTGTAGAACGAGTCGCTGGAGAAGATCAGGCCGACATGGGTGTTGCCCTCCAGGTCACGTGCGGAGGCTGCGTCGTACGCCGCCCGCAGCAGCCCGAAGTCGGCGACCGGTGCGTAGTCGAGGCCCTCGAACCGGATCCGGTTCATCGACGAGTCGGTGCAGGCCCCGGACGCGATCACCAGGTCGCGGACCCGGAGCCGCTCGGTCAACGCACCGCAGGAGCCGACCCGCACGATCGTCCGCACGCCGTAGTCGGCGACCAGCTCGTTGACGTAGATCGAGAGCGACGGAAGCCCCATCCCGGATCCCTGGACCGAGACCCGCTCGCCGCGGTAGCTGCCGGTGAAGCCGAGCATCCCGCGGACCTCGGTGTAGCACTCGGCGTCCTCGAGGAACGTCTCCGCGATCCACTTCGCGCGCAACGGGTCGCCGGGCATCAGGACGTACGGCGCGACCTGGCCCGGCCGGGCTCCGATGTGGGTGCTCATGACCGCCGATCCTAGGTGGCCGTAGGGTCGGGGCCGTGACCGAGCCAACGCACCCGACCGTCGCCGGGAACCCCGACATCGCGCTCTCGGTGCGGGCCCACGACCGGGTGGGCAAGCGTCGTACGGACCAGGCCTGGCTCGACGAGACCTGGGCCGATCCGAGGACCCGGGTGCTGGTGCTGGCGGGCAGCCGCTTCCCCGTCAGCGCGGACCGTACGGCGATCGCCTGGCGGGCCCCGGACGAGGCACCCGACGGCCAGCGGGTGTTCCTGGGAACCCAGCACGACGTCGCGCACTTCGCGGTGCTCGTCGACGACGAGGCGGCCGAGGAGGCGTGGACCGGCTTCCGGGCGGTCGGCCCGAGCCTGTCGCGTGACGATGCCGGACTGCTCGTGCATGCGATCGCGCTGGCCGAGTGGCACCGGGCGCACCGGCACTGCCCGCGGTGCGGGGGCCGGCTGGAGGTCGCCCAGGCCGGACACGTGCTGACCTGCCCGGACTGCGGCAAGCAGCAGTTCCCACGCACCGACCCGGCGGTGATCATGCTCGTGACCGACGGCAACCGGGCGCTGCTGGGCCGCCAGCCGAGCTGGCCCGAGGGCCGCTACTCGACCCTGGCCGGCTTCGTCGACCCGGGGGAGTCGCTGGAGCAGGCCGTGGTCCGCGAGGTCGCCGAGGAGGTCGGGGTGGAGGTCACCGACGTTCGCTACTTCGGGAACCAGCCGTGGCCGTTCCCGGCCAGCCTGATGGTCGGCTTCTTCGCCCGCGCCGTCAGCACCGACATCTCGGTCGACAACGAGGAGATCAGCGACGCCCGCTGGTTCACCCGCGACGAGATGAAGTCGCAGGCAGAAGCAGGAACGCTGATCCTGCCCGGAGGGATCTCGATCTCCAGGTCTCTGGTCGAGTCGTGGTACGGCGCGCCGCTTCCCGGTCAGTGGTAGCGGCGCAGCCGGACCGTCAGTTCAGCGCGGCGAGCTTGGCCTTGACCTCGGCCACGGACGGGTTCGTCTGGGCCGAGCCGTCGGCGTACACCAGCGTCGGCACGGTCTGGTTGCCGTTGTTGACCCGTTCCACGATCGACGCCGCGTCCGGGACGTGCTCGATGTCGACGACCTCGTAGGTGATGCCCTCGCGGTCGAGCTGGCTCCGTAGCCGGTGGCAGTAGCCACACCACTGCGTGGAGTACATCGTCACGGCTGCCTCGGAACTGCTCGACATGGACTGTCCTTCCAGACGTCTAGGCTGTGTGCATTCGCTGGGCCGCGGACCTTTCGCGGCCGGTTGCCGACATAACACCTGAGTTGAGGAGATTGTTCCGGATGGACGCGCCCGGAGGATCCGCCGAGCAGCTGCTCGAGGCCCTCGACCCCGAGCAGCGCGAGGTCGCCCTGGCGCTGCGCGGGCCGGTCCGGGTCCTGGCCGGTGCGGGGACCGGCAAGACCCGCGCGCTGACGCACCGGATCGCCTACGGCGTCGCCACCGGCGTCTACAACCCGACCGAGGTGCTCGCGGTCACCTTCACCACCCGGGCGGCCGGGGAGATGCGGACCCGGCTGCGCGCGCTCGGGGCCGGCGGGGTGCAGGCCCGCACCTTCCACTCCGCGGCCCTGCGACAGGCGCGTTACTTCTGGCCCCGGGTGTACGGCGGGGAGCTGCCTGTGCTCACCGAGTCCAAGCTGTCCATGCTCGGCAACGCCGCCCGCCGCAACCGGGTCGAGGTGGACCAGGCCACGTTGCGGGACCTGGCCAGCGAGGTCGAGTGGGCCAAGGTCAGCAACGTCCGCCCCGACGACTATCCCGCCGTCGCCGCGGCCCGCGGACGGTCCGTCTCCGGCCAGGACCACGCGACGGTGGCCCGGGTCTTCGCCGCCTACGAGGAGGTCAAGCGGAGCCAGGGCCGGATGGACATGGAGGACGTGCTGCTGTGTGCGGCGGCGCTGCTGGCCGAGGATGAGCGGGTCGCCGCGGAGGTGCGCCGCCAGTACAAGTGGTTCGTCGTCGACGAGTTCCAGGACGTCAGCCCGATCCAGGCCGCGCTGCTCGACCTGTGGCTGGGCGGCCGGGACAGCCTGTGCGTGGTCGGCGATCCGGCGCAGACCATCTACTCCTTCGCCGGCGCCAGTGCCGACTACCTGCGGGACTTCCCGAAGCGGCACCCCGGCACGACCTCGATGGAGCTGGTCCGCAACTACCGCTCCACGCCGCAGGTGGTGGCCGCGGCCAACACCCTGCTGTCCGGCACGGCCAGCGCCGGTGTCCAGCTCCGCGCCCAGCGCGAGACCGGGCCGGAGGTCCGCTACACCGAGTATCCCGACGAGGTCGCCGAGGCGGAGGCCGTCGCCGCGCAGATCCTCGCCCTGCGCGACGCCGGCCTGCCGATGCGCGAGGTCGCCGTGCTGTTCCGGATCAACGCCCAGTCGGAGGCGTTCGAGGAGGCGCTCGCGGCCAGGGGGTTGCCCTACGTCGTCCGCGGCGCGGCCCGGTTCTTCGACCGGCCGGAGGTGCGCAAGGCGGTCACCCTGCTGCGCGGCAACGCCCGCGGCGGCGAGGGGTCCGGCGAGGGGGTCGTCCACGACGTGAAGGCGGTGCTCGCCGGCATGGAGTGGACCGAGAAGGCGCCGACCGGTCGCGGCAACGTCCGGGACCGCTGGGAGTCGCTGCAGGCGATCGTGTCCCAGTCCGCCGAGTTCGCAGCGGCCAACCCTGACGCGAGCCTCGGCAACTTCGTCGACGACCTCGACCGGCGGGCCTCCGAGCAGCACGCACCGGTCGCGGAGGGGGTCACCCTCGCCACCTTGCACGCCGCGAAGGGGCTCGAGTGGGACGCGGTCTTCCTGGCCGGCATGCACGAAGGCACGATGCCGATCATCTACGCCGAGGGCCCGGTCGCGGTCGAGGAGGAGCGGCGGCTGCTCTACGTCGGGATGACCCGGGCCCGCGAGCACCTGGCGGTGTCCTGGTCGCAGGCGCGCTCGCCGGGAGGTCGGGCCTCGCGCAAGCCGTCCCGGTTCCTGACCGGCCTGCGTCCGCAGGTCGGTTCGGACCGCCAGCAGGACGAGCGCGCGGTCAAGGCACGCAAGAAGAAGGGCGTCGCGCACTGCCGGGTCTGCAACCAGCCGCTGCACTCCACCAGGGAACGCAAGGTAGGCCGCTGCGACGACTGCCCGGCGACCTATGACGAGGAGCTGTTCGAGCGGCTGCGCGACTGGCGGGTGGAGCGCGCGAGCGAGGAGAAGGTGCCGGCGTACGTCGTGTTCACCGACCTCACCCTGCAGGCGATAGCGGAGGTGAAACCGGCCGATCCCCAGTCCCTGTTGAGGATTTCGGGCATCGGACCATCCAAGCTGGAGAAGTACGGGACTGAGGTCCTGGAGATCATCGGCGCCGGTTGAGACCACCTGCAACGCACGGATTTCCGGTTTTGCACACGAATCGGCTAGCCCACTCGGACCATTTGTTGATGCGGCCGAAACTTTTTCGGGAAATACCCATTAATTCGTTTGCCGCTTACAGGCCCCCCGTTGTACGTTGCTTCTGCTCGAAAAACAACCGCGCACTACGGCCCTGACAAAGCCGGCGCCCAAGTCATCGAAGGAGGTGCATTGCAGTGATGAACATCAACGTGACCCTCAGCCAGCAGGCCGAGTTCGCCATGCCCGTTTGCGGCGGCGGTCTCGTTGCAGCAGTGCGTGCCCTCCCGATGAGCGCCGGTGCACCAGTGTCTGCAGCTACGGCTGACCCGAAGCCCCGTTTCGACACCACCACTGTGTCCGGCTACCGCCACATCACCGATGTTGTCGTCCTCACGGGAGCCTTCCCGGGTACCTCCGCCTGGAGTCCACCGATCTAGTGATACGTCTCTTGATCGGCAGCCTCCAGGCCGCGGAACCCGAAACCCGGGATCCGCGGCTTTTTTGTTTCCCAGATTCACCGATCCAGCCACAAGCGATCAGGTCACAAGGAGGTGACACATGAGCATCAGCGTCCTCGACACGGTCAGCAGCCGTCAGGTCGACGAGGAGCAACTGCCCTGCCGGTCGAACGATCCAGAGCTGTTCTTCGCCGAGACCCCGACGGATGTCGAGCTCGCAAAGGCCCTGTGCGTGGACTGCCCGGTTCGCGCCGAGTGCCTCGCCGGAGCCCTGGAACGCCGGGAACCGTGGGGCGTCTGGGGAGGCGAGCTGTTCCTGCAGGGAACGGTGATCCCCCGCAAGCGGCCCCGCGGCCGTCCTCGCAAGAACGAGGTCGCGGCCTAGCACCACCGGCAGCGCAGCACGACAGCAGCACCGAAGCACGCGAAGCACCACAGCACCGCAGCACCTCAACCAACCGAAGTCAGAACAGAACCGGAGCATCAGATGAACCTCATGCACGAAGACCTGGCTCGGACGCAGATGTCCGAGCGCCTGGGAGAGGCGCGTCACCTGCGACGTGGGCACCAGCTCGTCCTGGCCCGACGGAAGACCCGTCGCGCCGAGCGCGCAGCCCTGCAGGCACGACTCGTGCTCGCCCGCTCGCTGTAAGGCACATCGAGAATGCCGGGAAGGTCCCGGCGGATCCGAAGACCAAGGTCGGCCTGACAGCGGGTTCGGCACAGCAAGGAAGTGAAATCCACACCATGAACACCACACCGGACAGGAACAAGGACATGAACTTACTCAATGAAGATCTCGCCCGAGCGCAGATATCCTCGCGCCTGGGAGAGGCGCGTGAACTGCGGCGTGGGCACCAGCTCGTGCTGGCCCGGCGGTTGTCCCGTCGCGCCGAGCGCGCAGCCCAGCAGGCGCGTCTCGCGCTCGCCCGCTCGCTCTGAAGGGGAGTGCCAGAAAGCCGGGCCCCCGGTAGCCGATCGCGCTACCGGGGGCCCGGCTGCATGCGTAGGGTGGACGCCGTGCCGGTGACCTGTGACTTCTGCGGCGCCGTGGCGCCCGGGGACGAGACCCCACTGACCTGGACCACGTCGGTCGAGAACGGCCGGACCAAAGTGTTCTGCGACAGGTGCTCCCGCGAGCACCTGCGGGCGATCGAGAGCAAGCTGGACAGCGAGTGGTGGTGAGCCCTACTCGGCGAAGCCCGGCAGCGACTCGCTGAGGATCTGCCGGAACGGCGCCTCGGCCTCCAGCTGGCACAGCACCCCGATGCCGCCGATCCAGACCCGGTGGATCAGCAGGTACGACGGCGGCAGGTTCAGCTTCAGCGTCATCGTGTAGCCGGGCTCGCGCGGGTCGTTGAGCCGCTGGAACTGCCGGCGCATCCACTCCCGGGAGAACTTGAAGGTCTCCTCGCGGGCGGGATCGATGAACGGGCCGAGGTAGTCGCGGAGGTCGGCCGGGTCGATCTTGATGCTCGGCTTGACGAAGCCCTCGTCACGCAGGGCGATCAGCACGTCCTCGTAGTCGTCCAGCATCGCGATCCGCATCAGCGTGCCGATCGACCGGGGCAGGCCGTGCTCGGGCAGCCGGGCGACCGCCCCGAAGTCGACCACGCCCATCCCGCCGAGCTCGCCGTCCGGTGTCGGCAGGATCCGGAAGTTGCCCGGATGCGGGTCCGCATGCAGCATCCCGGTGCGCTCGGGGCCGGCGAACAGGAACCGGACGTACATCTCCCCGTAGTGGTCCCGCTGCTCCTGGGTCCCCTCGGCGATCAGCCGTGCCAGCGACGACGCGCTGTGCACCCACTCGCTGACCAGCACCTGGCCGGTCCCGGTGACCACGTCGGGGACGAAGACCTGCGGGTCGTCGCGGAACTCGGCGGCGAATACCTTCTGCGCCTCGGCCTCCAAGCCGTAGTCGAGCTCCTCGGCCACCCGGTCCTGGAGCTCGGCGACCAGTGGCTTGATGTCGATGCCCGGCACCAGCCCGCCGAACGTCTTGGCCACCCGGCTGATCTGCCGCAGGTCCGCCCGCAGCGCGTCCCCCGCGCC
>DATFGA010000380.1:0-2344 GCA_035249775.1 Nocardioidaceae bacterium | reverse complement strand
GGGCCTGGCTGGCCGACCCCGCCCTGCTGATCCTCGATGAGGCGACCAGCAATCTCGACGTGGCCACCGAGACCCGGGTCACCGAGGCCATGCGGCGGCTGCGCCAGGGACGAACCACCATCGTGATCGCCCACCGGCTCTCGACCGTGATCGAGGCCGACCAGATCGCCGTGATCGAGGACGGCCGGGTGGTCGAGGCCGGCCCACCCGACCAGCTGCTCACCCGCGGCGGCCAGTTCGCCGACCTCTACAGCCGCTGGCTCGCCGGGGCCGCATGACCGGGTCAGACGCGGCCGCTCGTTCTGGACAGGAGGCTGCCGGGCGAGGGCGGCATGGCCGGCGACAGCTTCGCCCGCAGGACAGTTGGCGTCACGCCTATCCGGCTAGCTGGTGTGGACGGTCCACCAGTCGCGGATGCGGGAATGTCGCAGGTCTATCCCCGCCAGTCGAGGCAGATCCATCGCAGCTCACACCGCCGCTTCGCGTCCAGAACGCGGCGCCACGCAGGCACGCCGACCAGGGAACCCGGTAGCACCAGGCCGCACATGTGAGCCCTGAACGGGAACCTCACTCCAACCCTCACAGGACCCTGCGCGCGGGACGCTCACACCCTGGCGCATCCGCGGGTTGACACCCCGTGGACGACGTGCCGCTGCCTCGGTGTCGTTGTCGATCCTTCGTCACCGACGTACGCATCCCTACTCCGCTTCACTTGGCGCGCAGTACCTGAGAATCACCGCCGCATCATGGGCGTCCGCATCGGCGACCAGGACACGCGCGCCGCCTGAGAGGTCGATGGGGTAGGCGCCAGCTGCCTCGTCGGGAGCGAGCACGCAGGGAATCCCTGCTGCGGCCAGCAGCGACCGGGCGAACTCTGCGTCCGTCCGGGTGTCGAACCTGCCAACCTCGACCATCTGCGAGCTCGGTTCGGGTGGGTGTGGCCTGCTCGTTGACCGATACGCCCCTCTGCGTCTGTCGGATGCAGCGTCACGCGGTGGAGGATCGGTCGCCCCAGCGAATGCCCTGGTTCAGCACCCTGGGGTTAGCGGCAAACCATCACCCCTGCTCTCGACGGAGTCAGGTTCGGCCGAACGTGATGTAGCGCCGAGCTGGATGGAGCGTCCCGGTCCAGGCGCTGCTGCTAGACCCTATGCTCTGGTTCGGTCTAGGATCGAGGCGCGATGGCGGGTGGCGATCCGGTTTGGGGGCCGGGGAGCTTGCAGGGGCGTGGTTCGGAGTGCGCCCTGCTCGATGACGTTATCGCCGCGCTCCGCGCCGGCGAGAGTCGCACGCTGCTCATTCACGGCGAGGCCGGGATCGGAAAGACAGCGCTGCTGAACTATGCCGTTGCATCGGCTGCAGACCTGCGGGTCCTTCGAGCCGCGGGTGTCGAGTCGGAGATGGAGCTCGCGTTCGCGTCCTTGCACCAGCTGTGTGCGCCGCTGCTCGAAGCCGTGGGGCAACTCCCTCCGCCACAGCGCGGCGCACTCGAGGTCGCGTTCGGCCGGACCGCAGGGCCGGCGCCGGATCGATTCCTCGTCGGGCTGGCGGTCCTGACGCTGCTTTCGGGGGCGGCAGAGGAGCGTCCGGTCCTCTGCGTCGTCGACGACGCGCAGTGGCTAGATGAGGTGTCGGCCAAGACGCTCGCCTTCGTCGCACGGCGGCTCCTCGCGGAGCCAGTCGGACTTCTCCTTGCGGCGCGCGCGCCCGCCGGGGATCTTCGCGGGCTCCCGGAGCTTCAGGTCCTTGGGCTCCGGAACGGGGACGCCCGCGCGCTTCTGCGTTCGAGCGTCATGTTCCGGCTCGACGAGCGGATCCGCGATCGCATCGTGGCCGAGACGCGAGGCAACCCCCTCGCGCTCCTGGAGCTGCCCCGTGGGTTGTCGGTACAGCAGCTTGCCGGTGGGTTCGGTCTGTTGGACGCCCCGCGGCAGGCGTTGCCGACTCGGCTCGAGGAGAGCTTTCAACACCGAGTCGAAGCGATTCCGGCCGCTGCGCGGCGCTTGATGCTCGTCGCCGCCGCCGAGCCGGTCGGCGACCCGTTGCTCGTCTGGCGTGCAGCCGACCGGCTCGGGATCGAGATTGCCGCGGCTGACGCCACCGATGGGCTGCTCACGATCGAGGAATCCGTGCGGTTCCGTCATCCGCTGGTTCGCTCGGCGGTCTACCGATCCGCACCAGTCGAGCAGCGCAGGAGTGTGCACCTCGCACTGGCAGAAGCGACCGATCGGAAAGTTGATCCAGACCGTCGGGCATGGCATCTGGCCGCAGCCGCCCCCGCACCCGACGAGGCGGTCGCGGGGGAACTGGAACGATCCGCCGGCCGCGCGCAGGCGCGCGGAGG
>DATFGA010000379.1:0-20984 GCA_035249775.1 Nocardioidaceae bacterium | reverse complement strand
TGACGACGTGGTGGTCTCCCGGATCGAGCAGGAGGTGTTCGACCCCTACGACCCGACCGAGCAGCCCGGCGAGGAGCCGACCGACCAGCCGACCGACGGCGAGACCGAGGCCACGGACGGCCCATCGGACGGTGAGACCGGCGCGACCGACGATCCGTCGGACGGTGAGACCGGTTCCGGTGACGGCGAGACGACGCCGTCCGACCCGGAGACCACCGCGACCGAGACGCCGACCACGACGGTCCCGGACCCGACGCCGACCACCACGGTGCCCGAGCCCACGCCGACCAAGACGCGTAGGCCCCGCCGGCGCAAGACCCGGGAGCCGCGTGAGGTGCGTCGGGAACGATGATCCGTGGCTGGCGCCTGATCGTCGCCGTCATCACCGTGGTGGCGGCGACCTGGTGGCTGCGGACCGCGGTCGTCGACACGGTCTCCGTAGCATCGGGCAGCATGGCGCCCACGGTGTGCACGGGGGACCGGTTGCTGGTCCTGCGTGCCGGTGCCGGTGACGAGGCCGGCCGCGGGGACCTGGTCACGTTCCACGACCCGGTCGAGGACCAGGCCACGCTGAAACGTGTGGTGGCGGTGACCGGTGACGTGGTCGAGGTCCGCGACGGGGTCCTGTTCATCAACGACGAACGGGTCGAGGAGGGCTACGTCGACTACCGCACCGTCGACGGCTCCTGGTTCGGCCCGGTGGAGGTCCACGCCGATGCGCTGTTCGTGCTCGGCGACGAACGCGAGCTCTCGGTGGACTCGCGCGACTACGGGTCGATCGCGCGCTCGGCCGTGGACGGCAGGGTGGTGGCCCGGTTGTGGTCGGACTGCCCGGCCGAGGAGCCGTCCCCGAGCCCCAGCAGTCCCCAGTCCTCGAGCGCCTCCACCAGTCCCGGGACACAGGTGAGCCCGCGGAGCTCCGACGCGGTGAACCAGCCGGCGTCGGTCGCGTCGTCCGCGGCGCGGACCGCCGCCGGATCGACGCCGTGGCGAGCGGTGCACCGGTAGTCGCGGATCTCGAACACGCCGCCACCGGGCGCGTCGCGTTCGACCGTGCCCACCAGCTCACCGACGTCGACGTGCAGCCCTGTCTCCTCGAGCACCTCGCGGGCACAGGCGTCGGCATCGGACTCCCCGGGCTCGACCCGCCCGCCCGGCACGGACCAGCATCCGCGGGCCGGTTCGTTGGCGCGTCTGACCAGAAGGAACCGACCGGCGGCGTCGGTCACGATGCCGCCGACGCACTGCACCCGGGCCTGGTCCACGGCTCCGACATTAGGCGATGGCACCTGCTGATGCTTGACGGAGGAGTTTCTGGGCACCAGCGTTACCCCATGACCCTCGCCGCCAGCTGCCCCCGTTGCTCGTCGCCGGTGTCCGGCGACGGCACACGGTGGCGGTGTCTGGACCACGGCGTGATCACCCCGTTGTGGCGGCCCGCCAAGGCCAGCTACGAGTCGATGGCCGAGCACCTGCTGCAGTGCACGTCGATCCCGACCCTGCTCCCGTGGCCGCTGAGCCCCGGCTGGTCGATCACCGACTTCGGTTGCGTGGGGGAGCAGGGCGGTGAGGCGAAGGCCAGCATCAGCTCCTGCTCCGGGGTGAGCGACCTGGACGGGGTGGTCGAGCTGACCGTGGTGGCCGAGGAACCCGGGGTGGGGCTCGGCGCACGGTGTGCGGGCATCGACCGTACTGATCCCGGTGCCGAGATCGGCGAGGGACCTCCGCACGTGAAGGTCCGCGTCAGCGGGCATCCGATCTCGTTGTGGTCGGTGTCGACCAGCGAGACCAGCTCCGAGTTCGACCGGTCCGTGTTCGCCGGCGAGGCACAGGGCCGCTGGTTGTGGATCGTGCTCCGGCCGGCGTCGGCGGCGCTGCTGCTCAACGACGAGTGGATCCTGTGCGACGCCAACGAGCTCGGTCCCGAGCTCATCGAGCTTCCGTTCGGAGGGAACCCGCCGCCATGGTGAACCAGGACAGTCACGTCGCGTCCGTCGTACTCCCGCTTCCGGTCCGCGACTGCTGGCCGTACTTCCGGAAACCCGAGCTGGTCCGCGAGTGGCACGGCTGGGAGTACGACGGGCTCGACGCGGAGATCACCGAGATCTTCGTCGACGGTGCCACGTTCAGCGAGGATCACCGGACGATCAACGTCGGCACCCACCTGTTCAACTTCTTCGAGGACGAGGGCACCACCCGGGTGGAGGTGCACCGGGCGCCACTCGACGAGGGCAGCGAGTGGGCCGACTACGTCCCGGACATCGACGAGGGCTGGACGAGCTTCCTCCAGCAGCTCCGGTTCAAGCTCGAACGGCACCGCGACGATGAGCGGCGGACGCTGTTCTACAGCGGCACGCCGAAGGACCCGACCACGTCACCGGTCCAGCTCCTCGGCCTCGGCCAGGTCGGGCTGCAGCAGGTCGGTGCGCCGTTCGGTGCCACGGTCGGGCCGGGGGACGCACTGACCGGGTCGGTGTGGTTCACCTCGAAGAACCAGGTCGGTGTCACCGTCGACGACTGGGGAGACGGGCTGCTGGTCGTCGCGAACGGGCCGGCCGGCGGACCGCCGTACACCAAGGGCGAGGCGATCCTGACCACGTACGGCCTCGATGACCGGACACGCGCCGAGCTGACCGACCGGTGGAGCACCTGGTGGAGGAAGCACTACTAGGCTCAGGCCCGTGCGCATCGACCTCCACACCCACAGCAACCGATCGGACGGGACCACCTCACCGTCGGACCTGGTGCGCCATGCCTCCGAGGTCGGCATCGACGTGCTCGGTCTGACCGACCACGACACCACCGAAGGGTGGGACGAGGCGGCCGACGTCGCCGACCGGGTCGGGCTGGGCCTGGTCCGCGGGATCGAGCTCAGCTGCAAGCTGGCGGGGTACGGCGTGCACCTGCTCGCCTACCTGCCCGACCCGACCCATCCCGCGCTGGCGGCCGAGCTGGAGCGGATCCTCGACGGCCGCAGCTCCCGGCTCCCCGCGATCCTCGACAAGCTCCGCGACCTCGGCATCGACATCGAGGCAAAGGACGTACGCCGGCTGGCCGGTGAGGCCGCTGCGATGGGTCGCCCGCACGTGGCCGACGCCCTGGTGGCCAAGGGCGTCGTGGCGAGCAGGAAGGAGGCCTTCGACCGGTTTCTCGGCACGGGCGGTCCTGCCTACGTCAAGCGGTATGCGGCGGACCTGCACGAGATGGTCGGCACGGTCGCGGCCGCCGGCGGGGTGACCGTGCTCGCGCATCCATGGGCCTCGCGGCACAACTTCGACGCGCTCGACGCCGCCGGACTCGCGGCGCTGAAGGAGATCGGCCTGTCCGGGATCGAGGTGGACCACCAGGACCACGACCCGTCGACCCGGGAACGGCTGCGTGAGATCGCCCGGGACCTGGACCTGGTCGTCACCGGTTCGAGCGACTACCACGGTGACGGCAAGGTCGACCACGAGCTGGGGTGCAACACCACGGCTCCCGAGGAGTACGAGCGCCTGGTCGCGCTGGCCGAGAAGGCCGCGATCGCGTCGGGACGGACCACGCCCGAAGTCGTGCGCCCGTGAGCGACCTGGTCAACCTCGTCCTGCTGACCGAGGTGTTCGTGACGCTGTTCGTGATCATGGACCCGGTCGGCACCATCCCGATCTTCCTGTCGCTGACCAGTGGCCGGTCCGCGGCCTCCTCCAAGCGTGCTGCCTGGCAGGCGGTCGCGGTGTCGTTCTCGGTGATCGTCGCCTTCGCCTTCTTCGGCCAGCAGATCCTCGCCTACCTGCACATCTCGCTGCCGGCGCTGCAGGCCGCGGGAGGCCTCCTGCTCCTGCTCGTCGCACTCGAGCTGCTGACCGGCAAGGAGCAGGAGGCCACCGCGACGTCCGGCGCCAACGTCGCGCTGGTCCCGCTGGGCACACCACTGATGGCCGGCCCCGGCGCGATCGTGGCCACGATGGTGTTCACCCGGCAGGTGGACAGCGTCGCGGGGTTCACCGCGGTCGCCCTCGGCGTGGTGCTGGTGCACGTCTCCCTGTGGCTGGCGATGCGGTTCTCGTTGCCGATCCTGCGGCTGATCCGGGAGAGCGGTGTGCTGCTGGTGACCAGGATCGCCGGTCTGCTGCTGTCGGCGATCGCGGTCCAGCTGGTGGCGGACGCGGTCCGCGCGTTCATCGCCGGCGAGGGCTGAGCCGGACTCAGCTGGCGCGCTGGCCCACCGGACCGGCGCCGACCTCCTGCCGGCGCTCCTTGGGCACCTTGGTGATCAGCGTCAGCGCAACCGAGACCAGCGCGATGATGCCCATCGTGCTGTAGGACAACGTGTACGCGGGGGTGCCGTCACCGTCGCCGAGCAGGGTCGAGATGACGATCGGGCCGATCACGCCGCCGAGGCTCCAGCCGAGCAGCATCAGCCCGTAGATCGCGCCGGCGTTCTTCACGCCGAAGAAGTCACCAGCGGTGGCCGGCATCGTCCCGAACCCGCCTCCGTAGCACAGGTAGACGATTGCGGCGAGCACGAAGAACAGCACCTGGTTCGAGGCGTGCGGCATGAGCAGCAGGCAGACGCCTTGCAGCGCGAGCATCGCCGCGAAGGCCGGCATCCGGCCGATGTAGTCCGAAGCGGCGGCCCAGACGATGCGTCCGCCGCCGTTGAAGATCGCGAGCACGCCGACGATGGTCGCGGCGCCGGCCGCGGTGTAGCCGGCGATGCCCGTGGCGCTGGCCGCGGCCACCGAGATCAGCGCGATGCCGGCAGTCACGTTCAGGGTAAGGATGGCGGTCAGCAGGTACCACTGCGGCGTCCGCAGCGCCTCGCCCTGGTCGAACTCCTTGAGCGTCGCGCCCTCGTCCTTGCCGCCGGCCTCGTAGCCAGGTACGACGTAGCCCTCGGGCGGGTTCCTGAAGAACGAGGCGCCGACCAGCGACATCACGAGGTAGCCGATGCCGAGCGGGAGGAAGGCGCTGGTGGGGTCGTCAGGGTTCCGGTCGATCAGCCACTGGGCGACCGGGGAGGTCAGCACCGCGCCGAACCCGAAGCCACCCACCGCCAGGCCGGTGATCAGTCCCTTCTTGTCCGGGAACCACTTCTGCAGCATGGCGATCGGCACGATGTAGGCGAACCCGAGGCCGAAGCCGCTGATCACGCCGTAGCCGAGGATGATCAGCCACAGCTGGTCGCCGTTGGAGGCGAACGAGGCCAGGACCACGCCGACGGCGTAGATCACGCCACCGGCCAGGGCGACGACACGCGGGCCCTTCTTGTCCTGGATCCGGCCGCCGATGTAGCTGCCGATGAAGATCATCGCGATCGTCACCGTGAACGGCAGCGACGACTCCACCTTGCTCAGCTGGAACGGCTCGGCGTCCTGCAGCGCCGCGGAGAAGACGCTCCACGCGTAGACCGCACCGATCGAGAACTGCAGCAGCATCGCGGCCGCGACGAGCAGCCACCTGTTCATGCCGGGCGACTTCGCACCGGCCGTGTCGGTGCCTCGCGTGGCCGGGGAATCCTGGTGCGCCATGCTGGTGTCCTTCCTCGTGGCCGTCGCGGGTGCGCGTTCAGCCCTGGTAGCGGATGGGTTCCCCGCGCTCGAGCCGCTCGCGCTGGGGGACGACGGTGTACTTCGGGTCTCGCGCCGAGGCCTGTCCGGCTTCGAAGACGCCGAACCGGGTGCAGGCCGACCCGGCCATCAAAGCGGCACCGGAGAGGGCGGAGACGGTCCTGCTGCGCCCGGCGACCAGGCTGCCGACCGCCCCGAGCACGGTCAGTGCCTTGCTCGCCCGCATCAGCCGACCGGCCTTGCCCTGGTGCAGGGGTTCGGCGGCGATCCCCATCGAGGACTCCATCCGGTGCCCGGCCGCCAGCTCGAGCAGCGCGCCGCCCGCGGCCATCCGTCGGGCGGGACCCGCCTGGTCGGTCGGCGACGCCAGCATCCCCATCCCACCGGACGCGGCGGCGGCGGAGCCGACGAACACGAACGGGAGCTCCTTGAACGCGGTGTGCCACGACGGGGTCGCGGTGTCGGCGAGCAGCACCGCGGTGTAGGCGGCCACGGGCGGGGCCATCACCGCGGCGACCAGCCCCGCGGGCCGCCCGAGCGCCGACACCATCCGCAGTGGCCCGCGTGCGCTGTCCCCGGGCAGCAGGTCGACGAGCTCGGCGGCCGCCGCCATCCCGGCGAAGGGGCCGTAGGTCGAGAGGATCCACGTGCCCACCGACATCGGCGACGTCAGCTTGGCGGTGCGCAGCATGTTCAGGAAGCGTTCGGGCCGGCCGAGGTCGTGGACCAGGGCACCGAGGCTGATCGACAACCCTCCCAGGGCGGTCATCCGGCCGACCCGGCGCAGCACCGGACGGTCGCTCAGGTCGGCGCCGGCGGCGAGCAGGGAGGACCCGGCGGCCAGTCCACCGGCGAAGAGGTAGATCGGGATGTCTGCCTTCCACGGCGACGGCTTGACGATCGGCCGGCCGTAGTAGGAGGTGAAGGTCGCCTCGGGGACCATCGACTGCTCACCGCCGCCACCGCCACGGCGCCGCTTGCCTCCGCGGCGGCCGCCCTTCGAACCGACGACCGCGTCCCGGCCGGGGACGGTGTCCACCGGGCCGGAACGGTCGACCGCCGGGCTCACCGTCGCCCGCCCACGAACGAGACGACCGCGCCCACGAGGAGTGCGGCAGCTGCTGCCGAGGCGCGGTTGAACATCTGCGGCAGGTCGCGGGTGGTGACCACCGGGTCGGGCGGCATCCCGTAGACCTCCGGCTCGTCGAGCAGCAGGAAGAACGCACCGGCACCGCCGACCCCGTCCTCCGGGTCGTTGCCGTAGAGCCGTGCGTCCATGATCCCGTCGGCGTGCAGCTTGTCCACCCGGTTCTGGGCCCGCTCCCGCAGCTCGTCGACGTCCCCGAACTGGATCGACTCGGTGGGGCACGCCTGCGCGCAGGCCGGTCGCTTGCCGGCGTCGAGCCGGTCGTAGCACAGCGTGCACTTCTGTGCGATGCCCACGTTCTTCGCGCCCGCCGGTCCGTCGCGGCGCTCGATCACGCCGTACGGGCAGGCCGGGACGCAGTAGCCGCAGCCGTTGCAGATGTCCTCCTGCACCACGACCGTGCCGAACTCGGTGCGGAACAGCGAACCGGTCGGGCAGACGTCGAGGCAGGCCGCATGCGTGCAGTGCTTGCAGACATCGGAGGACATCAGCCAGCGGAAGTCCGGCTTGTCGTCGTCGGTCCCCGAGTCGGGCAGCGTCACCTCGTTGCCGTGACCGTTGCCGGCCATCGTCGGCATGCCGAGGTCGACCGTGGAGCGACGTACTCCCGGCTCCTGGTTGCCGAGCGGCTTTGGCTGCTCGATGAACGCCACGTGCCGCCACGTGTTGCCGCTGAGCGAGCCGGTGTTGTCGTAGGACATCCCGAGCAGGTCGAACCCGTCGTCCGGGATCTCGTTCCACTCCTTGCAGGCGACCTCGCAGGCCTTGCACCCGATGCAGACGCTGGTGTCGGTGAAGAACCCCTTCCGCTTCGGTGCGTCCTCGTAGCCGGCCTCGGGGGCGGGATCAAGAGGACCGAACAGGCTGTTCTTCCCGATCATCGGGTCTCGCCCTCCTCGTTGTCGGGCCCGGCCTCGGTCGCGGCCCCGGCCGGGGCGGTGACGATGGGCTCCTGGTGCTCGTCGTTGAGCCCGGAGCGCTGCTCGTACCCGTCGATGTACGTGCGCAGCGCCCTGCCGGTGGGGCGACGTCCGGGCCGCACGTCACAGGTGCCGACCTTGCTCTCCTGGATCAGCACGTTCGGGTCCAAGGAGATGCCGAACAGGTCGTTCGCCGAGTCTCCGGTCACCATGCCGCCCGAACCCCAGTGGTAGGGGAGCCACACCTGGTGCACGGTCCGGCCCTCCACCCTCAGCGGCGCGAGCCGGTCGGTGATCATCACCTTGCCCTCGACGGCCGAGCGCGCGGTGATCACGTGGCACCAGCCCATGTGCTCGAGACCCCGCTCCGCGGCCAGCTCGGGAGAGACCTCGACGAACATCTCCGGCTGGAGCTCGGAGAGGTACTGGAGGTACCTGCTCATCCCGCCGGCGGTGTGGTGCTCGGTCAGCCGGCTGGTGGTGAAGATGAACGGGAAGACCCCCACCTCACCGGTCGCCTCGGGCGGGCTCGGGTTCATCTTGTTGTCCGAGCGGTCGTAGTACTTGCGGGTCGGGTTCGCCTGCTGGTTGTAGAGCGGGTTGCGGAACGGCGACTCGACCGGCTCGTAGTGGGTCGGGATCGGCCCGTCGACCAGTACGCGGGCGACGAACAACGCTCCCTTTCCATCGCCCTGCATGATGAACGGGTCGTCGCCGGAGATGCCGGCGACTCCTTCGGCCCCCTCGGGCGGACGGTACGACGGCGGCTTGGTCTTCTCGAAGTCCGGCACGTCGTGGCCGGTCCACTCGCCGGCCTCCCCGAGCTCGGGGTCCCACCAGACGTAGGCCTTGCGTTCGCTCCAGGGCCGTCCTTCGGGGTCGGCGGAGGCCCGGTTGTAGAGCAGGCGGCGGTTCGCGGGCCACGACCAGCCCCACTCCGGCGCGACCCAGGACTGCTCGCTGCCGGGCTTGCGGCGGGCGGCCTGGTTGACGCCGTCCTTGAACACGCCGGTGTAGATCCAGCAACCGCCGAGTGTCGACCCGTCGTCCTTCATCTCGGTGAACGACGACAGCGGCCTGCGCGTGGCGATGTCGTAGCCGTTGATCTCCATCAGGATGTCCTCGGCGCTCGGGTCGCCGTGCACCCCGTGCGTCGCGTAGTCCCAGCTGAGCTCGAGGATCGGGCGGTCGCGCTCCTCGGTGGAGCCGGCCAGCCGTTCCCGGATCATCCGGCCCAGGTGGAAGAAGAACCACAGGTCCGAGCGGCAGTCGCCCACCGGGTCCAGCGCCTTCTCCCGCCACTGCAGCATCCGCTGGGTCTGCGTGAAGGTGCCGTCCTTCTCCACGTGGGACGCGGCCGGCATCAGGAACACCTCGGTGCGGCACTCCTCGGGCACGATCTCACCGGTCTCCACCTCGGGGGAGTTCTTCCAGAAGCTGGCGCTCTCGATCTCGAACAGGTCGCGGACCACCATCCAGTCCAGGTTGGCCATCCCGAGCCGCTGTGCCCGGCCATGGGCGGAGCCCACCGCTGGGTTCTGGCCGATCAGGAAGTATCCCTTGACCTTGCCGTCGATCATGTTGAGCACGGTCCGGTAGGTGCCGTGGTCACCGGTGAGCTTGGGGACGTAGTCGAAGCAGTAGTCGTTCTCGGCGGTGGCCGCATCACCCCAGTAGGCCTTGAGCAGGTTGACGCCGTAGGAGCGCGCGTTGGACCAGAACCCCTTGGCACCCGGCTTGCGGATGCTGTCGACCCACTCGTCGAAGCTTCCGTGCTTGTCGGCCTTAGGCATCGGGAGGTACCCGGGCAGCAGGTCGAACAAGGTCGGGATGTCGGTGGAGCCCTGGATGCTGGCGTGACCGCGCAGCGCCATGATCCCGCCGCCGGTGCGACCCATGTTCCCGAGCAGCAGCTGCAGGATCGCGCCGGTGCGGATGTACTGCACGCCGACGCTGTGCTGGGTCCAGCCCACGCTGTAGACGAGGGCGGTGGTCCGCTCCCGGCCGGAGTTGGAGGTCCACGCCTCGCACACCTCGTGGAAGGCCTCGGCCGAGACCCCGCAGGCCTCCTCGACCATCTCCGGGGTGTAGCGGGAGAAATGGCGCTTGAGGATCTGGTAGACGCAGTTCGGGTGCTGCAGCGTCTCGTCACGCGGCGGGTCGCCCTCGACCTGGGTCCCGTGACTGCCGTGCTCGTGGGCGGTGCCGGTCTCCCGCTGCTGGTGCGAGTCCTGCTGGTCCCCGCTTGCTCCCTTCTGGCCGACGAACTGCCAGCTCTCCTGGTCGTAGGTCCGGGTCTCGGGGTCGAAGCCGGAGAACAGTCCGTCCAGGTCGTCGGGGTCGGCGTAGTCGTCACTGACGATGTTGGCCGCGTTGGTGTAGGCCACGACGTACTCACGGAAGTCGAGCTCGTTCTGGAGCACGTAGTTGACGATCGCGCCGAGGAACACGATGTCGGTGCCCACCCGCAGCGGGACATAGGTGTCCGCCAGCGCACTGGTGCGGGTGAAGCGCGGGTCGACGTGGATCACCTTCGCGCCGCGGGCCTTGGCCTCCATCACCCACTGGAACCCGACCGGGTGTGCCTCGGCCATGTTCGAGCCCTGGATGATGATGCAGTCAGCGTTGGCGAGGTCCTGCTGGAACCCGGTGGCGCCGCCGCGCCCGAAGCTGGTCCCCAGACCGGGGACGGTGGCGGAGTGTCAAATGCGGGCCTGGTTCTCGATCTGGATCGCGCCCATCGCGGTGAACAGCTTCTTGATGAGGTAGTTCTCCTCGTTGTCCAGCGTGGCGCCGCCGAGCCCGGCGATCCCCAACGTACGGCGGACCTTCCGACCCTGCTCGTCGATGTCCTGCCAGGTGTCGTTGCGGGCCTTCACCACGCGGTCCGCGATCATGCTCATCGCGGTGTCGAGGTCGAGGTCCTCCCACTCGGTGCCGTAGGGCCGTCGGTAGCGGACCTTGGTCTGCCGGAGCGGGCTGGTGACCAGGTTCTTGCTCGCGGATCCCTTGGGACACAGGCGTCCGCGCGAGACGGGGCTGTCCGGATCGCCCTCGATCTGGATGACCTTCTCGTCCTTGACGTAGACCTTCTGGCCGCATCCCACCGCGCAGTAGGGGCAGACGCTGCGAGCGACCCGATCGGCGGTCTCGGTGCGGGCGGTGATCTCCTCGGTGTGCCGCGATCGCACCGCTGCTCCACGCCCGAGCGGGTCCTTGCCGGTGAACTGCCTCAAGACCGGCCAGGAAAGAAAGGTCTTGCCGTCAGACATCGCCGCCTCCTCCGTTGCCTGGCAAGGTACCACCGAAATCCGGTTTCAATCCCGGCCAGGACCGACCAGTTTCTCCCGGTGCGCCGGCGACGTGCACCGGCCGACGGAACCGCTACCTGCGGCCGATCCCCTGGAACCTCGCCTGCAGCGACGACGGGGTGTAGCGCGCCAGGGTGACCAGGACGCGGTAGCGCCGGCTCGGTATCGAGAGGCTCTTGCCGCGCTTGAGATCCTCGAGCGCGTCCCGGACGACCCGGTCCGCGTCGAGCCACATCCAGCCCGGAGCCGAGTCCCGACTGACGCCCATCCGTTGGTGGAACTCCGTCTTCACGAAGCCGGGGCACAGTGCCATCGCCCGCACGCCCTGGCCCCGGTAGGTCGCGTCGAGCCACTCGGTGAACGAGGTGACGTAGGCCTTCGCCGCGCCGTACGTCCCGCGGCGGAGGAAGCCCGCGACGCTGGACACGTTGATGATCGCGCCCGAGCCGCGAGCCGCCATCGGCCGGACCGCCGCGTGGGTGATCCGGAGCACCGCGGTGACCAGCACGTCGAGCATCGCCTGCTCCTCCTCGATGTCGTTGTCCGAGAACGGCCGGCGGTGGCCGAAGCCCGCGTTGTTGACCAGCAGGTCGACCGGTCGCGAGGCGTCGGCCACGCGGTTCTCGACGGTGGCAAGCGCGACCCGGTCGGCGAGGTCGGCGGGCAGCACCTCCACGTCGACGCCGAACCGGCGGTGCAGGTCGGCGGCGAGCTCCTCGAGCCGCGCTCGGTCGCGGGCGACCAGCACGAGGTCGTAGCCGCGTCCGGCCAGCGCGGTGGCGAAGGACCGGCCGATCCCGGCGGTGGGACCGGTGACCAGGGCGGTGGGTCGCGACATGGCGCCAGCATTTCTGGACTGTGTGCCGGACGGCAAGTCGGCTCGGGCAGAATGGTGCCCGATGACCACCACACTCGCCGTCGCGAACCAGAAGGGCGGGGTCGCCAAGACGACCACGGTCGCCTCCCTCGGCGCGGCCCTGGCCGAGCAGGGGAACAAGGTCCTGATCGTCGACCTCGACCCGCAGGCCTGCCTGACCTTCTCCCTCGGCATCGACCCCGAGGACCTCGAGCTGTCCGTGCACCACGTGCTGACCAAGGGGCTCGACCCCGGCGAGGTGATCATCGAGACCGAGGACGGTGTCGACCTGCTGCCCGCGACGATCGAGCTGGCGCGGGCCGAGGCCGATCTGCTCACCCGCACCGGCCGCGAGCACGTGGTGCGGGCCGCGCTCGAGGACCTCACGGCGTACGACTGGATCCTGCTGGACTGTCCGCCCTCGCTCGGCGTGCTCACCGTGGCCGCGCTGACCGCCGCCGACGCGGTGCTGATCCCGTTGCAGTGCGAGACGTTGTCGCACCGCGGGGTCGGTCAGCTGCTGGACACCGTGCACGACGTACGCCGGTTCACCAACAAGCAGCTCGCGGTGTGGGGTGTGCTGCCGACGTTGTACGACGGACGCACCAACCACGCGCGCGCCGTGCTGGAGAACATCTCCGAGACCTACCAGCTCGACGTGGTGGAGCCGCCGATCCCGAAGTCGATCCGGTTCGCCGAGGCGCCGGCGGCGGGTCGCTCGATCCTGGCCACAGCACGTCGGCACCGCGGCGCCGACGCGTACCGCGACGTGGCCGCCAACCTCACCGAAAGAGCGCGCCGGCCCGCCTAGGATGGGCGCATGGGACGGCGTCGCGGGGGGCCAGTGCAGGCTCCGTCCGTGCGCCTGCGCTACCGACGGGTGACCGCGGCCGGTTCGGCCGCCCTGGTCACGCTGGTGGCGGTGCTGGGCGCGACCGGGATCGTGCCGGCCGGCGAGTCCGCTGCCCCCTCGGCCGCTGCGTCGATGCGGGTCGAGGCCGAGCTCTCGCTCAGCGGGTTCGCGCTGGGATCCTTGCCGCGGCACCCCGAGTTCCGGGCCGGCCACGTGTCCGCGCGGCAGACCGAGCGGCCCGCTGACGCCACGCTGCCGGAGGACTCCGGCGAGGGTCGACGGATCGTGTTCGACATGAGCGACCAGCGGGTGTGGCTGGTCTCGCCGAGGGACCGGGTGCGACGTACCTACCTGGTCTCGGGCAGCCTCACCGACAACCTCGCGGCGGGCAGCTACGCGGTCTACTCCAAGTCGCTGGACGCGATCGGTATCGACGACTCCGGAACGATGAGGTACATGGTCCGGTTCGCCCACGGTGACCGGGCCGCGATCGGCTTCCACGACATCCCGGTGCACCGGGGCGAGAAGGTGCAGACCGTCGCGGAGCTCGGCACCCCGCAGTCGCACGGGTGCATCCGTCAGCGGCGGGTCGACGCCCGCGCGTTGTGGGACTTCGCGCCGGTCGGCACCACGGTCGTCGTCACCGCCTGAGGCCGTACGACGCCGGCCGGTGGCCTGTCGCCTGCCCACTACCGTTGCGGTTCACGTGCGCTGCAACGGTCGTCGAAACGGTCGGACGACTACCGTTGCGGTTCACGTGCGTGGCAACGGTAGTCGGCGACGTCTGTGGGGCTACTCCGAGGAGCCGGCGCGGGCGGACTGGCCGCTGCGTGTGCGGCGACGGCTGCGGTTGCGGCGCGGCTTCGACGGGGCCTCGCCCTGGTCGTGCGAGTCCGAGCCGCCCGACGTACCGACGGAGGCGTTCGCCGGTTCGCCACCACGGGTGCGGCTGCGGCTGCGGTTGCGGCCGCCACCCTCCTTGCGGCCCTCGCGCGGTCCGGAGTCGCGCGACGGCTTGGGGCTGTCGCTCTCGGGGACGATCCGGCCCTTGGTGCCCGGGGGGATGCCCTGGTCGTGGAAGAGGTTCTCCGAGGTCGAGTAGGTCTCGACGATCTCGTCGAACGGCAGGTTCAGCGCCTTGTTGATGACCTTCCAGCGGGTCACGTCGGCCCAGTCCACCAGGGTGACCGCGACCCCGGTCGCGCCCGCCCGGCCGGTGCGACCGATCCGGTGCAGGTAGGTCTTCTCGTCCTCGGGGCAGCTGTAGTTGATCACGTGGGTGACGTCGGCGACGTCGATGCCACGCGCAGCGACGTCGGTGGCGACGAGCACCTTGAGCTTGCCGTCGCGGAACTTCTTCAGCGCCTTCTCCCGGGCGATCTGCGGCATGTCACCGTGCAGCGGGCTGCTCGGGAAACCGCGCTCGGCGAGGTCGTCGGCGACCCGCTGTGCCTGCCGCTTGGTGCGGGTGAACACGATCGTGATGCCGGAGTTCTCCGACTGCAGGATCCGGGCGATGATCTCGGGCTTGTCGAGGTCGTGCACCTGGTAGATGAACTGCGCGGTGGCCGGGACCGTCTGCTGGTCGCTGGTCGACTCCGCGCGGATGTTCATCGGGTGCCGCATGTGGGTGCGGGCCAGGCTCACGATCGCCGAGGGCATCGTCGCCGAGAACAGCATGGTCTGCCGGGTCTCGGGGGTCTTCGCGAGCAGCTTCTGCACGTCGGGCAGGAAGCCGAGGTCGAGCATCTCGTCGGCCTCGTCGAGCACGAGCACCTTGACGTGGGAGAGGTCGAGCGACCGGCGGTTGGCCAGGTCGAGCAGGCGGCCCGGCGTACCGACGACCACGTCGACTCCGGCGGCGAGCGCCTCGAGCTGCGGTTCGTAACCGACACCGCCGTAGACGGTGAGGACCCGGCTGCCGCGGTCGGCGCCGGCGAGCTTGAGGTCGTTGGAGACCTGGAGCGCGAGCTCACGGGTCGGCGCGACGACCAGCGCCTGCGGCTTGCCCGGAGCAACGAGCTCGAGGTAGTCGGGGTCGTGCTGGGCGACCGTGCGCTGCAGCACCGGGATGCCGAATGCCAGCGTCTTTCCGGTGCCGGTGCGGGCCTGCCCGATCAGGTCGGTGCCCATCAGGGCAACCGAAAGCGTCATCTCTTGGATGGGGAACGGGGTGGTGATTCCGCCGCGCTCGAGGGCGTCGGCGATCTCGGGGAGTACCCCGAGCTCTCTGAAGGTGGTCAGGATCTTGCCTGTTCTCTCTACGTAATTTCATCCCCATGGTATCGGTAAGGTGCGGTCATGACCGACATGCCGCTTGAGCCCGGGCCGGCGCCCGTGACCGGGGAGGTCCCGGTGGCGTTCCAGGACCCCACCTACCGCGCCGCGGTGGTCGACCTGCTGGGCGCCATCGCGTACGGCGAGATGGCCGCGTTCGAACGTCTCGCGGAGGACGCGAAGATGGCGCCGGGGCTCGAGGACAAGACCGAGCTCGCCGGGATGGCCTCGACCGAGTTCGGTCATTTCTGCGCGCTGCGGGAGCGGCTGCGGGAGCTCGGAGTGGACCCGTTCGCCGCGATGGAGCCGTTCCGGAAGCCGTTCGAGGCGTTCCACGCCCGGACCGCGCCGAGCGACTGGCTGGAGGGGCTGATCAAGGCGTACGTCGGCGAGGGCCTCTCCGCGGACTTCTACCGGGAGATCGCTGCGTTCGTCGACGCGGACACCCGCACCCTGATCATCGACAGTCTCGAGGACGCCGGCCAGTCCGAGTTCGTGGTGGACCGGGTCCGCAGGGCGATCGAGGCGGACCACCGGGTGGGTGGCCGGCTGGCGCTGTGGGGCCGGCGACTGATGGGGGAGGCGCTGTCCCAGGCACAGCGAGTGGCGGCCGAGCGCGACGCCCTCTCTGCGTTGCTCGCCGGTGGGGTGGACCGGCCCGGGATGGACCTGGCCGCGATCGGCCGGATGTTCACCCGGCTGACCGAGAACCACGCGAAGCGGATGGAGCAGCTCGGCCTCGCGTCCTGAGCGTCCGGTCGTACGGCGCACGTGGCGATCGCACCCGGAACAGGGCGGAGCCCCGACCAGCGGCCGGGGCTCCTCTTGTTCAGCGAACTCGGACAGGTCAGGTCTTGACCTTGTTCTTGCCCGTCAGCGTGGACGCGATCATCACCAGGACTGCCGCGGTGATGATGGCGACGATCCAGCGCACCCAGTCGACACCGTCAGTCTCGCCGGTGCCGCCGAACGCCGAGTAGATGAACCAGCCGATGATGACTCCGCCGATACCGCACAGGATCGTGAGCCAGATCGGGATGTTGTCCTTGTCGCCGGGAGCCACGAACTTGCCGAGCAAACCGATGATGATGCCGGCGATGATTACTCCGATGATCTCCATTAGTGCACCTTCCTCGATCGTCCGGAACGCTCCTGTGCGCTCCGGCTAGAGGAAGTACCCGCTTCGACACGCTCCTAACCCGCTGGAACGTACAAACCGGCGGTGGTGCAGGTGGCGAATCAGGAGCGGAAGCCGACCTGCCCGGCGGCCGGGGAGCCGACCTCGACGTAGGCGAGCTTGTCGGTCGGGACCAGCACCTTGCGGCCCTTGGCGTCGGCGAGGACGAGGAGCCCCTCGTCGCCGGACAGGGCCTTGAGGACGGCGGCTTCGACGTCCTCGCCGGACTGGTCGGAGTCGATGACCAACTCGCGGTTCGCGTTCTGAACGCCGATCTTGACCTCCATCGGAGGACCTCCTCATGACCGTTGCCGGACGTGCTGTCCGGCAGGTGGTTGATGTGCTGTCGATCCGGGTGATGCACCCGTGGTGACACTAGCGCCGTACGGCAACTCAGGTCGGGTCGTCGGCGCGCGGGAAACCGCGGATCCCGCGCCAGGCGAGGCTGGACACGAGCAGGGCAGCGTCGCGCAGCGCGATCCCGCGCGGGTCGTCGAGCCAGAACCTCGCGCTGACCTGCGCCATCCCGACCAGGGAGACGGCGAGCAGCCGCGACTGCTCGTCGGGGAGGCCGGTGTCCTCGTGGATCACGGTGGCGATGTTGTCCGCGCACTCGCGGGTGACCCGGTCGACCCGCTCACGCACGGCCGGCTCGTTGGTCAGGTCGGACTCGAAGACCAGGCGGAACGCACCGTGGGCGTTGGCGACGTAGTCGTAGAACACCTGCATGGTCGCCGCGACGCGCTGCTTGTTGTCGTCGGTGGAGGCCAGCGCCACCCGGGTGGCGTCGATGATCGTGTCGCAGGACTGGTCCAGGAGCGCGAGGTACAGCTCCAGCTTGCCCGGGAAGTGTTGGTAGAGCACCGGCTTGGACACGCCCGCGCGTTCGGCGATGTCGTCCATGGCTGCGGCGTGGTAGCCCTGGGCGACGAAAACCTCGAGAGCCGACTCCAGGAGCTGCGCGCGGCGTGCTGTGCGCGGCATCCGACCGCCCCGCGGCTTCTCGTCGTCCCTGGTCGTCACTCTTGAGCCTTCCGATGCCGCGCTGCTGGTCGCGAGAAGACTACTCCGCGGTAGCGGTCCCCCGGTGAGGCGACCACGATGGAGGACGTCTGTCATAGCTTCGTCATGAGGTCTGGCCGGGCGCAGGACGTGATTTGTGGGCCGATTGTCCCACCTTGCGTAGCTTCGGTTGCATGCTGCGGGCATGCCGTCGCAAGCCCTTGTTTTGCAGGGCATCAGCGCCAAAAGGGACGTTCGAATCCGGTCGCAGTTTTTACTTGCGCCCGGGTCGTCGCGATAGGACAGTGACGGGTGGGGAGTGAAGTAAAGAGACCAAGGAAGGTCTAGGTTCGGGGGCTTGGCCGGGGGGCCACGCGAGAGGTCGCCGTCGCAGTAGTGACCGGGTACACCCGGTGCTGACGACGGCGCTTCGCGCGAACCTTCGCTCGCGCTACCCGTCCCTAGCTGACAGTTTTGGGGTGGGTCCGTTGAACGACAGAAAGTCTAATCCGCGTCTCCGGAGCATCCGGACGCGAGTCACAGCGGTGCTGGCCTCAGTCGGCGCCGTAGCTATGACCAGTGGCCTGGTCCTGTTGGCTGGTGCCGGGGCGTCTCAGGCCGACGGCAACGGCGCTGATAGCAGCGACGACGCGCACAAAGTCCTGGTCTGCAAGTACGTGGGCACACCGGGCGAAGACGAGCGGCTTAAGGAGGGTAAGAACCCGATCTCGGTCGACAGTTCCGCAGCCGTCGGGACGTGGTTCAAGGACGCGCAGGGTCGGTCGTTCGTACTCGCTGTCGATGATGGCTCGTCGACGCACTCAGCCGCGGAGTGCCCCGAGGTTGACGACGAGGAGAAGCTGGACGTTTGTCCGAACATCGATGGTGTTCAGGCCAGCGTTCCTGACGGCATGGTGAAGAACGATGCGGGCGACTGCGTGAAGAAGGACGTGGTCGTGGACGTGTGTCCGAACATCGATGGTGTTCAGGCCAGCGTTCCTGACGGCATGGTCAAGAACGCCGCCGGAGACTGCGTGGACAAGCCGGACGACGGCCTGTGCCCGCCCGGTGGCAGCGCACCCGAGGACACCGACGGGGAGCTGAACGAGGAAGACGGGGAGACCGACCGGGACAACAAGTGCGTCGAGGCGGTCAAGCCGGTGGTCAACCAGTCGGCGGAGTGCGATGAAGAGGGCTTCCTGCGGGTCCGCGCCACACGAGGCGTGACCTACTTCCTGGACGGTGTGGAGATCGAGGCCGGGATCCACCCGGGACCGCTCTCCGGAACGATCACCGCGAAGGCCCGCCCGGCGTTCGAGCTGAGCAACCCGAACTTCTCCTTCGAGGTGAACATCCCGGCGGCGAAGGACTGTGCGACGGCCACGCCGTCGGTCACGCCGAGCCAGACGGCCACGGTGACGCCCAGCCAGACCGCCACCGCTACGCCGAGCGAGACGGCCACCGTTACGCCCAGCGAGACCGCCACCGTCACGCCCAGTGAGACCGCAACGGTCACCCCGAGTGAGACCGCAACGGTCATCCCCAGTGAGACCGCAACCACGCCGGGCGAGATCGCAGGCACCGAGGGTGTGCCTCCGATCGACGAGACGCCGGAAGTGGTTCCGACCGCAGTCGACGCGGGTCTGCCCGGTGGTCCGGCGGGGACGTCCTCGACCGACCTTCTGGCCAAGATGCTGGTCGGTGGGGGCCTTGCCCTGATGATGGCTGCCGGCTGGCTGCAGATGGGACGCCATAACCGCGGTGCCCACCAGGCCTGAGTCACGTTCCGGGCGCGGACGCCGCGTTCTGCGGCGATCCGCGCTCGGAGCCGTGCTGATAGGTCTGGGACTGGCGCTCATGCAGGCCTTTGGCCTTCCGGCGGATGAAACCGCCGGGGGGCCGGGGGCTCCGGCTCGGTTGGCCACGGCTGATCCCGCGTTGCCGGCTTTTCGCGTGGAACCCGCGGTCAGGTTCGAGGAGGCCGAACCCCCGGCGCCTTCTCGAACCACCGAGCCCGAGCCCGAAGCAGAACCTGAACCCGCACCTCCCGCGCAGTCGGACGCGGCCGGCGTACCGCTGCGGCTGGTGGTTCCGGCGCTCGGGGTGGACGCGCCGGTGGTCGGGATCTCGGCCACGGACGGCGTGCTCGTCCCGCCGGGGGACCCGCAGACGTTGGGCTGGTGGTCCGGCGGTGCCCCACCCGGTGCCAGCGAGGGCGGTGCGCTGATCACCGGGCACACCGTGTCCACCGGTGGCGGCGCCTTCGACGACCTGGAGACGCTTCAGCCGGGAGCCGAGGTCAGCGTCCGTACGTCGGCGGGCGTGATCGACTACGAGGTCACCGGTGTCACGATCTACCGAAAGGCGTCCCTGGCCCGCGATGCGGCGACGGTGTTCAGCCAGTCCGGCCCGGGTCGGCTGGTGCTGATCACCTGCGAGGACTGGACCGGTGAGATCTACCTCAGCAACGCGGTCGTGTTCGCTGAGCCGGTGGCCGGCTGACACCGCCGATCCGTTCCAGATGCCGGGACGGCCGGGGTTGCTCCTCAGGCCTCGGGGAACATGGACAAACGGTCCGTTGTTAGGGCTGATGTACCCGAGAAGCACCTGAGGAGAGTCGTGTCCCTTCCCCCACTGGTCGAACCCGCCGCGGAGCTGACCACGGACGAGGTTCGTCGCTACAGCCGGCACCTGATCATCCCTGACGTCGGGATGTCCGGGCAGAAGCGGCTGAAGAACGCCCGGGTGCTGGTCATCGGCGCCGGTGGCCTCGGCAGCCCGGCACTGCTCTACCTGGCGGCAGCGGGCGTCGGCACCCTGGGCATCGTCGAGTTCGACGAGGTCGACGAGTCGAACCTGCAGCGGCAGGTGATCCACGGCCAGAGCGACATCGGCAAGCTCAAGGCGGAGTCGGCCAGGGAGTCGATCCTCGAGATCAACCCGCTGGTCAACGTGGTGGTGCACAACGAGCGGCTCGAGAACGACAACGTGATGGGGATCTTCGAGCAGTACGACCTCATCATCGACGGCACAGACAACTTCGCCACGCGCTACATGGTCAACGACGCCGCGGTGCTGCTCGGCAAGCCCTACGTGTGGGGCTCGATCTACCGCTTCGACGGCCAGGCCTCGGTGTTCTGGGCCGAGAACGGTCCCTGCTACCGCTGCCTCTACCCCGAGCCCCCGCCGCCGGGAATGGTGCCCAGCTGCGCCGAGGGCGGCGTGCTCGGTGTGCTCTGCGCGTCGATCGGCTCGATCCAGGTCAACGAGGCCATCAAGCTGCTCACCGGCATCGGCGACCCGTTGCTCGGCAAGCTGATGATCTACGACGCCCTGGAGATGGAGTACCGCAAGCTCGCCGTACGCAAGGACCCCAACTGCGCGATCTGCGGGGAGAACCCGACGGTCACCGAGCTGATCGACTACGACGCGTTCTGCGGTGCGATCAGCGAGGAGGCCGCCGACGCCGCCGCCGAGTCCACGATCTCCGTGAGCCAGCTCGAGCAGATGCTCAAGGAGCGGGCCAACGGCGAGCGTGACTTCGTGCTGGTCGACGTCCGGGAGCCGAACGAGTACGAGATCAACAAGATCCCCGGCTCAGTGCTGATCCCCAAGGGCGAGTTCCTCAACGGCCACGCACTCGAGCAGCTCTCCCAGGACAAGCAGGTCATCCTGCACTGCAAGTCCGGCGTGCGGTCCGCCGAGGCGCTCGCGGTCGTCAAGGGCGCCGGCTTCAACGACGCGGTCCACGTCGGTGGTGGCGTGGTGGCCTGGGTGAACCAGATCGACCCGTCGCAGCCGTCGTACTGACGCGCCGGAAGGCGTAGCTCCTGCGTCGTGACCTTTCCGGGGAAGCGTCGTTGTGTCTGGTGACACTTTGACGTTCTGGGAA
>DATFGA010000378.1:0-7988 GCA_035249775.1 Nocardioidaceae bacterium | reverse complement strand
CGCGGCGTGCGGCGACCCGCAGTGCGAGGCGGACCACGGCTACACCGGCGTGGTCGCCTCGGACGACTTCTCGATCCGGGTCAGCGCCGCCGCGGACGGCAGCGACGCGGTGGCCAGCCTGCTCGCGTTCGCGGAGTCGCTGTCCGCGCGCACCATCGGCGGCCCGGCCACGTGAACCAGGAGTTCACCGCTCCGGCCTACCAGGACCGGTCGCTCGGCGACGTGCTCCCGGCGGTCGCCCGGGCGATGGGGGTCGACGCCGGGTTCCACGAGACGTCGCTGGCGCTCCCTGAGGCGCGCAGCTATGTGGTGTTCCTGATCGACGGCCTCGGCTACGAGCTGCTGCGCGACCATCCCGAGGACGCACCGTTCCTGCATGCACTGCTCGACGGCCAGGAGCCGGCCACGGTCGGGGTCCCCTCCACCACGGCCACCAGCCTGACCTCGCTGGGCACCGCCTTGACCCCGGGCAGCCACGGCATCGTCGGCTTCACCACCCGGATCCCAGGCACCGACGAGGTGCTCAACCACCTGCTGTGGGACAAGAAGATCGACGCCCGCGACTGGCAGCCGAACCCCACCGCGTTCGGCCGCCTGGCCGCAGCGGGCGTGCACACGACGGTCGTCAACAAGCGGGAGTTCGCAGGCTCGGGGCTCACCGTGGCCGGCAACCGCGGGGCCGAGTTCGTGCGCGCGGACCGGGTCGGGGAGCGGCTGGCCGCGGTCGCCGCGGCGTCGGCGCAGACCCCGTCGCTGACCTACATGTACGACGGGGACCTGGACTGGACCGGGCATCGCTACGGCGTCGCGTCCGAGCACTGGAAACAGCAGCTGTACATCATCGACGCCGCCGCCGAGCACCTGCGTGAGACGCTGCCCGGCGACACCCGGATCGTGGTGGTGGCCGACCACGGCATGGTGGACTCGCCGCTCGAGCACCGGATCGACCTCGACGAGCACCCCGAGCTGCAGGACGGGCTGGTGGTGTTCGCCGGCGAGGCCCGGTTCCGCCACCTCTACTGCCGCTCCGGCGCCACCGAGGACGTGGTCGCCACCTGGAGCGCGTTCCTCGGCGACCGGGCCGAGGTGGTCACCCGCGACGATGCGCTGGCCCGTGGCTGGTTCGGGTCGCTCGCTCCCGACGTACGCCCGCGGCTCGGAGACGTGATGGTGGCCTGCCGCGGCGACTTCGCGGTGATGAGCGTGTCGGCGTTCCCCTACGAGGCCAGGCTGGTCGGCCTGCACGGGTCGCTGACCTCCGCGGAGATGCTGATCCCGGTCCTGGTGGCATGACCGGACGTCCCGCCCGCCATGGCATGATCTCCGCCCGTGGCTGAACTCCAATTCTTCACCGGCACGATGGACTCCGGGAAGTCGACGCTGGCGCTGCAGACCAACCACAACCACGCCGCGCGCAGCCGGATCGGCCGGCTCTTCACCAGCCACGACCGGGCCGGCGCCGCGACCCTGTCCAGCCGGCTGGGCCTGCAGCACGAGGCGATCGAGGTGCCCCCGGAGTTCGACTTCTGGAAGTACGTCGTGGACTCGCTGACCCACGGCGGCCGGATCGACTACCTGGTCTGCGACGAAGCCCAGTTCTACACCCGGGCCCAGGTCGAGCAGCTGGCCCGCGTGGTCGACGAGCTGCAGATCGACGTGTTCGCCTTCGGCATCCTCACCGACTTCCGCACCGAGCTGTTCCCGGGTTCCGCGCGGCTGGTCGAGCTGGCCGACCGGACCAGCCTGCTCCAGGTCCAGGCGCTGTGCTGGTGCGGGAAGCGGGCCACCCACAACGCCCGCACCGAGAACGGCGTGATGGTCACCGAGGGCGAGGTGATCGTCGTGGGTGACGTCGAGCTCGAGGGTGAGCCGGCGCCGGAGATCGGCTACGAGGTGCTCTGCCGCCAGCACCACCGCCGCAAGCTCACCGCGGCCCGCGCGAAGGCGGTCTCGATGGTGCCCGACCCGCTGCCGTTCGACTGACTCAAGATCGCGAACCAAAGATTGCAAATCGCTCCCGCGGGTACACTGACGACAAGCCGCGGAATTTCCGAGCGGAGACCGCATCTCCGTCATTTCCGGCGTGAACCGACGACCGGCCTCCTCCGCGGCCGGGGAAACCCGGTACATGAAACCCGACACCATCGACGGACGGTCCGCGCCGTCCGTGACAGCTGCGGCGCCCGCGACGCCCACCCCGTGCGTCTCCAGCGAGCCGACTGCGCACCGGCCCTGCCTGGGCGCGATCATCCGACGGCTCGCGCTCAACCTGTGGGTCGCCTGCATCGTTCCGGCGCTGCTCTTCTACGTGGTCCTGGTGACCGTCAACGTCTCCGCCGCGGTGCTGGTGGCTCTCGGCTGGACCTACCTCGCGATGCTCTGGCGCTGGGCTACCGGGCGCCGGATGTCCGGGCTCCTGCTGCTCACCGTCACGGTCCTGACCGTGCGCACCGCGTTCACGCTCGCCACCGGCAACACGTTCGTCTACTTCCTCCAACCCGTGGTCAGCGACGGCCTGGTCGCGCTCCTCTTCCTGGTGTCGCTGGTCAGCGCACGGCCCGTCGTCGCGCGGCTGGCCGCCGACTTCTACCCGATGGACCATGACGTCGCCTCGCGTCCCCGGATCCGGCGGCTGTTCTGGCACCTCACCTTGCTGTGGGCCCTGTTCAGCCTGGTCAAGGGTGGCCTGGGCCTCTGGCTGCTGATGTCGCAGTCGCTGGTCGACTTCGTCCTGATCAAGAACATCTCGGTCATCTCGATGACCGTTCTGGTGGTGGCGGCCACCGTATGGGCCTCCGTGCTGGTCGCCCGCAAGGAGGGGCTGCTCGCCGCAGCCTGAGCCTCGGTCGATCGCGCGTCCGCCGCCGATCGGTCAGAGCCAGCCGCCGTCGACGGCCAGCACCTGACCGGTGACGTACGACGACGCCTCGCCCGCCAGGAACAGCACCGGCCCTACCATCTCCTCCAACCGGCCGGTCCTGCCGAGCGACGTGTGCCGGACGATCCAGTCGGCCTGCTCGGCATCCTCCAGGAAGCCGGTCATCCGGGTCGGGAACCAGCCGGGAGCAACCGCGTTCACCCGCACCCCGTCCCGTCCCCACTGGGCCGCGAGCTCCCGGGTCAGGGCGATGACCGCGGCCTTGCTGGCCGCGTACGACGCGAGGGCATAGCGGTCTACACTCCGCAGCCCGATCAGCGACGCCACGTTGACGATGCTGCCGGAGCCCCGCTCGACCATCCCCGCACCGACCAGCTGACACAGCCGCAGCGGACCCAGGAGGTTCGAGTCGACGGTCCGCTTCACGTCGGTCGCGGTCTCCTCGAGCGCGGGTGCGGACCGGGCGAAGCCGGCGTTGTTGATCAGTACGTCGACGCGGCCGGACCACTCGAGCGCGGTCGTCACCAGCTTGTGCCGGTCGCCCTCCACCGTGACGTCGCAGGCCACCGCCAGCTGCCGGGCCTCGTCGGTGACCTCGACGTCTGCGATGTGCCGGGCGGCCAGGACGGTGCGGGCCCCGGCCAGGTGCAGCGCCGAGGCGAGCGCAACCCCGATGCCCTGCGAGGCTCCGGTGAGGATCACGCACCGGCCGTCGAGGCGCAGGTCCGGCCGGGCAGCCTCCCGGACATCGGTCATGGCCCTGCTCTACTCGCAACGCGGGCGGATGACAAGGGTCCGCCCGGTCGGCGATGTGATACTCGGGCCATGTCGTCCACCGCCCTGATCGCCTCCGAGGAGCTGCTCGACCAGCTCGGTTCCGTGACCCTGCTCGACGTGCGGTGGAAGCTCGGCGGCCCGCCGGGGGAGGCGGAGTTCGTCCGCGGACACGTGCCGGGAGCGTCGTACGTCGAGCTGGCGACCGACCTCGCCGACCCGCCCGGTGAACGTGGCCGGCACCCGCTGCCCGAGGTTCAGCGGTTCGAGGAGGCGATGCGCCGGTGTGGTGTCCGCAACGACCGGCCGGTCGTGGTCTACGACGACAACTTCGGCAACGCCGCCACGCGTGCCTGGTGGCTGCTGCGTTACCACGGTCATCGCGACGTCCGCGTCCTGGACGGCGGCTACGGCTGGTGGCTCAGGTCCGGTGGTCCGGTCGAGGAGGGACCGGTCGTCGTGGCCGCCGGTGACTTCACGGCGGAACCGGGACATCTGCCGCTGGTCGACGCCGGAGAGGCCGCCCGGCTGGCGCGGAACGGGGTGCTCCTCGACGCCCGCGCGCCGGAACGGTTCCGGGGCGAGGTGGAGCCGATCGACCCGGTGGCCGGTCACATCCCGGGGGCGGTGAACCTGCCGTCGGCAGAGAACCTGGTCGGCCCGGAGGGCGGATCGCCCGGTCGTTTCCTTTCTGCGGACGACCTCGAGGCGCGCTACGACCGGGTCGGTGCCGACGCGGACGTGGAGGTCGGCGTCTACTGCGGCTCCGGTGTCACCGCGACCCACAACATCTTCGCCCTGGCTCTGCTCGGGCGGACGGCGGCGCTGTACCCGGGCTCCTGGAGCGAGTGGGTCGCCGACCGGGACAGACCGGTGGCCACAGGGGAGTAGACCGGCCGGACCGCTGGACCTGCTGCATTTGCAAGACCCGATGGGACATCGGGACCAGTTAGTCCGTGACCTGAGCCACGGTCGCTCGTTGAGTGTCTGTGTCCGCCGACCCCCGCGGACCAGTCACCGAAAGGGCAGTTCATGAGCCTGCGACGTTCCGCGACCGTGGTCACCATCCTGGCCACCGCCGCCGCAACCATCGCCGGCGGTGGTCTCCTTCCCACCGCCACCGCTGTGATCGACCATCCACTCACCGGTCACAGCGACACCAGCACCGGGGACACCGGTGCCGAGGACAGCCGCGCCGGCCATGCCCTCGTCCGGCCGACGGACGCGCAGCGCGCAGCGGTCCGACAGCTGCTCGACAGTGCCGGCGCCGACGCGACGGCCACCTGGGACTTCCGCTTCGGCACCCCGCGCACGATCTACCCCGGAAGCGGTCAGGCACTGTCCGGCCCGCACGATGGCACCGCGGTGGACGCGGCGCGTGCCTTCGTCTCCGCGAACCGGGCGGCCTTCGGGCTGTCCTCGGCGGACGTCGCCGCGATGAAGGTGACCCGCAACCACGAGCTGACCGGCATCGACGTCACCGTCGTCAACCTGACCCAGGTCTTCGACGGTGTCGCTGCCACCCGCGGCGGCTCGATGGGGATGGCGGTGGACGGCACCGGCCGGGTGCTCACGTTCACCGGCGCGACCACCCGCAACACCGGCCTGCTCGGCTCGTTCCTGCTCACCCCGGCGCTGGCGCTCAACCAGGCCGGATCCGCGCTCGGCCTGTCCACGTTGACCTCCGTGGCCAGTGGCACGGTGGCCGGGTTCACGAAGTTCAGGACCGGACTGGCCGCTCCGTCGTACGTCCAGAAGGTCGCCTTCCCGACCGCGGACGGCGCCCGGGCGGCGTACCGCGTGCTGCTCATCGAGAAGGTCGACGAGGGTTACGACGTCGTGGTCGACGCCAGGTCCGGCAAGGTGCTCTACAAGAAGTCGCTGGTGCAGCACGAGGCCGAGGGCACCATCTACCGCAACTACCCCGGCGCGCCGGGCGGTGGCGAGCCGGAGCGGGTCAGCTTCGGTCCCACCGAGGAGTCCCCGGGCGGGTACGTCGACCCCACCGGTCTGACCGGCATCGGGGTGACCACGTTCGGCAACAACGCGAACACGTTCAAGAACTGGTCGAACTTCATCGCGCCGCTGGACCAGGCGAACCGGACCGTGGCGCCGACCGGGCAGTTCAACTTCGGCTTCCCGAACCAGTGGGAGATCAGTGAGTGCCAGGCCGCTCCGCCGGCCTACGCCGAGGACGCCGACGCGGCGTCCACGAACCTCTTCTACCACCACAACCGGATCCACGACGAGTTCTACTCGTTCGGGTTCACGGAGTCCGCCGGCAACTTCGAGACCGACGGCGGCGACTCGATCATGGGTCTGGTCCAGGCCGGCGCGATCACGGGCGGCGCGCCGACGTACACCGGTCGCGACAACGCCTACATGCTGACCCTGCCCGACGGGATCCCGCCGTGGAGCGGGATGTTCCTGTGGGAGCCGATCAACGACGCGTTCGAGGGTCCGTGCCGCGACGGTGACTTCGACGCCGGCGTGATCGAGCACGAGTACGCGCACGGACTGTCGAACCGGTACGTCGGCACCACCGACGGTGCGCTCGGCGGTCACCAGTCCGGCTCGATGGGCGAGGGCTGGGGCGACTGGTACGCGCTGAACTACACGCACCGGGAGGGCCTGCAGGACGACGCGGTGGTCGGCACCTACGTCACCGGCAACGAGCAGCGCGGGATCCGCAACTGGTCCTACGACAAGACCGAGGCGAACTTCGGTGACATCGGCTACGACCTCGGCGGCCCCGAGGTGCACTCCGACGGGGAGATCTGGACCGCGGCGCTGTGGGACATGCGCGAGCGGCTCGTCGACAAGTACGGGCAGGCCAAGGCCGCGGAGATCTCCTCCTTCATCGTGACCGACGCGATGCCGCTGGCGCCGAACGACCCGAGCATGCTCGACATGCGCGACGCGATCATGAAGGCGCTCGACATCCGCTACCACCGGCGCGCGGACTTCGACGTGCTGCAGAACCTGGTGTACGCCGCGTTCGCCCGGCACGGGATGGGCACGGCCGCGGCCAACGAGGTGACCGAGGCCGACCCGACAGGGGCCAACGACATCGACCCCACGCCGTCGTTCGCGCACCAGAACCCGGCACTGAACGGCACCGTCTCCGGGCGGGTCCTCAACGCCACGAGTGGCGAGCCGGTCGCGGACGCCAACGTGTTCCTCGGCACCCTCGAGGCCGGTGCGACGCCGATCGCCGTGACGGGTGAGGACGGCTCGTTCACGATCAAGGCCGTCGCCGGCCGTTACCCGCTGACGATCCAGGCCCGCGGGTTCGGGTCGCAGACGGTGACCAGGTTCGACCTGGCCGCCGGCAAGCGGTTCGCGAAGAAGATCTCGCTGGCGCCGAACCTGGCCTCCTCGGCCAACGGCGGTGAGATCACCTCGTCCACGTCACCGAACGCGGGCGCACTGATCGACGACACCGAGCAGACCCGCTGGAAGACCGCGGTCAAGTCCGGCAACGCCGTGATCAAGCTGGCCCAGCCGGCGACGATCAGGTCGTTCCAGGTCAGCGCGTTCACCACGTCACGGTTCGAGGCGGTGCGGTCCTTCACGATCCAGACCTCGACGGACGGGGTGAACTGGAAGACGCAACCGATCGGCGAGAACGCGTTCGACTTCGGGGCACCGCGGCCCACCGTGGACGACGTGCACTACCGGACGTTCACGCTGCCGAGCCCGGTGAAGGCGGAGTACGTCCGCGTCTTCGCCGACGCGGCGATGGGGGAGACGAAGACCGACGCGCAGTTCGGCGACCTCCAGGTGTTCGGTGCGTCGACCTCGGTGATCGAGCCGCTGCCGCCGCAGCCGCTCGACGAGCCGTTCACCGAGACGTTCACGATCGTGGGGACCAACCCGACCAGCGACCTGACCGGTGGCGGGATCGTCGCGACCGAGCTCGTGAACAGCTGCACGTACCCGCCGGCGTCGCAGGACTCCGACGGTCACGTCACCAAGCTGCCCGAGTCGTTCGGTGACGGTGCGCACAAGGTCTCGGTGGTCGGTGGTGACACCGCGGTCGATCTGGACCTGTACTTCTACAACGCGGAGTGCGAGCAGATCGGCAGCGTGGCCAGTGCCGCGAAGAACGAGGCCGGTGCCCTGCCGAGCGGCACGCTCTACGTGGTCACGTCCAACTACACGGGGATCGCGGCCGAGGTGACGCTGACCGCGGTCGACACCCAGTAGACCGGCGCCCCGTAGGTCGGGCGCCAGTAGATCCGGCACGGGGCCACGCACCTTTCTCGTTGTGTGCGGGGCCCCGTGACCGTGACCGGGCCGGGGGTTGGGGGGCGCAATGACCGGGCCGGGGGTT
>DATFGA010000377.1:0-18366 GCA_035249775.1 Nocardioidaceae bacterium | reverse complement strand
TGACCCGGTGGTCGATGGACCGGGCCGACGCGAACGCCGGGCGGCGGAACCTGTGGCTGCGGACGCTGGACCGGATGGGGCTTGGCTTCGACTCCTGAGCAGGCTGCGGTGAACTTTGGCCGCGGTCACCGCGCGTCCGGGTGCCGCAATCGCACATGTGTGCTGCTTGAACGCGTTTCGGCGACGAAACCGTGTCGCAACAGCACAAGTGTGCCGTTGTGACACGGGCAGCCGACCTCGGCCTCAGTTCGTAACGGATAGCAGATTTTTCGCGACCAGAACATGCGTCGCGTCACGACGTACCCGGCGACGGCTGACGCAGGTGCTGTTTTTCGCCAGGGACACGACCAAGGCGGCCTCGACATAGGAGATTCTTCGGCCATATCGGCCGGAGAATCTCCGTCTTCATCCAGGAGGCCGACCTGTCCCGGGACGAGGCCGACCAGCGTTTACAGCAGCGTCCAGGCCTGCTCGAGCACGCTGCGCAGGCCCTGCTCCATCTCGTCGAAGTGCTCCTGCTCGCAGATCAGCGGCGGCGAGAGCTGGATCACCGGGTCACCCCGGTCGTCGGCCCGGCAGTAGAGGCCGGCGTCGAAGAGCGCCTTGGACAGGAAGCCACGCAGCAGCTTCTCGGACTCGGCGTCGTTGAAGGTCTCCTTGGTGGCCTTGTCCTTGACCAGCTCGATTCCGTAGAAGTACCCGTCGCCGCGGACGTCGCCGACGATCGGCAGGTCGTTGAGCTTCTCGAGCGTGGACCGGAACGCGTCCTGGTTGGCCAGCACGTGCTTGTTGATTCCCTCGCTCTCGAACACGTCGAGGTTGGCCAGCGCCACCGCCGAGGAGACCGGGTGCCCGCCGAAGGTGTAGCCGTGGGCGAACATCTCGGTGCCGTGCAGGAACGGCTCCATCAGCTTGTCCGAGGCGATCATCGCGCCGAGCGGGGCGTAGCCGGAGGTCAGCCCCTTGGCGCAGGTGATCATGTCCGGCTCGTAGCCGTAACGCTCGGCGCCGAACATGTGGCCGAGCCGGCCGAAGGCGCAGATCACCTCGTCGGAGACCAGCAGTACGTCGTACTCGTCGCAGATCTCGCGTACCCGCTGGAAGTAGCCGGGCGGCGGCGGGAAGCAGCCGCCGGAGTTCTGCACCGGCTCGAGGAACACGGCGGCCACCGTCTCCGGGCCCTCGTTCTCGATCGCCACCGCGATCTGGTCTGCGGCCCAGCGGCCGAACGCCTCGATGTCGTCGCCGTGCTCGGGCGCCCGGTAGAAGTTCGTGTTCGGCACCCGGAAGGTCGAGGGGACCAGCGGCTCGAAGACCGCCTTCAGCGACGGCAGGCCGGTGATCGACAGCGCGCCCTGGGTCGTGCCGTGGTAGGCGATGGCGCGGCTGATCACCTTGTGCTTCAGCGGCTTGCCGGTGACCTTGAAGTAGTTCTTGGCCAGCTTCCACGCGGTCTCGACGGCCTCGCCGCCACCGGTGGTGAAGAAGACCCGGTTCAGGTTGCCGGGCGCGAGGTCGGCGACCCGCTCGGCGAGCTCGATCGCAGTCGGGTGCGCGTAGGACCACAGCGGAAAGTAGGCCAGCTCGGACGCCTGCTTGGCCGCGGCCTGCGCGAGCTCGGTGCGGCCGTGCCCGAGCTGGTTCACGAACAGGCCGGCGAGCGCGTCGAGGTAGCGCTTGCCGTGCGCGTCGTAGATGTAGGGGCCCTCACCCTTCACGATCACCGGGACGTCGGCGTGCTCGTAGCTCGACATCCGGGTGAAGTGCATCCAGAGGTGGTCGCGGGCCGACTTCTGCAGTCCCGCGTGGACATCGTGGTCGATCGGCTCAGATGGCATGTGATGCTTCCTCTTCGGGCATGGGGTCTTGGGATCATCTTGCTCGGAGACACGGTGAATCGCAAGTGAATCCGTTGTAATGGTATCGCTATGTTGTCCAAGTCGTTTCCGTAGATGGTCCTCACCTACGGAATCCGCAGTCGAAAGGGCGTGGGAGTGCAACCAAGCACGGTGTTCCGGAACGGGGCGGTGTTCGACGGGACCGCCCACCGGCCGCGCCACGCGGTCGTGGTCACCGGCGGGCGGATCACCGCCGTCGTCCCCGAGAGCGAGGCCGGGGAGTACGTCGGACGCGGCTCGACCGAGATCGACCTCGCCGGCGGCATGGTGCTGCCGGGGTTCCAGGACGCCCACGCGCACCCGGTCCAGGGTGGCCTGGAGCGGCTGCGCTGCGACCTGTCCGACCTCTCCACCCGCGAGGAGTACCTGGTCGCGGTGAAGGCCTACGCCGAGGCGCATCCGCAGAACCTGTGGATCTGCGGCGGCGGCTGGACCCTGTCGGTGTTCGGTCCGACCGGCCCGACCGCGGCCGACCTCGACGCCGTGGTGCCGGACCGACCGGTGTTCCTGCCGAACCGCGACCACCACGGTGCCTGGGTGAACAGCCGCGCGCTGGAGCTGGCCGGCGTGGACGAGCGGACCCCGGACCCGGTCGACGGCCGGATCGAGCGCGACGCCGCGGGCCGGCCGACCGGGACGCTGCATGAGGGCGCGATGTCGCTGGTCGAGCGGCTGATCACCACGACCACCGACGACGAGTACTACCAGGCCTTCCTCGTCGCGCAGGAGTACCTCCACTCGTTGGGGATCACCGCGTGGCAGGAGGCGATCCTCGGCGACTACGCGGCCCTCGACGATCCGTCGTCGACGTACGTGCGCGCGGCCGAGGCCGGCGAGCTCACCGCCCGGGTCCGTGGTGCCCTCTGGTGGGAGCGCGACCACGGCGTGGAGCAGGTCGAGGCGCTCCTCGAGCGGCGTCGGGTGCTGACCCGGGACCGGTTCGACCCGGCTTCGGTGAAGGTGATGCAGGACGGGATCGCCGAGAACTACACCGCGGCGATGACCGCGCCGTACCTCGACGGGTGCGGATGCGGGACTCGCAACACGGGGCTGTCGTTCGTCGACCCGGCCGTGCTGCGGGAGGGGGTGGTGCGCCTCGACGCGGAAGGCTTCCAGGTGCACGTGCACGCCATCGGTGACCGGGCGATCCGGGAGGCGCTCGATGCGTTCGAGGCGGCGCGGGCGGCCAACGGGCCGAACGACCTACGCCACCACATCGCGCACATCCAGGTGGTCCACCCCGACGACCGCGGCCGCTTCGCCGACCTCGGCGTGGTCGCGAACATGCAACCGCTGTGGGCCCACCTCGACGAGCAGATGAGCGAGCTCACCCTGCCCTACCTGGAGCAGGAGCGGGCGACGTGGCAGTACCCGTTCGGGGACCTCGCGCGTGCCGGCGCGCGCCTGGCCGCCGGCAGCGACTGGCCGGTGAGCACGCCGGACCCGATGCAGGGCATCCACGTGGCGGTGAACCGGTGGGCGTACGGCGAACCGGGCCCGGCCGGCTCGGAGGCCTTCCTGCCCGAGCAGGCGATCGACCTCGCGCAGGCCCTCGCCGCCTACACCAGCGGGTCGGCCTTCGTGAACCACCTCGACGAGACCGGCCGGATCGCCCCCGGCATGCTGGCAGACCTCGCGGTCCTGGACCGGGACCCGTTCGAGGGGGAGCCCGCGCAGATCGGTGCGACGTCGGTGGTCGCGACGTACGTCGACGGTGAGCCGGTGTTCACGCGATGAGGACCGACCTGGTCCTCGAGGGAGGGGGCGTGAAGGGGATCGCGCTGGTCGGTGCGATCGGCCCGCTGGTCGCGGCCGGTTACCGGTTCCCCAGGATCGCCGGCACGTCCGCGGGGGCGATCGTCGGCTCTGTGCTCGCCGCCCTGCAGCGTCGCGGGGAGTCCGTCGACCGGCTCGACGACATCGCCCGGACCCTGGACTACACCCGGTTCCGTGACCGCGGCTTCCCCGGCCGGTACCTCGGTCCGCTGAGTTTCCTCGCCGACGGGTTCTCCGTGCTGTTCGAGGACGGGGTGTTCGAGGGCGACTACCTGCGCGACTGGCTCGGCGGCGTGCTCGCCGACCTGGGCGTGGAGACCTTCGGCGACCTGCGCACCGACGATGCCGCCGATGACGGCCTGCTGCACCACCGGTACGGCCTGGTCGTGATGGCCAGCGACCTGTCCCGCAAGCGGCTGGTGCAGCTGCCCTGGGACTACCCGGAGTACGACCTCGACCCCGATGAGCAACGGGTCGCCGACGCGGTGCGCGCCTCGGCGTCGATCCCGTACTTCTTCGAGCCGGTGCAGCTGAAGAGCCCGCGCGGGACGTCCACGCTGGTCGACGGCGGCCTCGTGTCGAACTACCCGATCGGGGTCTTCGACCGGCTCGACGAGCAGCCGCCCCGGTGGCCGACGATCGGGGTCCGGCTCGACGCGCTGGGGCTCGGCGACACCGGTCGCCTGGAGCCGGTGCAGGGGCCGGTCGCGATGGGCATCGCGCTGATCGAGACCTCGATCGAGGCGTGCCAGGCCGAGCACGTGCTCGACCCGTGCAACATCGCGCGCAGTGTGTACGTCGACACCGGGGGCGTGGGTGCGATCGACTTCCGCCTCAGCGAGGCCCAGCAGGAGCGGCTGCTGGCCGCGGGCGCCGAGGCGGCCGAGCGGTTCCTGGCCGGCTGGGACTACGCCGAGTGGCTGGCGACGTGCCGCGGCGTCGTCCCGGGCTGAGGGGCCGGCTGCCGGTCCGTCGGCCAGCGATCGGCGGACTACCGTTGCCGCGCACGTGAACCGCAACGGTTGCCGATCCGGCGGAATCACGACCGTTAGCCCGCACGTGAACCGCAACGGTTGTCGATGGGTGATGACGGCGGTCGAGCGCGGGCGAACGTCGTACATGGGCGATGTCGTCTGTCATCCGGGCCCCCGGGTGAAGAATCCGTCGCGAATCGCCGGATGGGTATACCGATTCCGTAGTTGCCTGGCTAGGCTCGGACCGCGCCGGTGCACGCCGGTGGCGAAGACCGGTACCCGTGGCAGCGACGAAGAGGGATGGCCCAGCAGATGGCAGAGCAGTTCCAGAACATCATCGACGGCAAGGCGGTCGACGCGGCCTCCGGCGAGACCTACGACATCGTGAACCCGGCGACCGGTGAGGTCTACGGCCAGGCCGCGGCCTCGGGCGCCGAGGACGTCGACCGGGCGATGCGGGCCGCCGAGACGGCCTTCGAGGCCTGGGGTGAGACCACGCCTGCCGAGCGGCAACGGGCGATGCTCAAGATGGCCGACGCACTCGAGGCCCGCTCCGCGGAGTTCGTGAAGGCCGAGTGCCAGAACACCGGCAAGCCGGTCCACCTGACCGAGGCGGAGGAGCTACCGCCGTGCGTCGACCAGCTCCGGTTCTTCGCCGGGGCCGCCCGGGTGCTGGAGGGACGGGCCTCCGGTGAGTACCTGAAGGACCACACCTCGATCATCCGCCGCGAGCCGATCGGCGTGGTCGGACAGGTGACGCCGTGGAACTACCCGCTGATGATGATGATCTGGAAGATCGGCCCGGCGCTCGCTGCCGGCAACACCGTGGTCCTCAAGCCGTCGGACACCACCCCGGCGACGACCACGATGTTCGCCGAGCTGGCCCAGGAGTTCCTCCCGCCGGGCGTGTTCAACGTGGTCTGCGGTGACCGGGACACCGGCCGCGCCATCGTGGAGCACCCGGTCCCGCAGCTCGTCTCGATCACGGGGTCGGTCCGCGCCGGCATGGAGGTCGCCGGGTCCGCGGCCGCACAGCTGAAGCGCACCCACCTCGAGCTCGGTGGGAAGGCGCCGGTGATCGTGTTCGACGACGCCGACATCGAGGCCGCCGCCGAGGGCATCGCGATGGCCGGCTACTTCAACGCCGGCCAGGACTGCACCGCAGCCACCCGGGTGCTGGCGGCGCCCGGCGTGCACAACGACTTCGTCGCCGCGCTGACCGAGCAGGCCAAGAACACCCGGACCGGCATGCCCGACGACAAGGACGTGCTCTACGGCGCGCTGAACAACGAGAACCAGCTGTCCCGGGTCACCGACATGGTGGGCCGGCTGCCCGACCACGCCAGCCTGGAGACCGGCGGCAGCCGGCAGGGCGACCGCGGCTACTTCTACTCCCCGACCGTCGTGTCCGGGCTGAAGCAGGACGACGAGGCGATCCAGGAGGAGATCTTCGGACCGGTGATCACCGTGCAGCGGTTCAGTGACGAGAACGAGGCAGTCCGCTGGGCCAACGGCGTGAAGTACGGCCTCTCGTCGTCGGTGTGGACCAAGGACCACGGCCGGGCGATGCGGGTCTCCAAGCGGCTCGACTTCGGCGTCGTCTGGATCAACACCCACATCCCGTTCGTCGCCGAGATGCCGCACGGCGGCTTCAAGCAGTCCGGCTACGGCAAGGACCTGTCCATGTACAGCCTCGAGGACTACACCCGTGTCAAGCACGTGATGTCCTACATCGGCGAGTGAGCTGACATGAGGATCCTTCTGATCGGCGCCGGCGGCGTCGGTGCGGCGTTCGCTGCCATCGCGGCACGACGCGACTTCTACGAGCAGATCGTGATCGCGGACTACGACGAGGCGCGGGCCGAGAAGGCCGCGTCAGCGGACGGACGGTTCGTGGCCGCGCAGGTCGACGCGTCGAGCGCGGACTCGGTGGCCGCCCTGGCGCGCGAGCACCGTGCCACGCACGTGATGAACGCGGTCGACCCGCGGTTCGTGATGCCGATCTTCGACGGCGCGTTCGCAGCCGGGGCGGACTACCTCGACATGGCGATGAGCCTGTCGCGACCACACCCGGAGGCGCCGTACTCCCGGACCGGGGTCAAGCTCGGTGACGAGCAGTTCGCGAAGGCCAGGGACTGGGAGTCGGCCGGCCGGTTGGCGTTGTGCGGCATCGGCGTCGAGCCGGGGCTCTCCGACGTGTTCGCGCGGTACGCCGCCGACCACCTGTTCATCGACATCGACGAGCTCAACGTCCGCGACGGGGCGAACCTGACCGTCGACGGCTACGAGTTCGCCCCTTCCTTCTCGATCTGGACGACGATCGAGGAGTGCCTGAACCCGCCGGTGGTGTGGGAGAAGGGCGCGGGCTGGTTCACCACCGAGCCGTTCAGCGAGCCCGAGGTCTTCGACTTCCCCGAGGGCATCGGCCCCGTCGAGTGCGTCAACGTCGAGCACGAGGAGGTGCTGCTGATGCCTCGCTGGCTGGACGCGCAGCGGGTCACCTTCAAGTACGGCCTCGGCGATGAGTTCATCGACGTGCTGAAGACCCTGCACAAGCTGGGGCTCGATCGCACCGAGAAGGTCAGGGTGCCCGGGGGAGAGGTGTCACCGCGCGACGTGGTGGCCGCCTGCCTGCCCGATCCGGCGACCCTCGGCGACCGGATGCGCGGCAAGACGTGCGCCGGGGTGCAGGTCACCGGTACCGGCAAGGACGGGCGGCCGCGTACGACGTACCTCTACCACGTCGTGGACAACGAGTGGTCGATGGCGGAGTACGGCCACCAGTGCGTCGTGTGGCAGACCGCGGTGAACCCGGTGATCGCCCTGGAGCTCCTCGCCAAGGGCACCTGGTCCGGCGCGGGCGTGCTCGGACCGGAGGCGTTCGACGCGGTGCCGTTCCTGGACCGGCTCAAGGACTACGGGTCGCCCTGGGGACAGCGCGACCAGTGAGCCTCACCGACCCGGCGTGACCCACCAGCCCATGTTGGTCGCGGGTCGCTCCGGGTCGCTGAGGTCCCAGCAGTCCCAGTGCGGGCGCGCGCTCATCGTCCATTCGAGGTGGTAGCCGCGGAAGCTGCCGCCGGTGGTCTCGTTGCAGCTCGACACCGCCGCGGCGTGCATCATCGGGGTCACCACCGGGCCGTACAGGTAGAACGCCAGCCCGCACGCCGTGCCCACGGCGATCAGCAGCGAGCGGATGGTCGTCATCGACATCCGTGAACCGGTCAGTGACACAGCCATGCAAATCCCTCAATCCGGACTCGTCGGGACAAGTCCTCCCCAATTTCCAATGTAGGGAGCCGCGCCGGGAACCCGCAGATGTTTGGGCTCACCGTTCGGCCAGTTGTCGCGCCGGACGGGTGGTGTGGGCCATGGCCCGTTGTGACTACGCGGTCGCGTCGAACGCCTCGGCGACCACGTCGAACGCCTCCGCGAGCAGGTGCGGCGGCATCACCAGCGGCGGCAGGAACCGCAGCACGTTGCCGAAGGTTCCGCAGGTCAGCGTGACCACGCCCTGGCTGTGGCAGTAGGCCGAGATCGAGCCGGCGCGGACGGCATCAGGGGTGTGCGCGTCCGCGCCGACGATCTCGACCGCCATCATGGCCCCCCGGCCCCGGATGTCTCCGACCGCTGGATGCCGCTCCGCGATGGCGGTGAGCCTCTCGGAGATCACCTGGCCGATGTCGCGAGCGCGCTCGGCCAGATCGTGCTTCTGCATCGCCTCGATCGCGCCGAGTGCCGCGGCGCAGGCGACCGGGTTCCCGCCGTAGGTGCCGCCCAGGCCGCCGGTGTGCACGGAGTCCATGATGTCCGCGCGGCCGGTCACCGCGGCCAAGGGGAAGCCGCCGGCGATGCCCTTCGCGGTGGTGACCAGGTCGGGGACCACCTGCTCGTGGTCGCAGGCGAACCAGTCGCCGGTGCGGCAGAACCCGGTCTGGATCTCGTCGGCGACGAAGACGATCCCGTGCGCCGCGCTCCACTCGCGCAGTCGGGGCAGGAAGCCGGGCGCCGGTACGACGAAGCCGCCCTCCCCGAGAATGGGCTCGATCACGACGCAGGCGAGGTTGCCCGCGCCGACCTGCTTGTCGAGCACCTCGATCGCCCGGTCCGCGGCCTGCTCGCCGGTGACCTCGACCGGCTCGCGGAACGGGTAGGACATCGGCGCCCGGTACACCTCGCCGGCGAACGGCCCGAAGCCCTGCTTGTACGGCATGTTCTTGGCGGTCATCGCCATCGTCAGGTTGGTCCGGCCGTGGTAGGCGTGGTCGAACACCGCGACCGCGTCGCGACCGGTCCACGACCGGGCGATCTTCACCGCGTTCTCCACGGCCTCGGCGCCCGAGTTGAACAGCGCCGACTTCTTGGCGTGCTCGCCGGGCGTGAGCTGGGCGAGCTTCTCGCAGACATCGACGTAGCCGTCGTAGGGCGTGACCATGAAGCACGTGTGCGTGAACGCGTGCACCTGGTCGACGACCCGGGCGGTCACCTCCGGTGCCGCGTTGCCCACGCCGGTGACCGCGATCCCGGAGGCCAGGTCGATCAGCGAGTTGCCGTCGGCGTCCACCAGCACGCCACCGCCGGCGGCCTCGATGAACACCGGCAGCGTCGTGCCGACACCGGCGGCCACGTGCTCCTGTCGGCGGGCGAACCGGGCCTGCGAGGCAGGGCCGGGGATCGGGGTGACCAGCCGGCGCTCCTGGGGAAGGTCCGGCCCGCCGGCCGCGGTCGGGGTGGTCGGGGTCGCTGCGTCTGTCATGGGAACAGGTTAGGGTGCCACTCGCGTTCGATCTACGGATCAGATCGACTTTCTCGCGATTCGCTAGTGAAACGGTGGCGGTTTTGACTATGGATGATCAGATTCCGTTGTTCGTGGCGGGCTCCTGGGAGGCCGGGGAGGCTCCGCTGGAGGTGCGCAACCCGTACGACGGCTCTCTGTTCACCACCACGTCCTACGCCACCGTCGACCAGGTCGAACGGGCGGTGGCGGCCGCACACGCAGCCCGCGAGGCGGCGGCCGCACTGCCGCTGCACGCCCGCGCCGACACGCTCCTGCAGATCAGCTGCAAGCTCGAGGAGCGGACCGACGACTTCGTGCACGTGATCACCAGCGAGAACGGGAAACCGGTCACCTGGGCCCGCGCCGAGGTGGGTCGGGCGGTGTCGGTGTTCCGCTGGGCGGCCGAGGAGACCCGCCGCTGGTCCGGCGAGACGATCCGGCTGGACACCGACCGTGCCGCCGAGGGGCGGATGGCCTACGTCAGCCGGGTCCCCAAGGGTCCGGTGCTGGCGATATCGCCGTTCAACTTCCCGCTCAACCTGGTCGCGCACAAGGTCGCCCCGGCCCTCGCCGTGGGCGCGCCGGTCGTGCTCAAGCCCGCGCCGAAGACACCGGTCTCCGCCCTGCTGCTGGCGCGGGTGATCGCCCGGGTGATGCGCAAGTCGGACCTGCCCGACGGGATGCTCAGCGTGGTCAACGTCGAGAACGAGCGCGCCTCGGGAATGGTCCAGGACCCGCGGCTGCCGGTCGTGTCGTTCACCGGGTCGGGACCGGTCGGCGCCGCGATCCAGGCGGCGGTCCCCGGCAAGCACGTGGTGCTCGAGCTCGGCGGCAACGCGGCAGCGGTCGTCTGCGCGGACTGGGACAGCGAGCCCGACCTGGCCTTCGCGGCCGAGCGGATCGCGGCGTTCTCCAACTACCAGGCCGGCCAGTCCTGCATCGGCGTGCAACGGGTCTACGCCGTGGACACCGTCTACGAGACGCTGCGCAAGCGGGTGGTGGCGGCCGTGGAGTCGCTCGGCACCGGCGACCCGAAAGATCCGGCCACCCACGTCGGGCCGATGATCGACGAGGCAGCGGCGCGGCGGGTCGAGGAGTGGGTGGGTGAGGCGGTCGCCCGTGGAGGCAGGGTGCTCACCGGAGGCGTGCGGCAGGGTTCGACGTACGCGCCGACGGTGCTGGAGAACGTGCCGCCGGACGCGAAGGTGGTCCGCGAGGAGGTGTTCGGGCCGGTGCTGGTCCTGGAGCGGGTCGCCTCCACCGACGAGGCGTTCGCCCGGGTCAACGACTCGCGCTACGGGCTGCAGGCGGGGGTGTTCACCCACGACCTGCAGACCGCGTTCCGGGCGCACCGCGAGCTCGAGGTCGGCGGCGTCGTGATCGGGGACGTGCCGAGCTTCCGTGCCGACCAGATGCCCTACGGCGGGACCAAGGAGTCCGGGGTCGGCCGTGAGGGAGTCCGCTCGACGATGACCGACCTGACCTACGAGCGGGTGCTGGTCCTGACCGGTCTCAGCCTCTGACGCGGCGTTTGACATGGCTGCTGCAGGGAATCCCCTCAGAGCGGGGGACACTTCCTGAGGGAGCAGCAGATGTCACCGGAAGTCATTTCGATTCTCGCGCTGGTGGCGATGTTCGTGCTCGCCACGCTTCTGCCGATCAACATCGGTGTAATGGCGTTCGTGGCCGCCTTCGTCGTCGGCAGCACCGTCGCCGGAATGGACGGCGACGCGATTCTGGCCGGGTTCCCGGGTGAGCTCGCGGTCACCCTGATCGGGATCACCTACCTGTTCGCGATCGCGACGAACAACGGCACCATCGACTGGCTGGTGCGGGTCGCCACCTGGGCGGTCCGCGGCCGGCTGGTCGCCCTGCCGTGGGTGATGTTCCTGGTCGCCGGCACCCTGACCGCGTTCGGTGCGGTCAGCCCCGCCGCGGTGGCGATCATCGCCCCGGTCGCCCTGGGGTTCGCCTACAAGTACGCGATCAACCCGTTGCTGATGGGCATCATGGTGGTGCACGGAGCGCAGGCCGGCGGCTTCTCACCGATCAGCATCTACGGCAGCATCACCAACGACATCGTCGAGCAGTCCGAGCTGCCCGCCAGCCCGGTCACCCTGTTCCTGGCGAGCCTCCTGTTCAACCTCGCGATCGCGATCGTCGGGTTCGTGATCTTCGGCGGGCGGGCGCTCTTGTCGCGGCGCACCGACGTGCCCGGCGGGGCCCACCACGGGGGCGCGGCGGACGGCACCGGCACGGCGCAGGGGACCGGGCCGGGACATACGCCGGCGCCCCGCGGCGGGATGACCCAGGGCGGACTGGCCCAGGACGAAGGGACCCGGGGCCGGGAGGCGCAGGCACAGGTGGCCCGGGGCGGGGTGGTCCAGGACGAGGTCGTCGAGGAGGAGGACAGCATCCGCCCCTCGCCGTACCAGCTGCTCACCCTGGTCGGGCTGGTCGGACTCGGCGTGGCGACGCTGATCTTCGAGCTCGACGTCGGCCTGGTCGCGCTGACCGTCGCCCTGGTCCTCGCGCTGCTCTCGCCGCACGAGCAGAAGAGCGCGGTGTCCCAGATCAGCTGGCCGGTGGTGCTGCTGATCGCGGGCGTGCTGACCTACGTGGCCGTGCTCGAGGAGATCGGCACCATCGACTACGTCAGCAACAACGTCGCCGACCTCGGGTCCGCGATGCTGGCCTCGCTGCTGCTCTGCTACGTCGGCGCAGTCGTCTCGGCGTTCGCGTCGTCGACGGCCCTGCTCGGCGCGATCATCCCGCTGGCGGTGCCGTTCCTGCTCGCCGGCGAGGTCGGTGCGGTCGGCGTGATCGCGGCGCTCGCGGTGTCGTCCACGGTCGTCGACGTGAGCCCGTTCTCGACCAACGGTGCGCTGGTGCTCGCCAACGCCCACGAGGACGACCGGGACCGGGTCTACAAGCAGCTGCTCACCTTCGGGTTCGCGATCGTGCTGATCGCGCCACCCATCGCCTGGGCAGTGATGATCGCTCCCGGCTGGCTGTAACCGAGTTGTCAGGCCCTGTGACCGCTATAGGGGTCACAGGGGCTGACAAGTCGGTGGTCAGGGGCGGCGGGCGACGGTGGTCTCCCAGGTCTGGTGGAACCACAGTGCGCCGTCCTCGAGATGCGGGCGCATCCCGGTGACGTCACCGCCGTCCAGCTCGGCACGGAGCAGCGACCGTACGGCGTCCGCCCGGTCTGCGGGCGTGACGGACTGCTCCAGCCACGGCTCCAGGGGCCGGTCGATCACCTTCTGCTCGACCCGGCTGGCCTCGAGGCCACGCTGCTCGAGCCAGGTGCGGACGTTGCCGGCCGTCGGCATCGTGACGTGCGAGTCGTCGCGGAGCCGCTCGATCTCGTCCTGACGCGCGGCCACCTGCGGGTCGGCATCGGAGACCAGGTCCTTGACCACGAGCCGCCCGCCGGACGAGGTGACCCGGACCATCTCGTCGAGCATCGGGGCGGGGTCGGCGAAGTGGTGCAGCGAGAACCGGGTGACCACCAGGGAGAACGCCTCGTCGGGGAACGGCAGCGCCATCGCGTCGCCGTGCACGAACTCGACGTTCGTCCGGCCCTCGGCGGCCGCCTGCTGCCGGCCGGTGGCGAGCATCGCCTCGGTGGCGTCGAGCACGGTGACCTGCGTGACCGACGGAGCCAGGGCCCGCGCGACCAGGCCGGTACCACCCGCCACGTCCAGGACACGGTCGGCCGGGTCGGCCTCGATCAGCCCGAGCAGCCAGGGGAGTCCCGAGGTGAACGCGACGTTGAGCGCCTCCTGCTCGAAGGTGGCGGACTGCCTGGTGAAGGCCGCCTCGATCCTGGTCTCGTGCGCGCCGGGCATGCGTGCAGCGTAGTCGACCACGCGGGCAGCACCGCCCGGACGCCGGCGGCGTGGGACGATTCGACCGTGCCTTCCGACTCTCCCCGCGACCTCGTCCTCCTCGGCTCCACCGGCTCCATCGGCACCCAGGCGCTGGAGGTGGTCCGGGCCAACCCGGACGCGTTCCGGGTGGTGGCACTCACCGCGGGCGGCGCCAACACGGAGCTGTTCGACGCCCAGTGCGAGGAGTTCCGGCCGGCGTTCTCCGGACTCGGCGAGGAGGCCTCCTGCGAGGCCGCCGCGATGCCGTGCGACGTGGTCCTGAACGGGATCACCGGCGCGGTCGGGCTGCGTCCCACGCTGGCCGCGCTCGACGCGGGCAACACCCTGGCGCTGGCCAACAAGGAGTCGCTGATCATCGGCGGCCCGGTGGTCACCGCGCGCGCCAAGCCGGGACAGATCGTGCCGGTCGACAGCGAGCACTCCGCGCTGGCGCAGTGCCTGCGCGGTGGCCGGGCCGAGGAGGTACGACGCCTGGTCCTGACCGCGAGCGGCGGGCCGTTCCGGGGCCGCACCCGCGACGAGCTGCACGACGTGACCCCGGAGCAGGCGCTCGCCCACCCGACCTGGTCGATGGGCCCCGTGGTCACCATCAACTCCGCGACGCTGGTGAACAAGGGCCTCGAGGTGATCGAGGCACACCTGCTCTTCGACCTCCCGTTCGACAGGATCGAGGTCGTCGTACACCCGACCTCGGTGGTGCACTCGATGGTGGAGTTCCACGACGGGTCGACCCTGGCCCAGGCGTCGCCGCCGTCGATGCTGATCCCGATCGCGATGGGGATGGCCTGGCCGGACCGGGTGCCCGACGCCGCCGCTCCGGTGGACTGGTCGCAGCCGCAGACCTGGGAGTTCTTCCCGCTCGACGACGAGGCGTTCCCGGCGGTCGGTCTCGCCCGGCGGGCCGGCGAGCAGGGCGGAACCGCGCCCGCGGTCTACAACGCCGCGAACGAGGTCTGCGTCGCGGCGTTCCTGGCCGGTGAGATGCGGTTCACCGAGATCATCCCCACGATCGAGGCGGTGCTGGGCCTCCACGACGTACCCTCGGGGGTGGAGAACCTCACCGTGGACGACGTGCTCGCCGCCGACGCGTGGGCCCGCTCGGCCGCAGAACGGATCGTGAAGGAAGCAAAGTCTTGACAGTGCTGATGTACACGCTCGGCGTGGTGCTGTTCGTCGTCGGTGTGGCGGCGTCCATCGGCCTGCACGAGGTCGGGCACATGGTGCCGGCGAAGAAGTTCGGCGTGAAGGTGACGCAGTACTTCATCGGCTTCGGCAACACGGTCTGGTCGAGGCAGAAGGGCGAGACCGAGTACGGCGTGAAGGCGATCCCGCTCGGCGGCTACGTGAAGCTGGTCGGGATGCTCCCACCCGGGCCCGACGACGACCCCACCAAGCTCCGCAAGAGCAACACGGGCATGTTCACCCAGCTGATCTCCGACGCGCGCGCCGCCGAGTACGAGCTGGTCGAGCCCGGCGACGAGAAGCGGCTGTTCTACCGGCTGCCGTGGTGGAAGAAGGTCATCGTGATGTCCGGCGGGCCGATGGTGAACCTGGTGCTCGCGTTCCTGCTGTTCGGCAGCGTGTTCATGCTGTACGGCGTGCTGGAGCCCCGGACCACCGTCAACGACGTCTCCGACTGTGTCATCGCCGCGACCGAGGCCGAGCCGGACCGGGTCTGCACCGACGCCGATCCTGTGGCGCCCGCGGCCCAGGCCGGTCTGAAGGAAGGCGACAAGATCGTCGGCTTCAACGGCACCGAGGTCACCTCCTGGGCACAGCTGACCGACCTGATCCGCGCCAACGACGCCGGCAACGCCACGATCGTCTACGAGCGCGACGGCGAGCGGCACACGACGACCACCAACACCACCGTGTCCGCGCGCCCGTCCATGGAGGACCCGGACGAGTTCGTGCAGGTCGGCTTCCTCGGCGTCGAGCCGGTCTCGGTCCGGGAGACCAAGGGCCCGGTATTCGTGGTCACCACGATGGCCGACTACACCTGGGAGACCGTCAAGGCGCTCGGTGAGATGCCGGTCAAGCTGGTCGGGGTGGCCAAGGCCGCGCTCGGCCTCGAGGAACGGCAGGCCGACAGCCCGATGAGCGTGGTCGGCGCCAGCCGGGTCGCCGGGGAGATCTCGTCGGCGCACGAGGTGCCGATCGGGGACCGGTTCATCGGCCTGGTGATGCTGCTCGGCGGGATCAACCTGTTCGTCGGCATGTTCAACTTCATCCCGCTGCTCCCGCTGGACGGGGGGCACATCGCCGGTGCGCTCTACGAGGCGGTACGACGCGGCTTCGCGAAGGTGTTCCGTCGACCGGACCCGGGCTACTTCGACGTCGCCAAGCTGCTCCCGGTCGCCTACGTGATGGCCGGCGTGATCCTGGTGATGAGCGTGGTGCTGATCTACGCCGACATCGTCGCCCCGGTCCAGGTGGGATGAGCCCGGTAGGCTCGAAGTCGCATCCGCCGTACACCCGCCGTACCCCCGCACCGCTCCGAAAGAAGGAATCCGCTCGATGACCTCGGTCAACCTGGGAATGCCCGCTGCGCCGCCGCCGGTGCTCGCGCCGAGGCGGAAGACCCGGCAGATCCAGGTCGGCAAGGTCGCCGTCGGTGGTGACGCGCCGATCTCGGTGCAGTCGATGACCACCACGCTGACCTCCGACGTGAACACGACGCTCCAGCAGATCGCCGAGCTGACCGCGTCGGGCTGCGACATCGTCCGGGTGGCCTGCCCCTCGCAGGACGACGCGGACGCGCTGCCGGAGATCGCCCAGCACTCTCAGATCCCGGTGATCGCTGACATCCACTTCCAACCGAAGTACGTCTTCGCCGCAATCGACGCCGGCTGCGCCGCGGTGCGGGTCAACCCCGGGAACATCCGCAAGTTCGACGACCAGGTCCGCGAGATCGCCCGGGCCGCCAAGGACCGGGGCACCTCGATCCGGATCGGCGTGAACGCCGGCTCGCTCGACAAGCGGCTGCTGGAGAAGTACGGCAAGGCAACCCCCGAGGCGCTCGTCGAGTCCGCGGTGTGGGAGGCCTCGCTGTTCGAGGAGCACGACTTCCACGACTTCAAGATCTCGGTCAAGCACAACGACCCGGTCGTGATGGTGCAGGCCTACGAGATGCTCGCCGAGCGGGGTGACTGGCCGCTGCACCTCGGTGTCACCGAGGCCGGTCCCGCCTTCCAGGGCACGATCAAGTCCTCTGTCGCGTTCGGTGCTCTGTTGTCGAAGGGGATCGGCGACACGATCCGGGTCTCGCTGTCCGCTCCGCCGGTCGAGGAGGTCAAGGTCGGGCTGCAGATCCTGGAGTCGCTGAACCTGCGGCCCCGCCGGCTCGAGATCGTCTCCTGTCCGTCCTGCGGTCGGGCGCAGGTCGACGTCTACAAGCTCGCCGACGAGGTCACCGCAGGGCTCGAGGGGCTCGAGGTCCCGTTGCGGGTCGCGGTGATGGGCTGCGTCGTGAACGGCCCGGGGGAGGCCCGCGAGGCCGACCTCGGTGTCGCCTCCGGCAACGGCAAGGGGCAGATCTTCGTCAAGGGCGAGGTGATCAAGACCGTTCCCGAGTCGCAGATCGTGGAGACCCTGATCGAGGAGGCGATGCGGATCGCCGAGGAGATGGGCGAACCGGTCGACGGCGAAACCGGGGTCCCCAGCGTCACCGTCAGCTGAGCTGACTGCAGAAGGGCGTCGTGAGGAGCCCCGCGGTCGCGTAGGCTCCGCTACGTGCTCCGGACACAGCACGGACTGCGCCTTCTCGGGCCCTCCGACCTCCCCGCCATGTTGGAGCTCGCCGCGTGCGATCCGGTCGTGAACGTGTTCGTCGACTACCGGAGCCGGGTCACCACGCTCGACCCGCGCTGGATGGGCGGCGAGATGTGGGGGTACGTCGAGGACGGCCGACTGGTCTCCGCCTGTCACGCCGCGGCCAACCTGGTCCCGGTGCAGGCCACCCCCGACGCGATCCACGCGTTCGCGACCCGCGGCATCCAGCAGCGTCGACGCTGCTCGACCATCGTCGGCCCGGTCGACGCGGTCGCGCCGCTGTGGGAGGCGCTCGCCCCGCACTGGTCCCGGCCGCGTGAGACGCGCTGGAACCAGCCGCACCTGGAGATCCGGCGGCCCTCACCGGTCGCCCCGGACCCGTTCGTACGGCGCACCACCCCGGCCGACCTGGACGTGCTCTACCCCGCCTGTGTCGCGATGTACACCGAGGAGGTCGGCATCTCCCCGGAAGCCGGGGGCGGTGGCGACATGTACCGCGCCCGCGTCGCGCAGCTGATCAGCAAGGGCTGGTCGTTCGCCCGGATCGAGGACGGTCGGGTCGTGTTCAAGGCCGAGGTCGCGGCGGTCAGCCCGCACGCCTGCCAGGTGCAGGGCGTCTACGTCGACCCGGAGCGCCGGGGGGAGGGGCTGGCGGCGGCCGGGATGGCGGCGGTGGTCCGGGCCGCCCTGCGCGACATCGCGCCGGTGGTCTCGCTCTACGTCAACGACCACAACACGCCGGCCCGCCGGGCCTACGAGGCCGTCGGCTTCGAGCAGACCGGCGTTTTCGCGACCATCATGTTCTGATCGTTCAGGGGGCGAGAGGCGGGATTCGCAGTTCAGGGCGTGGGCCTCCAGGTGGTTCGTGACAAGAAGCAGGTTTTACCGCCCCAGAACATGCGTCTTGTCACGTCGTACCCGACCTGGCGCCTGCTGACCGGGCAGGGCGACTCGAACCGCTCAGCGCCGGTGTCTCAGGGTCAACCATCAACCGGCTGAGTCAGTCGCAACCGCAGCAGATCCCTCAGAATGATTCATTTGCGACTGACTGCGACCGGTGCAGCCCTGGAAAAGTCTCCGGGCCGCCCTGAAGGTCGCGGTCGCCCGGAGGCTGCACCGAAAGGTCCGCGGCAGCCCTACCACGAGATACCAGGCGATTCGTGACGGAACGCATGCTCGGGTTTCGCTGGTCCAGGTCGTGTGCACTCAAGTACTTCGTGACGAGAAGCAGGTTTTGCCGGCCCGGAACATGCGCTCTTGTCACGTCGTACCCG
>DATFGA010000376.1:0-3926 GCA_035249775.1 Nocardioidaceae bacterium | reverse complement strand
TAGGGCGCCCCGAACGCGTCCAGCGCGCCGGCGGCCTCGTCGGAGGTGCTGCAGACCCGGGCCAGTGCGGTGGGCACTCCGGCCGCAGCCATGATTTCCTTCGCGAAGGCCTTGGACCCCTCGATCCGGGCCGCCTCCTTCGACGGGCCGAAGCAGGCGATGCCCCGGTCCCGCACTGCGTCCGCGACACCCGCCACCAGCGGCGCCTCGGGACCGATCACCACCAGGTCCACCGACAGCACAGCCGCCAGGGAGGCCACCGCACCGCCGTCGACGGGGTCCACGTCGTGCAGCTCGGCCACACCGGCGATCCCGGGGTTGCCCGGGGCCGCGTGCACCTCGTCGACGCCTGGGTCACGGGACAGGGCCAGCGCCAGCGCGTGCTCGCGCCCACCGGAGCCCACGACGAGCACCTTCATCCTCGATCAGCCTTTCCGGACAGCGGCGTGCAACGGGCTCATCGCAGGATAACCGTCTGCTCCCGGCCGGGACCGACCCCGACCGCCCAGAACGGGGCACCGGACATCTCCTCGAGCGCGCGCACGTAGGTCTGCGCGTTCTTCGGCAGGTCCCCGAACGACCGGCAGCCGGAGATGTCCTCGTTCCAGCCCTCGAAGTACTCGTAGACCGGCTGCGCGTGGTGGAACTCCGACTGGGTCATCGGCATCTCGTCGTGCCGGACACCGTCGATCTCGTAGCCCACGCAGACCGGTATCCGGTCCCAGGCGCCGAGGATGTCGAGCTTGGTCAGGCAGAACTCGGTCAGCCCGTTGACGCGCGCGGCGTACCGGGCGATCACCGCGTCGTACCAGCCGCAGCGCCGGTTGCGTCCGGTCGTCACGCCGTACTCGCCGCCGATCTCGCGCAGCCGCTCGCCGTCCTCGTCGAGCAGCTCGGTCGGGAACGGTCCGGAGCCGACCCGGGTGGTGTAGGCCTTGATCACGCCGATGATCCGGTTGATCCGGGTGGGGCCGATCCCGGCGCCCGCGCAGACCCCGCCGGCGGTCGGGTTGCTCGAGGTCACGAACGGGTAGGTGCCGTGGTCGACGTCGAGCATCGTCGCCTGCGCGCCCTCGAACAGCACGGTCTGGTCGTCGTCGAGCGCCCGGTTGATGACCAGCGACGTGTCGGCGATCATCGGCTTGAGCCGGTCGGCGTACTCCCCGAGCTCCTCGAGCACCGCGTCCACCTCGATCGCTCGGCGGTTGTAGACCTTCACCAGCAGGTGGTTCTTCTGGTCCAGCGCGGCCTCGACCTTCTGCCGCAGGATCTTCTCGTCGAGGATGTCGGCGGCGCGGACCCCGATCCGGTTGATCTTGTCGGCGTACGTCGGACCGATCCCCCTGCCCGTCGTACCGATCTGGTTCTTGCCGAGGAAACGCTCGGTCACCTTGTCGACGGTGGTGTGGTACGACGTGATCAGGTGCGCGTTCGCGGAGACGACCAGGCGCGACGTGTCCACGCCACGCTCCTGGAGACCGTCGACCTCACGGAACAGGGCGGCCGGGTCGACCACGACGCCGTTGGCGATCACCGGGGTGCAGCCCGGCGTCAGGATTCCCGAGGGGAGCAGGTGGGTGGCGAACTTCTCGCCGTTGATGACGATCGTGTGGCCGGCGTTGTTTCCGCCCTGGTACCTCACGCAATAATCAATGGAGGAGCCGAGCAGGTCGGTGGCCTTGCCTTTTCCCTCGTCACCCCACTGGGCGCCGAGGACAACAATCGCGGGCATGGGTGGGACCACCTCTCGCCGGCCGGTCGGGTCAGTCAGATGGGCCGGGGCATCGCGGCCGGGCAACGAAGAAGCCCCTTGCTAGATCACGAACGCAACAGCGCCATAACTTCGAGGGGCTCTTGCGGCGCAACGTTATCAGAGCGTGAGATCCGCGCTGTAGTGTCCGACCGGTGGACCCACTGCTGCTGATCACGAACACCGACGCCGGCACCAACGACGCCGAGAACGTGGAGAAGGCGCTCGCCGTGCTGCGCACGGCGACCGACGTCGAGGTGTGCTCGACCGCGAACCAGGGCGAGCTCGACGGGGTGCTGCACCGGCGCGGTGGTCGCCGGGTGGTCGTCGCCGGCGGGGACGGGAGCCTGCACGCGGTCGTCGCCGCCCTGCACCGCCGCCAGGAGCTCTCTGACACGGTTCTCGGGCTGATCCCGCTCGGCACCGGCAACGACTTCGCCCGCGGCACCGACATCCCGCTCGACCCCGAGGAGGCGGCCCGGCTGGTGGTGGGCGGCGAGGTCCGCCGGGTGGACCTGATCGTCGACTGCGTCGGCGAGGTCGTGGTCAACAACGTGCACATCGGTGTCGGCGCGGAGGCCAGCCGCAAGGCCCACAAGTGGAAGCAGCGGCTCGGCCGGGTCGGCTACGGGATCGGCGCCGCGATGGCCAGCGTGAACCCGCCGTTCGTCCGGCTCCGGGTCGAGGTGGACGGTGAGGTCGTCGCACGGCTCGACCAGCCCGTGCTGCAGGTCGCGATCGGCAACGGGCCGAACGTCGGCGGCGGCACCGAGCTCAACCCGGAGGCCGACCCCGAGGACGGCAAGATGGACGTGTTGGTCTCCTTCGCGGTCGGTCCACTTTCCCGCTTCGGCTACGGGTTCGGGCTCAGCAAGGGCGAGCACCACGAACGGGACGACGTGCGGTACATCCGCGGCTCGACGGTGTCGGTGTCGGGCCAGGCCTTCTACTGCAGCGCCGACGGCGAGCTCTACGGACCGGAGCGGAACCGCACCTGGCACGTCGAGAAGGGCGCGTTCTCGATGAGCCTGCCGCGCTGAGCGGGGCCCCGCTCGGTCAGATCCAGCCGCGGCGGACCGCCTCCACCCCGGCCTGGAACCGGGAGTCCACGCCGAGCTCGTCGAGGATCTCCGCGACCCGGCGCCGCACGGTGCGCAGGCTGAGGCCGAGCGCGCGGGCGATCTGCTCGTCCTTCGCGCCGCCGGCGAGCTGGTCCAGCAACAGGCTGCGGCTCTGCGAGCGGTCGGTCCCGACGAGCTGACCGTCGAGCCCCGGCACCGCCACGGCGCGTTCCCACAGCCGCTCGAACAGCTCGGTCAGCGCACCGATCATGGCGTCCTGGCGCACCACCAGCCGACGGTCGGTGCTCTGCCCCCAGCGCTCGGACAGCAGCGCGGCCGAGCTGCCGAGGATCGCGACCCGGCTGGGCAGGGCGGCCAGGATCCGGACGTGCTCGCCGGCCTCGGCCCGGCCCCGCACCACCTCGGGAGCCTCCTCCAGCACGCGTGCGGGGTAGATGGCGCGGGAGCGCCGACCGGAACGGACCAGGTCCATCACCCAGTCGTCGACCTCGCGGCCCACGTCGAGGCGCCACTGGTCGGGACGCAGCCACAGCAGGTCCCCGGTCGACCCGACCGCCAGGCTCCGGAGCAGGTCGACCACGTCCCCGCCGTGGACCACCTCGACCGTCACCGGCTCCCCGCTCGGCGCCCGCGAGGAGAGGTGGTCCGCCATCAGCGACGGCAGCAGGCCGCGCAACGCCTGGAGCTGGTCGGTCAGGTGGTGCACCCGTCGCGACTCCTCGGCGAGCAGCCGGCCGAGGGCGTGGTCCGGCGCGGTCGCATGAACGGAGTCGGAGCGTACGTCGACCAGCCCGGCCGCCTCGAGCTTGCTCAGGCACTCGTCCAGCTCCGGTCCGGCCACCCCGGAGAGGTCCTCCAGCCGGTCACGGGACAGCGCCGGGCTCCGGAGCAGCAACCGGTACAGGTTCTCCTGCTCGGGGGTGAAACCGAGCACCGAAAAGGGGCTTCCGTGCGCAGCGGTGAGCGACATCCTGACATGTTAATGCCAGTGGCAGGAAACGGTCGTCCGGACGTATGGGATGACTGCCATGATTTTGTACAGCGGCAGACCGGGAGATCGACGGGGGAATCCGGATCTTTCGGTCGACGCGGCT
>DATFGA010000375.1:0-4580 GCA_035249775.1 Nocardioidaceae bacterium | reverse complement strand
GGAGTACGGCGGACTCTCGCTCCCCATCGCGTCCACCCGGCCCATGGGGATCACGCCATGGGAAGCGTCAGATCGGCTGCATGAGGCCGCACGCCGCGAATGTGCGAGCGGCCCCGGGTCGGTTCCGCCCAGCGCCTGCGGCCTCAGGTGTGCCGGATCAGAAGAGGCGGTCCTCGTCGTCATCGACCGGAGTCGTTCGGCCCTTGGTCGGCGGCGGCGACGGCTCGGGGGATCCCTCGGTCGAGGCTGCGGCCGCCTCGTCGGACGGTGTCTGCGGACCGGCTGCTTCGAGGTTCTGTACAGCGGCGTCGCCCTCCGGGGCAGTGGACTCTTCCTCGCTGATGTCCGGGCTCGTCACGTCGGCGGAGTCGGGGTCCGTGTTCGCCGCATCGACCGGTTCGGTCTGCTCGGCGGGGTCCTCTGACACGACGTCGTCCGGGCCGGAGCCGGCCGGCTCGTCCTCGCCGGCGTCCGGCTTCGTCGACTCGACCTCAGGGTCCTTCTCCTCGGTCGCGGCCGCGTTCGCGCCGACGTCCTGAGTGTCGGTGACCGTGTTCTCGGTCTGAGTGACGTCGGCGGGGGCGGGCTCGGACCTGGTCGCCTCGCTGTCCGCGCCGGAATCCGCCTCCGGGCCGAACAGCGAGTCGGAATCGGGGTCAGGCCCGGAGGCGAAGAGGGAGTCGGAGTCGGCGGCAGGCTTGGAGTCGGTATCAGAGCCGAACAGCGAATCGGAGTCGTCCGCCGGCTGGCGCTCGGACTTGGGTGCCTGGGCGGCGGGCTTGGATTCCTCAGCGCCGAAGAGCGAGTCGGAGTCGTCCGCAGGCTGGGGCTTGGTCTTGGGTGCCTCGGCGGCGGGCTTGGAATCGGGCTCAGAGCCGAACAGAGAGTCGGAGTCGTCCGTGGGCTTGGGCTCGGACTTGGTTGTCTCGGTGTCGGCGCTGGAGTCCGGTGCCGAGCCGAAGAGCGAGTCGGAGTCGCCTGCGGAACCCGAGTCGAGGTTGGACGCCGGACGAGAGTCGGCTTCGGACACCGGGGCGGAGTCAGAGCTTGAGTCCGTCGCCGGGGCGGAGACAGGGGCGGGATCCGGTCGGTCCATGACAGCGGTGGCCGTACCGGACCCGGTCGCCACGTCCGTCGTACCGCCGTCGCCAGAGCCCGAGCCCGAGACCGAAGCTGTGGATGAAGCCACCGGTGCTGCGACGGGAGCGTCGGCGCGCTTGACCGAGGCCAGCAGCAGCTGGGCCACGTCGAGCACCTCGACCTCTTCGCGGGCGGAGCCGTCGGCCTGCTTGGCGGTGAGGCCGTCGGAGAGCATCACCCGGCAGAACGGGCAGCCGGTCGCGATCTGGTCGGCGCCGGTCTCGACCGCTTCGGTGGTGCGGTTGAGGTTGATCCGTTCGCCGATCTTCTCCTCCATCCACATCCGGGCGCCGCCGGCGCCGCAGCAGAAGGAGCGCTCGCTGTTGCGCGGCATCTCCTTGAACTCGGCGTTCGGGATCACGTTGAGCAGCTCGCGCGGTGGGGAGTAGACCTGGTTGTGCCGGCCTAGGTAGCAGGGGTCGTGGTAGGTGATCGAACGCCCCGGCGTGCCGTTGGTGGCGACCGGGGTGAGCTTGCCCTCGCGGACCAGCCGGTTGAGCAGCTGGGTGTGGTGGACGACCTCGAGCTCGACGCCGAACTGGCCGTACTCGTTCTTCAACGTGTTGAAGCAGTGCGCGCAGGTGGCGACGACCTTCTTGACCTTCGTCTCCTTGAACACCTCGGCGTTCTGCATCGCCAGCTGCTGGAAGACGAACTCGTTGCCCGCACGACGGGCGGGGTCGCCGTTGCAGGTCTCACCGTTGCCCAGCACCGCGAAGTCGACACCGGCCATGTCGAGCAGCTCGGCCACCGCACGCGTCGTCTTCTTGGCCCGGTCCTCGTAGGCGCCGGCGCAACCGACCCAGAACAGCCAGTCGACCTGGTCGAGGTCCTCGACGTCCTCGCCGACCACCTTGACCTCGAACGGCAGGTCCTTCGCCCAGTCGAGGCGCGCGTTCGGCGACATGTTCCACGGGTTGCCCTTGTTCTCCAGGCCCTTGAACAGCTGGTTGAGCTCGGTCGGGAAGTTCGACTCGACCAGCACCTGGTAGCGGCGCATGTCCATGATGTGGTCGACGTGCTCGATGTCGACCGGGCACTGCTGGACACAGGCGCCGCACGACGTACACGACCACAGCACGTCCGGGTCGATCACCGCGCCGCCGGACGGCTCCCAGGCGTAGCCCTCGGTCGCACCGACCAGCTCCCGCTCCGCCTCGGCCTTCACAGTGTCGGGCAGGGCAGCACGTTCCTCGTCGGAGGAGGCCAGGAGGTAGGGCGCCTTCGCGTAGGTGTGGTCGCGCAGGTTGGTGATGAGCAGCTTGGGCGAGAGGGGCTTGTCGGTGTTCCAGGCCGGGCACTGGCTCTGGCAGCGGCCGCACTCGGTGCACGAGTTGAAGTCGAGGATGCCCTTCCAGGCGAAGTCCTCGGCCTTACCGACCCCGAGCGCGGTCTCCTCGTCGAGCTCGTCGATGTCCTCGAAGTCAATGGGTACGCCGCCCGCCATCATCGGCTGGAGAGCACCCAGCGACGTGCCGCCGTCGCTCCTGCGCTTGAACCAGATGTTGAACCAGGCGGTGAACCGGTGCCAGGCCACGCCCATCGTGGTGTTCTGGGCGAGCACGATCATCCAGGTCATCGAGATGATGATCTTGATCGCCGCCGTGATCCAGATCGCGTTCTCCAGAGCCGGTTCCGACATCCCGGTGAACAGCTCGCCGGCCCAGAAGGTGAGCGGGAAGTGCAGCGCGGTCACCTGGTCGGGCTCACCGCTGATCTTGCCCAGCGCGTACTCGAAGAACCGCAGGAGAAGGATGCAGATGCCGACGGTGAGGATCACGAGCTCGACGAAGTAGCCCTGCCACATCGTGGAGCCGTACAGCCGGCCCCTCGGCCCGCGCTCGCGGTCGCTCGGCCGGGTCGCGCGGTAGACGATGAACGGGATGATCGCCAGCACCATCGCCCACGCGAAGAACTCGGTGACCCACTCGAACGGCGGGAAGTGGCCGATGACCGGCAGGATGAAGTGTGCGTCGAAGAGCTGGCCGTAGGCGTTGAGCAGGGTCGCGAACAGCAGGCCGAAGCCGACGAAGATGAACCAGTGCCCGATACCGACCGCGGTCCACTGCAGCATCCGGGTGTGCGCCAGGGTCTCCTTGAGCATCATCGCCCAGCGGGCGCCCTTGTCGTTGCTGCGGTTGGGAGCAGGCTGACCCAGCTTGATGACCGCGATGATGTGGCGGATCGCCTTGACGAACAGGGCGATCGCGACCAACGAGATGGCCAACGACACCACCAGGGCGACGATCTGGACCGGTTCCATGGATGCTCCTCGTCGGGCGGCAACGGCGTTGCTGAGCCTACGGTGACTGAACGCGCGAAGTCAGCGGCGGGTTACTGTGAGACAAATCCTATGAACGGTGCGCCACCCGTACCGTGGACGGATGAGACCTGCATTTTCGACCCGCCGCAACGGCCCTCGTCTGCTGCTCGAGCTCGACCTCACCCGCGGCCTCGTCGAGTCCGCGCCGCGCGGACCGCTCGCCGCCTTGCGGGGGCTCCGGGTTCCTACGCTGCGGACCTTGGTGGACGCCCTGGACCGGGCGGCCGACGATGACCGGGTCGCCGGCCTCGTCGCGCACGTCGGCCACCGGCAGCCGACCCTCGCGCAGTCCGGCGAGCTGCGCAGTGCCGTCGAGCGCTTCCGTGCCTCGGGGAAGCCGACCGCCTGCTGGTCCGAGTCGTACGGCGAGATGGGTCCCGGCAACATCGGCTACCACCTCGCCAGTGCGTTCAACGAGGTCTGGCTCCAGCCGAGCGGCGACGTGGGGCTGATCGGGCTCGCCGCGGAGGCGGTGTTCGTCCGGGACACCCTCGACAAGCTGGGGATCGAGACGCAGCTCGGGCAGCGGCACGAGTACAAGACGGCGGCCAACATGTTCCTCGAGTCGAGCATGACCGAGGCGCACCGCGAGATGGTGACCCGGCTGGTCGAGTCGGCGACCGGCACCATCGTCTCCGACGTCGCCCGGAGCCGGCGGCTCGATGAGTCGGCGGTCCGCGCCGCCGTGGCCGACGCGCCGCTCTCGGCCGAGGAGGCGGTGACGCACCGGCTGGTCGACCGGGTGGGCTACCGCGACGAGGTGTACGCCGACCTGCGCGGCCGGCTCGGGGAGGTCGAGCTCCGCTACGTCGAGCGCTACGGGAAGGGTGTCGCCGGCATCGCCCAGGTGGGTGCCTCGGTCGCCCGTCGAGGGAAGCCGGCCGTCGCGGTCGTCAACGCCGCCGGCCCGATCCACCTCGGCCGCAGCGGATCGTCGCCGCTGTCCGGCAGGTCGGTCGGCTCCGACACGCTCGGCGCCGCACTGCGGGCGGCCGCCGACGACGACGCGGTCCGCGCCGTCGTGCTGCGGATGGACAGCCCGGGCGGGTCGTACGTCGCCTCGGACGCGATCCGGCGAGAGGTGCACGCACTGCGCCGGGCCGGGAAACCGGTGGTG
>DATFGA010000374.1:0-10168 GCA_035249775.1 Nocardioidaceae bacterium | reverse complement strand
GATCTTGGAACCGAGCCACACCACCGGGTCGTACTTGCGGTCGGCGACGCGTTCCTTCATCGGGATGATCGCGTTGTCGGTGATGTGAATGTTCTCGGGGCAGACCTCGGTGCAGCACTTGGTGATGTTGCACATCCCGATGCCGGCGGCCTCCTGGGCGAGCTTGCGCCGGTCGTTGGTGTCCAGCGGGTGCATGTCCAGCTCCGCGTAGCGCAGGAAGAACCGCGGCCCGGCGAACGCCGGCTTGTTGTCCTCGTGGTCGCGGATCACGTGGCAGACGTCCTGGCACAGGAAGCACTCGATGCACTTGCGGAACTCCTGGCCGCGCTCGACGTCCTCCTGCATCATCCGCCGCTTGCCGTCCGGGTCGCGCGGGGTCGGCGCGAAGGCGGGCACCTGCTTGGCCTTCTCGTAGTTGTAGGACACGTCGGTGACCAGGTCGCGGATCACCGGGAAGGTGCGCACAGGGGTGACCGTGATCGTCTCCGACTCCTCGAAGTCGGACAGCCTGGTCATGCACATCAGCCGCGGCCGGCCGTTGACCTCCGCACTGCAGGAGCCGCACTTGCCGGCCTTGCAGTTCCACCGCACCGCAAGGTCCCCGGCCTGGGTCGCCTGGATCCGGTGGATCGCGTCGAGGACGACCTCGCCCTCCTCGACGGCCACGGTGAAGTCACCGAGGTCGCCGCCGTCCGCGTCGCCGCGCCAGATCCGCATCTTCAGGTCGTAGCCCATCAGGCCTCCTCGAACAGCGGCTTGAGCTCGTCGGGCATGGTCGGCAGCGGCTGGTGCTTCAGCTGCACGGACTCACCGTCCAGGGTCAGCACCAGGTTCTTCGCGCCCCACTCCGGGTCGGGTCCCGGAAAGTCGTCGCGGGTGTGCCCGCCGCGGGACTCCTGCCGTTCCAGGGCGGCCTTAGCGATGCACTCCGAGACCACCAGCATGTTGGCCAGGTCCAGCGCGAGGTGCCAGCCCGGGTTGTACTGCCGGTGCCCCTCGACCCGCAGGTGCTTCGCGCGCTCCTTCAGCCGCTCGATCTCGACCAGCGACTCCCGCAGCTCGTCCTCCTTGCGGATGATCCCGACCAGCCGCTGCATCACGTCCTGGAGGTCCTTCTGGATCGTGTACGGGTTCTCGCCGCCCTCGCCTTCCTCGTTCGCGAACGGCGCCAGCGCCGCCTCCGCGGCCGCCTTCACCTCGTCGTCGGAGACCTCCGGGCGGTTGCCGCTGAGCTTCTGTGCGTTGTACGCCGCGTTGTGGCCGGCCCGGCGACCGAACACCAGCAGGTCGGACAGCGAGTTTCCGCCGAGCCGGTTCGAGCCGTGCATGCCGCCGGCGACCTCACCCGCGGCGTAGAGTCCCTCGACCAGCGACTGCTCGGTGTCGGCGTCGACCTCGACCCCGCCCATCACGTAGTGGCAGGTCGGGCCGACCTCCATCGGCTCCGCGGTGATGTCGACGTCGGCGAGCTCCTTGAACTGGTGGTACATCGAGGGCAGCCGGCGCCGGATGAACTCCGCGCTCCTGCGGGAGGCGATGTCGAGGAACACCCCGCCGTGCGGTGATCCGCGGCCGGCCTTGATCTCGGAGTTGATCGCGCGAGCCACCTCGTCGCGGGGCAGCAGCTCGGGTGGGCGGCGGTTGTTCTTCTTGTCCTCGTACCAGCCCTCCGCCTCCTCGATGGTGTCGGCGGTCTCGGACTTGAAGTACTCCGGGATGTAGTCGAACATGAACCGCTCGCCCTCGGAGTTCCGCAGGATCCCGCCGTCACCGCGGACCGACTCGGTGACCAGGATGCCCTTCACCGACGGCGGCCACACCATGCCGGTCGGGTGGAACTGGACGAACTCCATGTTGATCAGGCTGGCCCCGGTGCGCATCGCCAGCGCGTGCCCGTCCCCGGTGTACTCCCACGAGTTCGAGGTGACCTGGTAGGACTTCCCGATCCCGCCGGTGGCGAGTACGACGGACGGGGTGCTGAAGACCACGAAGCGACCGGTCTCCCGCCAGTAGCCGAAGGCACCGCTGACCCGTCCCCCGTCCCGGAAGACCTTCGTGACCGTGCACTCCATGAACACGTCGATGCCCAGGGCGACGGCCCGCTGCTGCAATGTGCGGATCATCTCCAGGCCGGTCCGGTCACCCACGTGCGCCAGCCGCGCGTAGCGGTGCCCGCCGAAGTCGCGCTGGGAGATCAGCCCGTCCTGGGTGCGGTCGAACAGCGCGCCCCACTCCTCGAGCTCGAGGACGCGCTCGGGTGCCTCCTGCGCGTGCAGCTGCGCCATCCGCCAGTTGTTGAGCATCTTCCCGCCACGCATGGTGTCGCGGAAGTGCACCTGCCAGTTGTCGTCGGCGTAGACGTTGCCCATCGCGGCGGCGATCCCGCCCTCGGCCATCACCGTGTGGGCCTTGCCGAGCAGCGACTTGCAGACGATCGCGACCCGGGCGCCCGCGTCATGGGCGGCGATCGCGGCACGCAGCCCGGCCCCGCCCGCACCGATCACCACCACGTCGTACTCGTGGGTCTCGAAGCCGTGCGGACCGACCTCCTCGGCGGGGTCCATGCGGTTGCCCGTCATCGGGTGCCGTGAGCCTGTCGAATCCATCTAGAAGAACCTCAGGTCGTTGATCGTGTCGGTGGCGAGGAGGTAGACGTACAGGTCGGCGATCGCGACCGAGAACAACGAGAGCCACGCATAGGTGCCGTGCTTGGCGTTCAGCTTGGAGACGAAGCCCCACATCTTGTAGCGCACCGGGTGCTTGGAGAAGTGCCGGAGCCGGCCGCCGACGATGTGCCGGCAGGAGTGGCAGCCCAGCGTGTAGAGCCAGATGAAGGTGATGTTGGCCAGGAAGATCAGGGTGCCGAGGCCCATGTGGCCCCACTCGCCGTCCTCGTTGCGGAAGGCCAGGATCGTGTCGAAGGTCAGCACCGCGCCGACCAGGACCGCGGCCACCCAGAAGTAGCGGTGGATGTTCTGCAGGATCAGCGGCAGCCGGGTCTCGCCGGTGTACTTGCCGTGCGGTTCGGCCACGGCGCACGCCGGCGGAGACAGCCAGAACGAGCGGTAGTAGGCCTTGCGGTAGTAGTAACAGGTCAGCCGGAAGCCGAGCGGGAAGACCAGGATGATCAGCGCCGGCGACAGCCGCCACCAGTCCCCCACCGGCTGGCCGAGGTCAGAGCTGCCGTCGACGCAGGCGGTCGCCAGGCACGGCGAGTAGAACGGCGAGAGGTACGGCGTGGAGTAGTAGTTGTCCCCGGAGAACGCCCGCCACGTCGAGTAGACGACGAACGCGGTGAAGCCGAGGAACGTGAGCAGCGGGTAGACCCACCAGTTGTCTTGACGCAGGGTTTTCTCGCGGACCTGGGCGCGCCCAGGACTGCTGACGCCTGTCGACATGCAGTGCTCTCCTTAGGGCGCGTGCTGCGCTTCGGACTGGGCGTCTTGCCACATGCTCTCGTCGTACGGGTCGTCCGGGATCTCCAGCAGCTCGTCCGGGTTGACGCCGGGCCGGTGGCCGGGGGCCGGCGACCCGAGCTCGTCGAGGTCGGCGTGCAGCCGGTCGACGTCGGACGTGAGCCGGCGGACGCCGAGCGTGTCGCCGTACTCGTTGCGGACCCGGAGCACCGCGGCCGCCAGAGCGGTGATCGCCTCGCGCGTCGCACCTACCGCATCGTGTGAAGACATCCTGCTTCCTCCGTGATCGTGATCACTTCAGCCAATGCCAGAGTGTCGCGCGGATTCAACTTTTCCGAAAGGGGGCGCGCTGAGTTCACCGGAACCGCGGTGCGGCCAGGTCGCTGTTGTCGACGACCACGTCGGCCCGTGCTCGCGGGTCGCACCGCGCGAGGTAGAGCCGCTGCCCGGCGACGTAACGGGCCTGGTCCGGATGTCCCACGTCCGGCACCGACCCGTCACGTTCCGCCATCCGCGCGACCGAGACCTCGAACGGGACGTCGAGGAAGACCGCGTAGTCCCAGCATCCGGCGAGCTCGTCGCGCTGGGTGAAGATCCCGTCGACGAGCAGCAGTCCGTCGTCCGGCACCGACTCCTGTGACTGCTCGACCGGCCGGTCGCTCGCGACGTCGTGGACGGCCGTGCGGTACGCCGTCCCGGGACCCTGTCTCCACGGGTCGAGCAGCTCCCGTCGCAGGGCCGGGTAGTCGAAGCTGCGTGACCAGAACGCCTCGCCGGTGCGTCCTTCGGCGTGCCGGAACGCCCTGGGGTGGTGGAAGTCGTCGACCGAGGCCCGCACCACCTCGCGTCCCCCCGACCGGAGCACGTCCGCCAGCTCGTCGGCGAACGTGGTCTTCCCCGAGCCGTCCACGCCGTCGACGGTGACCAGCACCGGTCGCCCCGGGTCCGGCACCCGGGCGGCCAGGTCCCGCAGGAACGTGGCGCGTGCGGTCAGGTTCCGCTCCGGTCCAGCTCGAAGAGCTCCTCGAGCGTTGCCGCGACACCGTCCTCCTCGTTCGAGGGAGCCACGTGGTCGGCCAGGTCACGCACCAACGGATGGGCGTTGCCCATCGCGTAAGAGGTGCCGACCCACTCCAGCATCGGCAGGTCGTTGGGCATGTCTCCGAACCCGACCACGTGCTCGGGGCCGATGCCGCGCTCGTCGCAGAGGAGCTTCAGCGTGCTGGCCTTGGTCACCCCGGCGGCGCTGATCTCCACCAGGGCACCGGTCGACGACCAGGTGGTGGTGACCAGATGGCCGACGACCGCGTCGACCCGGCTCCAGAACTCCTCCGGGTCGAGCTCCTCGTGCCGGGCCAGCAGCTTCACCGCGGACCGGTCGAAGATCTCGGTCATCGGACCTACCGCGAGGTCGGGCGGCGGCGGATGCCGCGGCATGAACTCCGGCTCCTTCGCGAAGCCGTCGGTCTTCTCCACCGCGAAGGTGGTGCCGGGGATCGCGTCGCGCAGGATCCCGGCCACCTCGAGGCCGACCTCGACAGGGATCGTCCGGGCCTCGTTGACCGCGCGGGCGTGCACGTCGTACACGATCCCGCCGTTGGAGCAGATCGCCAGCCCGTGCCCGCCGACGTGCTCCCACAGGTCGTCCATCCACCGGATCGGCCGGCCGGTCACGAACACGACCGTGATCCCGCGGTCCTCGACCGCCGTGAGCGCGTCGCGGGTGCGGGCGGTGACCGTGCCGTCGGTGTGCAGCAGGGTCCCGTCGAGGTCGGTCGCCACCAGCTTCAGCACGGGGTCAGGCTAGCCGGGTCAGAACCAGCGGTTGATCTCGACCGCCGCGCCGTCCTCGTCCACCGGGTCGGTGACCGCGTCCGCGATCGCCTTGACCTCGTCGGGGGCCTGGCCCATCGCGACACCGCGGCCGGCCCACTGCAACATCTCGATGTCGTTGCGGCCGTCGCCGATCGCGAGCACGTGCTCGGCGGAGACCCCGAGCCGGTCGCAGATCTCCGCGAGACCGCTGGCCTTGCTGACCCCGTCCGGAGCCAGGTCGAGCCAGGCGGTCCAGCCGATGAAGTAGTTGGTGCCCTGGAGCCCGAGCTGCTCCGCGAGCGTCACGAAGTCCTCCGAGGTGGAGTCCGGGTCGCGGATGATCACGCGGCTGACCTCGCTGGCGACCAGCTCGTCGAGCGGGGTCAGGATCATCTCGCCGTCGAGCTCCCCTTCCGGGAAATGCCGGTTCACCCGGTAGCCGACGCCGTGCTCCTCGACGGCCACGGCGGCGTCCGGGACGTGCTCGAGCACGGCGTGCACGGCCTCGCGGGCGTCGAAGGTGACCTCGCTGAGCACCTGCATCGGCGGGTAGGAGAAGGTGACCGCGCCGTTGGAGGCGACCACCAGCGCCTGCTCGGACGGGTGCCGCGGCAGACCGAGGTGCTTGAGCACCGTGCTCATGCCCAACGGCGAGCGGCCGCTGGCCAGCACGATGTGGCAGCCGGCGTCGAGCGCGCGGTCGATCGCCTCGCGGACGGCCGGGCTGACCTCCTCGGCGCTGAAGCCGGTCTCGGGCAAGGGTGTGAGCAGGGTGCCGTCGATGTCGAGCGCGACCAGCTTCGGGTTGAAGCCGTTCGCGGCTGCTGCTGAAGATGTCACTTGGCTACCGGCTCCAGAACTTCACGACCCTGCAGGTAAGGCCGCAGCGCCTTCGGAACCTTTACTGAACCATCTTCCTGCTGGTGCGTCTCGAGGATCGCCACGATCGTGCGCGGGATCGCCACCAGGGTCCCGTTCAGGGTCGCGATCGGCCTCACGCCGTCCTCGAACCGGCCGCGGATGTCGAGGCGACGGGTCTGGAAGTCGGTGCAGTTCGACGTCGAGGTGAGCTCGCGGTACCTGCCCTGGGTGGGGATCCACGCCTCGCAGTCGAACTTCCGCTCCGCCGACAGGCCCAGGTCACCGGCGGCCACGTCGATGACCCGGTAGGCCAGCTCCAGCTTGTCGAGCCACTGCTTCTCCCAGCCCAGCAGGCGCCGGTGCTCGTCGTACGACTCCTCGATCGTCGTGTAGGAGAACATCTCCACCTTGTCGAACCAGTGCACCCGGATGATGCCGCGCGTGTCCTTGCCGTGCGAGCCTGCCTCCTTGCGGAAGCACGGGCTGAACGCGGCGTAACGCAGCGGCAACGAGCCGGCGTCCAGGATCTCGTCGGAGTGGTACGCCGCGAGCGGCACCTCGGAGGTACCGACCAGGTAGGTGTCCTGGCCCTCGATCCGGTACACGTCGTCCGCGGCCTGGCCGAGGAAGCCGGTGCCCTCCATCGCCCGGGGCTTGACCAGGGCGGGCGGGATCATCGTGGTGAAACCGGCCTCGCGGGCCTGGTCCATCGCCATGTTCACCAGCGCCAGCTCGAGGTCGGCGCCCGCTCCGGTGAGGTAGTAGAACCGTGACCCGGAGACCTTGGCGCCACGCTCGACGTCGATCGCGCCGAGGATCCTGCCGAGCTCCACGTGGTCGCGCGGCTCGAACCCCTCGGCCGCGAAGTCCCGCGGGGTGCCGATCTCCTCGAGAACCACGAAGTCGTCCTCGCCGCCCTCGGGAGCCTCGTCGGCGGCGACGTTCGGGATCGTCATCACCAGGTCGCGGTAGGCCTGGTCGGCCTCGCCCTGCGCCGCCTCCGCCTTCTTCACGTCCGCGGACAGTGACTTGGTGCGCTCCAGGAGCTCTTGCTTGTCCTCGCCCTTCGCCTGCGCGATCTGCTTCCCCAGCTGCTTCTGCTCGGCGCGCAGCCGCTCGAACTCCGCGATGGAGGACCGGCGGCGCTCGTCGGCGGCCAGCGCCTCGTCGACGACGTCGCCGGGCAGGCCGCGCTTGGCCTGGGCCCTGCGAACGCGGTCAGGGTCGTCACGGAGGAGTCGAGGATCAATCACTCCCCGAGGATATCCGTCGCACTGCACTGGTTCGACCGGATTGGACCCGAGCGGGTGGTGCCGCGAGCGTGAGCGGCCGGCGTCGTCATACTTGGGGACCGTCCGTGCCCGTCCCGAGTCGTGTGGAGCACCGTGCCCCTGAGAGCCCGCCTGCGCAACCGCCAGCTGATCTGGGCAGCCGTGTGCTTCCTGGTGATGTTCACGCTGTCGGTGATGGTGCAGCTCGAGTGGCCGCGGCTGGACAACGTCGACCGCAGCTTCGGGTCCAGCGTGCGCGGCTGGGCGCTCCAGAACGCGACGGTCCTGCAGGCGCTGCACCTCGTGGAGGACGCGTTCGGGACGGTCGCGATGACGATCTACACCCTGCTGCTGGCGGTCGCGCTGTTCGTGCGCAACCACCGGCGGGCGGCGTACTGGACAGTCGGGGTGATGCTCGGCGCATCGCTGTCCACCTACTTCCTCAAGCGGTTCTTCGAGCGTGAGCGCCCGCAGTGGGACGACCCGATCCACACCCTCGACAGCTTCGCGTTCCCGTCCGGCCACTCCTCGGGAATCGCGTCCGGCATGGGCGTGGCGATCATCCTGACGCTGATGCTGGTACGACGCCGCGGCGTCCGCCGGGGACTCGTCTCGCTCTGGGTCTTCCTGATCGTGCTCGTGGGCGCCGACCGGGTGCTGCTCGGGGTGCACAACCTGTCCGACGTGGTGGCCGGTCTCGCCGTGGGCTTCTTCTGGGTCGCGGTCGGCATGCTCGTCTACCACCCGGCGCCCCGCCGACGGGTGCTGGAGCAGTTCACCAGCCCGGTCCCCAGCACCCGGCAGCTCGCCGTGGTGCTCAACCCGGTCAAGGTCGAGGACGTCAGCGCGTTCCGGGCGATGGTCGAGCAGATGGCCGAGGAGTCCGGGTGGACCCGGCCGGAGTGGTACCAGACCACCATCGAGGACCCCGGCAAGTCGATGGCCGAGGCGGCCGCGATCGCCGGCGCGGAGCTGGTGCTGGTCTGCGGCGGTGACGGCACCGTCCGCACGGTCTGCGCGGAGCTGGCCGGCACCGGCATCCCGGTCGGCGTGATTCCCGCCGGCACCGGGAACCTGCTCGCCCGCAACCTCGGCGTCCCGCTCTACCTCCAGGCCGCGATCGACGTCGCCCTCAACGGGCAGGACCGCGCCATCGACCTGGTCGCACTCACCGGGGACGGGCTCGACGACGAGCACTTCCTGGTGATGGCCGGGATGGGTTTCGACGCGGCGATCATGGAGGGCGCCAACGAGCAGATCAAGGCGCGGGTGGGCTGGCTGGCCTACGTCGTCGCCGGCCTGCGCAACCTGATGTTCCCGGCGGTGCGGCTCGAGGTCTCGATCGACGACGGCCCCTACACCAAGCACCGGGCCCGGACCGTGGTGATCGGCAACGTCGGCTACCTCCAGGCGGGCATCCCGCTCCTCCCGGACGCGGCGATCGACGACGGGGTGCTCGACGTGGTCCTGGTCTCGCCGGCCCGGTTCGTGAGCTGGGTGCCGTTGGCGTTCCGGGTGCTCAGCAAGAACAAGCGCACCGACGCCAGCCTGGACCGGATGACCGGCCGCAAAGTGAGCATCCGGGCCGCCGTCGACACCCCGCGCCAGCTCGACGGGGACGCGATCGGCATGGGCAAGGAGCTGCACGCCGAGTGCATCCACGGCCGGCTGCTGGTCCGGGTTCCTCGCTGAGCCGTCTACGGTTGGGCCATGGACCAGGTTCGTTCCTTCGCCTCCTCCGTGCTCGACCCTCATGAGCGAGGAGTCGAGTTCGGCGAGCGGCACCGCGACGAGGTGACGCGGACCGTCGCGGCGTACCACCGGTTGTTCGAGGCCCGTGCGATCGGGCCCTTCGACATCGAGGAGTGGGCCGAACGGGCGTGGCAGGTGATCTGCGGGCTCGCCCCGGTCGCCTCCCAGGAGATCCGCGGGATCGCGGACGGAGCCGGGCTGCCGGTGCGCGAGATCGCCGCGCTGAACGCGCGGACCGAGCTGCTCGCGATCGCCAACCCGACCGGTGTCGACGAGTGCTCGACGGTGGTCTCGCTGCCGCCCGGCCGGCCACCGGTCGCTGTCCAGACCTGGGACTGGTACGACGCGATGTCGGAGAACTGGCTGCGCTGGACGATCCCGCACCCGGACGGGCGGGTCGTCGAGACGGTCACCGAGTTCGGCGTGCTCGGGAAGATCGGCGTCAACGCGTACGGCGTGGGTGTCCTCCTCAACATGCTCCATCACACGACCGACACCACCGGCCAGATCGGCTACCCCGTGCATCTGCTGAGCCGGCACATCCTCGACACCGCCCGTGACCTCGATGAGGCCGTGGCCGTTGCAAGGTCGGTGACCACGTCGGCCTCGACCTCTCTGACGATCGTCGAGGGCCGTTCCGAGGGTGGGCGGGCCGTCGCGGTCGAGCTGTTCCCGGACGGCCCCGCCCTGCACTCACCGGAGGACGGTCTGCTGGTGCGGACGAACCACTTCGTGTCCGAGCCGGCCCGTGACGGGTGCCTGGCCGCCACGATCGGTCCCGGAAGCGAGCTCCGCCGCACGAAGGTCCTGTCCGCCCTCGACGGCCCGGCGCCGACGTCCGCCGACGAGGTGGTCGCGGTGATGGAGGACCATGCGGAGGTGGGCGGCGTGTGCGCGCACCCGGACCGCAGTCTCGAGCCGGTCCTCCAGCACGCGACGCTGGCCACCGTCGCGATCGACACCGTCGGTCACACGCTCTCGGTCAGCAGCGGTGGGCCGTGCGTCCGCGAGAGGGCGCTCGGGTCAGCTCGCGCGGAGAACGCGATCAGCCCG
>DATFGA010000373.1:0-9311 GCA_035249775.1 Nocardioidaceae bacterium | reverse complement strand
CGCAGCCGGTCGCCGCCCTCGGAGGCGACCACGAACACCGAGTGCGGCTGGGCGAGGTCGACGCCGAGCCGTCGGGCCCGCTCGAGCAGCCCGTCCGGGTCCGCGCCGCCGTTCCGGAGCAGGTCGTCCACCAGCTCTCCGCGGACCCGGTTCTCTGCCTCGATGCCGGAGCGCAGGCTGAGCAGGAGCAGCGCGGTCACGAGCGCCGCCCGCTCCAGGATCCGTTGGTCGGCGTCCTCGAGGAGGCCGTCGCGCTGCAGCACCATCGCACCCAGCTGTTGCGGTCCGGCGGTGACCGCGGCCACCCACCAGGTGGTCCTGCCGTCGGTGTGGCTCGCCGCCCGCCCGCTCGCCCGGGACGCCGCTGCGGCCTTGGCCAGCTTCTCTGCCCTCGGGGACCGGAAGTCACCCACGACCGCGAGCTGCCGGTCGTCCTCGTCGACGACGAGCAGGGCGCCGCCGATGACGTCGACGAGCGCGTGGGCGACGTCCTCGACTCCGCCGCCGCGCAGCACCAGCTGGGTCATCCGGTCGTGGGCGTCGGAGGCCCGTTCGACGGCCAGGCTGTGCTCCTTGAGGAGCAGGTTGACCGTGCGCAGCTCGGCGAGCGCGGCCCGTGCCTCGTCGAGAAGCCGGGCCTTGTCGATCGCCGCGGCGGCGTGGGCGGCCAGCGAGCCGAGCAGTGCCGCTTCGGCGCGGGCGAACGGGCGTTCGCTGCGGTTCGCGGCGTAGAGCACCCCGATCACGTGCGAGCCGAGCTGGAGCGGGACACCGAGGATGGCGACCAGGCCCTCGTCGGCGACCGCGGAGTCGATGTCGTTGGTGTGGTTGAACCGGGCGTCCTGGAAGTAGCTGGAGGTCGCATACGGCATCGCGTTCTGGGCGACCCGGCCGCCGAGACCCTCACCCATCGCCAGCCGGACCTGCTGGAACCGTGCCGACGTGGACCCGTCGGTGACTCGCATGTAGGTGTCCCCGCGGTCCGGGTCGTTCATCGTCAGGTAGCTGATGTCGGTGCGCAGCAGCAAGCGGGCCCGGTGCACGATCGCCTGCAGCACCGAGTCCAGGTCGGAGAGCCGGGCCAGGTCGTCGGCGGTCTCGTAGAGGGCGGCCAGCTCGTCCTCGCGCCGGCGGCGGTCCAGCAGCGTCTGCCGGACCTGCAACGCCAGCTTCTTGCCGTGCTCGAGCTGGTCGAGCACCTCGCCGGACTCTCCGCGGGACCGGGCCGCGAGCAGTGGCGCCTCGTACTCCACGGCGGCGGCGTCGCTGGCGAGCAGCTCGAGGTAGTCAGTCCACATGTCCCCGATTGTCTCGTGCCGGTCGACCGGCGGGCGCGGGGCGGCAGCATCGGTCAATGCGCGGTCCAGCCACCGTCCATCACCATCGAGGCGCCAGTGACCGCGGCGGCGGCCGGGGAGCACAGGTAGGCGGCCATCTCGGCGACCTCCTCCGGCTCGATCAGCCGCTTGAGGACGGAGCGTTCCAGGATCACCTGCTCGACCACCCGGTCCGCGGTCCAGCCCCGGATCCTGGCGTGCGCGTCGATCTGGTTCTCCACCAGCGGGGTGCGCACGTAACCGGGGTTGATGCAGTTCGAGGTGACGCCGTGCTCCGCCCCCTCCAACGCGGTGACCTTCGAGAGCCCCTGCAGACCGTGCTTCGCGGTGACGTAGGCGGCCTTGTGCGGGGAGGCCACCAGCCCGTGCACCGAGGAGATGTTGACGATCCGGCCCCACCGCTGGGCGTACATGTGCGGCAGCACGTGCGCGATGATCCAGAACGGCGCCTCGAGCATCACGGTCAGCAGCGTCGAGAACGTCTCCCGGGGAAAGTCCTCGACCGCGGACACGTGCTGGAATCCGGCGTTGTTCACGACCACGTCGATGCCCGGGTCGAGGGTGTCCAGGAACGACGGGTCGGACAGGTCGGCCACGACGGCCTCGCCACCGACCTCCGCCGCCACCTTGCCGGCTCCGTCGGCGTCGACATCGAGGGCCAGGACATGGGCACCGGCGGCGGCCAGTCGCTGGGCGCAGGCGCGACCGATCCCACTGGCGGCGCCCGTCACCAGAGCGCACCGGCCGGAGAGGTCCAGCACGGCGGGGGAGGGTCGCGATGCCATGGCCGTGAAGTTACCGACGCGCGGGTGCGGCTCCCACGGGTGATCCCGCCACAGTCCGTGCCGGGTCCATGGCGACTTGCCACATGGGGGTGTGGCGACGGTCGGACTCCGGTCCGGCAGGGGGACAATGGAGCCGTGGGTCTCTACCGTGACGAAGCGATCGTGCTGCGCACCCAGAAGCTGGGTGAGGCGGACCGGATCATCACGCTGCTGACCCGGGGCACCGGCAGGGTGCGCGCGGTGGCCAAGGGAGTACGACGCACCTCCTCCCGTTTCGGGTCACGGCTCGAGCCGTTCACCCACGTGGACCTGCAGCTCGCCGAGGGCCGGTCGCTGGATGTGATCACCCAGGCCGAGACGCTGGCGCCGTACGGTGCGAAGATCGGTGCCGACTACGAGAAGTACACCGCCGGCACGGTGATGCTGGAGACCGCGGAGCGGCTGGTCGTGGAGGACAAGGAGCCCGCCCTGCAGCAGTTCCTGCTGCTGGTCGGCGCGCTGCGGGCGATGTCGTCGGGCGAGCGCAACGCGAGCGCGGTGCTGGACTCGTTCCTGCTCCGGTCGCTGGCGGTGGCCGGCTATGCACCGTCCTTCGACGCCTGTGCCCGCTGCGGGCTCGAGGGTGCGCACCGGTCGTTCAACCCGGCCGCGGGCGGGATGCTCTGCAGCGACTGCCGGATGCCGGGATCGGCGAGTCCCGCCCTGGAGACGGTCGCCCTGCTCGGGGCTCTGCTCGCCGGGGACTGGGCGGTGGTCGAGGCCAGTGAGCCCCGGCACCGCAAGGAGGCGAACGGGCTGGTCGCGGCCTACCTGGCATGGCACCTCGAACGCGGCCTCAAGTCGCTGTCCCACCTGGAACGCTGACCCCGAGTTGTCAGACGGTGAGGTGGCCATAGCCGCCTCAGGTTCTGACAACTCGGCTAGGAGATCTCGAGGACGGTCTCCATCGAGGTGTTGAACTTCTCGAGCAGCCGGCCGAGCTCCCGGCGGTCCTCCACGGACCAGTCCTCGAGGATCTCGTTCAGCCGGGCCCGGCGGTACTCCCGGGTCCGGTCGAGAACCTCGCGGCCCTCACCGGTCAGGTCGAGGATCGAGGCGCGCCGGTCCGCGCTGTCCGTGGTCCGGGTGGCCAGGCCGGCCTTCTCCAGCGCCTGCACCTGGCGGGTGATCGTGGACGGGTCGAGGCCGAACGCGGAGGCGAACGAGCCGAGCCGCTGCGGGCCTTCGTCGGCGAGCCGGCACATGATCCCGTACGCCGACCGGTCGAGCTCCATCTCGCCCGAGGACGTGGAGATGTGGATCCGCTGCACCCGGCGCAGCAGCACGGTCATCTGCTGCTCGATCTGCTTGTTCGCGCTGTCCATCGTGTCCCGCTTCCAGGGTGCTGCCTCAGTCCTGCCCGGGAGAAGCATAAGTTGGTGGCCGCATCCTATGTGGGCGAAATCATCGGTGAGCTGAGAGGCGGGGCGGCGTGGCGCAGGGCAGGAGGAGGCGGGCCAGGACCGACGTACGTCCACCGAACCCTCATCCCTCCGGCGAGCGGCCACCGGTGATCCCGGCCGAGCTGGTTCCGCGGCACGTCGCGATCGTGATGGACGGCAACGGGCGCTGGGCCGCGCAACGGGGGCTCCCCCGCACGGCAGGCCACGAGCAGGGCGAGCACTCGCTGTTCGACGTGGTGGAGGGCGCGATCGAGATCGGGGTGAAGGCGGTCTCGGCGTACGCCTTCTCCACCGAGAACTGGCGCCGCTCGCCGGACGAGGTGCGGTTCCTGATGGGGTTCAACCGCGACGTCATCCGCCGCCGGCGCGACGAGATGCACGAGCTCGGGGTGCGGGTCCGGTGGGCCGGCCGGGAGCCGAGGCTGTGGCGCTCGGTGGTCAAGGAGCTCCGGGTCGCCGAGGAGCTGACCCGCCACAACGACGTGCTGACCCTGACGATGTGCGTCAACTACGGCGGTCGTGCCGAGGTCGCCGACGCGGCCCGGTCGATCGCCCGCGCGGTCGCGGCCGGCCGGCTCGATCCGGAGCGGGTGGACGAGAAGACGTTCGCGCGGCACCTCTACGTGCCCGAGCTGGCCGAGGCGGACCTGATCTGGCGGACCTCGGGCGAGGAGCGGCTGTCGAACTTCATGCTCTGGCAGGCGGCCTACTCCGAGCTGGTGTTCACCGACGTGCTCTGGCCCGACGTGGACCGACGCCACCTGTGGCAGGCGGTCGACACCTACGCGAGGCGGGACCGTCGGTACGGCGGGGCGTTGCCGAACAGCTGAGCTTCATGCCCGGCCCGGTTCGTCCGGCTTGTCCGTGGTTGAGACGTTCCGCCGCCGCGACATGGCTCGAGCATGACTCGTTCGTGGGATGGACAACCCGTCTGCCACCGGGGAAGGTCGAAGGCAGACCGTCCACAGAGTCCCGCGCTGCGGGCCGGAGGGGGATGTGTGCCGCACTCGGCCGAGCGTGCACCGCGGGCCCTCGCGGGCCAGGCAGTCTCGCACGCCCTGCGGCCGTACGTTCCCCGCCTGCTGATCGACTGGCTCGACCGGACACCCGCGGAGACGCACCGGACCGTCGACGGGACGCTGCTGTTCGCGGACATCTCCGGCTTCACGCGGCTCACCGAGCGACTGGCGCGTCACGGCCGGGTCGGCGCCGAGGAGATGAGCGATGCGCTCAACGCCACCTTCGGCACGCTGGTGGCGGTGGCCGCGGACGACGGGGCCGACCTGGTCAAGTGGGGAGGCGACGCCGTCCTGCTGCTGTTCGACGGTCCGGGCCACGCCGCGCGCGCGTGCCGGGCAGCGCACCGGATGCGCGCCACGCTGCGGACGGTCGGTCGACTGAGCACGAGTGCGGGCGCGGCCACGTTGCGGATGTCGGTGGGCATCCACAGCGGAACCTTCCACTTCTTCCTGGTCGGTGACCCGGCACTGCACCGGGAGCTGTTGGTCTGCGGCCGCGACGTCACCGAGGTCGTGGCGCTGGAGGCCCTCGCGAACGCCGGCGAGATCGCGGTCGGCCACGCGACCGCGGCGTTGCTCGACGACTGCCTGCTCGGGGCGGCGGTCGGCGAGGTCGGCAGGCTGCTGCGGCGCGTGCCCGGGCTCGATCACCTCGGCCCGGTGGTGGGCCGGGCTGCGGCCGACCACAGCGTCGATCTCTCGGTCGGGCTCCCGGTCGCGATCCGCGAGCACCTCCTGCTTGGTGAGGGAGAGCCGGAGCACCGGACGATCGCGGTGGCGTTCGTCGCATTCTCCGGCACCGATGCGCTGCTCGCCACTCGTGGCCCGGAGGCGACGGCTGCGGCGCTGGACGAGTGCATCCGCAACGTGACGCACGCGGTCGCGGAGTACGACGTGACGTTCTTCGAGACCGACATCAACCGCGACGGCGGGAAGATCATGCTGACCTCCGGGGCACCGACCAGCTCCGGCCACGACGCGGAGCGGCTGCTGCGCACCGCCCGACTGATCATGGACCGGGCCGGGACCGTGCCGCTGCGGATCGGCATCAACCAGGGCCCGGTGTTCTCCGGCGATTTCGGGCCGGTCTTCCGCCGGACCTACTCCGTCAAGGGGGACGCGATCAACCTGGCCGCGCGGCTGGTCGCCCGTGCCGCACCCGGCCAGATCCTGGCGACAGAGACGGTCCCCGCCCACTCCGACACCGTCTTCCGCACCACGGCGCTGCCGCCCTTCACCGTCAAGGGCAAGGCCAGGGCGGTCACCGCCGTGGACATCGGGCCGGTCGGGACCAGAAAGGCCCGTTCCTCCACCGGGCTGATGGTCGGCCGGCAGCACGAGATGGCGGTGCTCGGTGAGGCGCTCGACGCCAGTCGGCACGGCCGCGGCGCACTGGTGCAGATCCTCGGAGAGCCGGGGATCGGGAAGTCCCGGCTGCTGGCCGAGGTCGGGTCGATGGCGAAGCCGTTCCGGGTGCTCTCGGTGCAGTGCGACGAGTACGAGTCGTCGACGCCCTACCACTCCATCCGCCCCCTGCTGCGCGATGCCCTCGACGTGCCGGCGGAGGCCGATCCGGTCACGGTGACGAACCGGTTGTCGACGCGCGTGGCCGAGGCGGCTCCCCACCTGTTGCCCTGGTTGCCGCTGCTCGGATCCCTGCTGCTGCTACCGGTCGAGGACACCGAGGAGACCCGGGGCCTCAGCGACGAGTTCCGGAAACGGCGGCTGGAGGAGGTCGCGGTCGAGCTCCTGGGCCAGCTGCTTCCCGAGCCGACCCTGATGCTGGTCGACGACGCGCAGTTCATGGACAGCGCCTCGTCGGACCTGCTCAACCAGCTTGCCTCCGGACTGAGCACCCGACCGTGGCTGGCCGTGGTCGGTGGTCGCGAGTCCGCGGACGGGTGGGAGCCCCCGGGCACGCTGGCCATCACCACGCTGCGCCCCGCCCCGCTCACCGCCGAGGAGTCGATCCACCTGCTGCAGGAGGCCACGGAGGCGCATCCGCTGCCGCGGTCCTCGATCGCGACCCTCGCCGCCCGGGCCGGCGGCAACCCGCTGTTCCTCGAGTCGCTGATCCGTGCCGCCGGACCGAGCGGCAACGTCGACAGCCTTCCCGAGTCGGTGCAGGACCTGGTGACCGCGCAGGTCGACCGGCTGGCACCGCCCGACCGGGTGGTGCTGCGCTACGCCTCCGTGTTCGGCATCCGCTTCGACTCCCGCGACCTCGAGGAGCTCGTGACCGGGCACGCACCGGTCCCGGACGAGGAGGCCTACCGACGGCTCGGAGAGTTCGTCGAGCCCACCGACGGCAACGAGTTCCGGTTCCGGCACTCCCTCATGCGGGAGGTCGCCTACGAGGGCCTCCCGTACCGAACCCGGCAGCAGCTGCACGACCAGGTGGGGCGCAGCCTGGAACGAGCCGACCCGGAACGGGGCAGCCCCGAGCTGCTGTCGCTGCACTTCTTCAACGCCAAGCGGTTCGACAAGGCATGGGACTACTCACGGCAGGCCGGACATCGTGCGCGCGAGAAGTTCGCGAACCAGGAAGCCGTCGACCTGCTGAGCAGGGCGATCGACTCGGAGCGCCGCGGTCCCTCCGGAATGGTCCCGCCCGACGAGCTCGGCACCGTCTTCGAGACCCTCGGCGACACCTGGTTCATCATCGGCCTGCCCGAGCAGGCCAGCGACGCCTACCGCAAGGCCCGTCGACAGCTGGCGCACGACCCGGTGCAGTCTGCGCGCATCGTGGCCAAGGAGGCCCGCGTCGACCAGCGGCTGCGGAAGCTGCCGCAGTCGCTGCGCCGGGTGACCCGCGCACTCCACGCCCTGGAGCAGGTGCCCGGCCGGTGGGCCTGCTCCGCACGGTCTCTGCTGGCGATGCGCTACGCGATCAGCCGGTTCGGGCAGGGCCGCGTCGACGAGGCGCTCAGCTGGGGCGACCAAGCTGCTCGCGACGCGGAAGAGTCCGTGGACAAGGCGACCCTGGCGCAGGCGTACGCCACCCTGCACGGCATCTACGTCGCGGCGGGTCGCGAGGCGCGGATGCCGTACGGCGAGCTGGCCCTGCAGGCCTACACCGAGCTGGGCGACCTTCCCGGCCAGGCCGACTGCACGAACAACCTGGCGGTGTCCGCGCTCGACCACAACCGTTGGGTCGAGGCTGCCGAGACCTTCGGTCGGGCTGCGGAGGTCTACCGGCGGATCGGTGACACCGCCGGGGAGGGCAACGCGATCTTCAACCAGGCCGACGTGCTGGTGCGCCAGGGGCACCTGGAGCCGGCTCGTCTCCTGCTCAACGAGGCGTTGCGCACCGCCCGATCCGTCTCCGACGACGAGCTCGTCGCGCTGGTGCTGCGGGAGATCGGACGGGTCTCGTGCCGCTCCGGGGACTTCCAGCACGGAATGGCGACGCTGGAGTCGGCCAGGAAGCTGTTCGCCGACATCGACGAGCGCGCGGAGATCCCGGGCACCGACCTGGTCGTCTGCGAGGCGCTGCTGTTGCAGGGCGATCTCGACGGATGCCTGTCGCTGTCCGAGGAGCTGTTCGGGCCGGCCGCCGACGACGAGTCATTGTGGCCCGGACTGCACCGGATCCGTGGCTTCGCGTTCCTCGGTGCCGGTCGGGACGACCTCGCGGTCCTTGAGTTCGAGGCAGGCGTGGCCGCCGCGGAGGAGCAGGACAACCGTTACGGCCGGGCGTTCAACATGCTCGGCCTGGCCATGGCTTCCGGTTCGCAGGACCCGCGGTCGGTGGACCGCGAGGCGGACGCGAGCGCGATCCTGGACGGGCTGGGTGTGGCGACCCTGCCCGTCCCGGGAGACACGCCCGTGACCGGCCTCGAGGTGTCTACGGGAACCTGACCCGCGCGTCCTGAACGAACAGCAGGAACAGGTGCAGGTCGCCCGCGTTGTCCCGCGTGCTCTGCACGTAGTCGACGCAGAAGGTCTGATCGGCGCCGACGGTGCCCTTCGACGGGCAGGCCGGAGCCGGCTCCGTGGTGGGTGCGCCGTCGTAGGTCAGGTCGACCAGGAGGTCGAACGAAGGGATCCCACCGCCACCGCAGAGGGTCTTGTCGCACTTCATCACCAACGTTGCGGGCGCGTCCCGCGTGTAGGTGGCGGGGCTCAGCCCGACCAGGGCCTGCACCACTGATCCGGTGCACTCGACGACGACGTCGCAGGCGCCGAGGGAGAGCAGGATGTCGCTCAGCACGCCCGCTGCGTTCGGCAGCACCAGGTCGGCGCAGACAGGACTGGACGGAGTCGCCTCGCAGCCGGTCCCGGCGTCTCCGGCTCCACCGATGCTCACCAGGCCGGACGAGGCAGGTGCGGCCACGAACTCCTCGAGTACGTCGACCGGGGACGAGTTGCCTGCGATCGCGTCGGCAGCCTTCCGCGGCACGCTCTTGGCTCGCAGCACCACGCCGTTGGCCGGGGTGGCCAGGCTGACCCCGCTGAACGACGCGGTCGTCTGACCCTTAGGCACGGTCAGCACGGCCAGGTCGGCCGGGGAGTCCGGTCCGGTCTCGACGGACAACCGGAGTGTGACGTCCTGGTTGGAAGACAGCGGAGCCGGGTTCCCGGCAGCGTCGAGGAACTCCACCGCTGCGTCGAACGGCACGTCCTGGACGATGAAGGATGCCGGGGTGCCCGGCGCGTCCGGCAGCGCGATGGACGGCGTGGAGACGGCCACGAACCGGATCTGCGTCGCGGGGTCCGGTGGTCGTT
>DATFGA010000372.1:0-6039 GCA_035249775.1 Nocardioidaceae bacterium | reverse complement strand
GCTGCAGCTCCTCGGCGATCTCCTGTGCACGCCGCAGCAGCACCGCGGCGGCACCCTCGGCGCCGCCCTCGGCCCGTTCGACGCGAAGGTCAGGCTCCATCTCTTGGATCATCGTAGGGCCGACGGCAACCCCGGGCCCAGGTCAGAAGAGGAGGGCGGAGGTCGGGTCCTCCAGGATGCCCGCGACGTCGCTGAGGAAGCGTGAGCCCTTCTCGCCGTCGATGTGTCGGTGGTCGAACGACAGCGCGAGGGTGGTGATCTGTCGCGGCACGATCTCGTCACGCCCGTCGACCGAGACCACCCACGGCTGCTTGCGGACCGCGCCGAAGCACAGGATCGCCGACTCGCCCGGGTTGATGATCGGCGTCCCGGCATCGACCCCGAAGACCCCCACGTTGGTGATCGTGAAGGTGCCGCCGCTCATCTCGGCCGGCTGCGTCTTGCCGTCCCGCGCGGTTGCCGTCAGCTGGTTCAGCGCTCCGGCCAGGTCGAGCAGCGTCAGGTCCTGCGCGTCCTTGACGTTGTGTACGACGAGCCCGCGTGGAGTGGCCGCCGCGATGCCGAGGTTGACGTAGCTCTTGTAGACGACCTGCTGGGCGGCGTCGTCCCAGGTCGCGTTGATCTCCGGCGTACGCCGGGCCGCCAGGCACACCGCCTTGGCGACGACCAGCAGCGGTGAGACCTTGACGTCCCGGAAGTCGCGGTGCTCCTTGAGCTTGGCGACGTACCTCATCGTCCGGGTCACGTCGACCGTGATCCACTCGGTGACGTGCGGCGCGGTGAACGCGGAGTCCACCATCGCCTGGGCCATCATCTTGCGCACGCCCTTGATCGGCTCGCGGGTCTCCCGCTCACCGGACGGCTGCGCCATGGCCGGCGCGGGCGCCGCCGAGGGCTGGTCGACGGTGGCGCCGCCGGTGAAGCCCTCGATGTCGGCCCGGGTGATCGTGCCGTTCGGGCCGCTCGGGGTCACCTCGCGCAGGTCGACCCCGAGGTCCTTGGCGAGCTTCCGGACCGGCGGCTTGGCGAGCACGGTCGAGGTGCCCGCACCGGATGGTGCCGCGGACTGTGCGGGGACGGCGGGCTCGAGGTCGTCGATCTCGATCTCCTCCTCGCCGACCGGCCCGGGCGTGAACGCGCCCTGCAGCTGGTCCTGCATGGCCGAGGCGGTCTGGGAGCCGGGCGTGCCGCCACCGCGTCGTGGCCGGCGCTTGGCCGCCGCACTGCGCGGCCCGTAGCCGACCAGCGTCTTCATCGGCTCCTCGTCACCGCCCGCGGCAGCCGAGGCGTCCCCGGCAGGCTTCGTGGTCGCGGCGCCTTCGTCGACGGCACCGGCCGCCGCATCGGGCGCGTCGGCGGGTGCGGCGCCGGCCTCGCCGGAGGACACCGAGATGATCGGAGTGCCGACCGCGACGGTCTCCCCCTCCGGCACCAGCAGCGCGGTGATGGTGCCGGCGTACGGCGACGGCAGCTCGACCAGGGACTTGGCGGTCTCAATCTCGACGACGATGTCGTTGACCTTGATCGTGTCGCCGACCTTGACCTTCCAGCTGACGATCTCGGCCTCGGTCAGGCCTTCCCCGACGTCGGGGAGCTTGTACTCGTTCACACTCATGCGGAGGACTCCTGCGTCAGTAGGGCTCAGTAGCCGAGGGAGCGGTCGACGGCGTCGAGCACCCGGTCGAGGTCGGGGAGGTATTCCTCCTCGATCCGGCTCGGCGGGTACGGCGTGTCGAACCCTCCGACCCGCAGCACCGGCGCCTCCAGCGAGTAGAAGCACTCCTCGGTGATCCGGGCCGAGACCTCCGCCCCCATGCCGAGGTTCACGTGCGCCTCGTGCGCGATGACAGCGCGACCGGTCTTGCGCACCGACTCCACCACCGGCTTCATGTCGAGCGGGGAGAGCGTGCGCAGGTCGATCACCTCGATGCTCTTCCCCTCGCCGGCGGCCGCCTCGGCGCTCTGCAGGCAGGCCTTCACCATCGGTCCGTAGGCGAGCAGGGTCAGGTCCGTGCCCTCGCGCACCACCCGGGACGTGAACAGTGGGTCCGGGGTCGCGGTCTCGTCGAGCTCGGCCTTGTCGGCGTGGTACTGCCGCTTCGGCTCGAGGAACACCACCGGGTCATCGCACTTGATCGCCTGCTGGATCATCCAGTACCCGTCGACCGGATTGGAGCAGGCCACCACCTTGAGCCCGGGCGTGTGCGCGAACTGCGCCTCCGGGCTCTCGCTGTGGTGCTCGACCGCGCCGATGCCGCCGCCGAACGGGATCCGGATGACGATGGGCATCTTGACCTTGCCCTGGGAGCGGAAGTGAATCTTCGCGACCTGGCTGACGATCTGGTCGTAGGCCGGGTAGACGAAGCCGTCGAACTGGATCTCGCACACCGGGCGGTAGCCACGCATGGCCAGGCCCACCGCGGTCCCGAGGATCCCGGACTCGGCGAGCGGGCTGTCGATGACCCGGTCCTCACCGAAGTCCTTCTGCAGCCCGTCGGTGATCCGGAAGACCCCGCCGAGCTTGCCGACGTCCTCGCCCATGATGAGGACCTTCGGGTCGTCCTCCATCGCCTTGCGCAGGCCGGCGTTGAGGCCCTTGGCCAACGTGATCTTGGACATCAGTGTCCTCCTGCCATCTCGAACGAGTCCAGGTAGGCCGCATAGCCTTCCTTCTGCGTCGCGAGCTCCTCGGTCTGCTCGGCGTACACCTGGTCGAAGATGTCGAGGACGTTCGGCTCGGGCAGGGCGCGGCAGCCCTCGCGGAGGTGCTCACCGAGCTTCTCGGCCTCGTCGTCGATCTCGGCGAAGAAGTCCTGGTCGACCAGGCCGTTGCGAGTCAGGTAGACCTTGACCCGGGCGATCGGGTCCTTCAACTTCCAGTGCTCGACGTCGGAGGAGAGCCGGTAGCGGGTCGGGTCGTCGGTGGTGGTGTGCGCGCCCATCCGGTAGGTGTAGGCCTCGACCAGGGTCGGGCCCTGTCCCTCGCGGGCACGCTGGAGGGCGGCCTGGGTGACCGCGTAGGAGGCGAGCACGTCGTTCCCGTCGACCCGCACGCCGGGGAAGCCGAAGCCCAGCGCCCGCTGGTAGAGCGGGATCCGGGACTGCCGCTCGATCGGTTCGGAGATCGCCCACTGGTTGTTCTGGCAGAAGAACACGACCGGGGCGTTGTAGGACGCGGCGAAGATGAACGACTCGTTGACGTCGCCCTGGCTGCTGGCGCCGTCGCCGAAGTAGGCGACCACTGCTCCGTCCCGGTCGGCGTCACCGGTGCCGACGATCCCGTCCCGCTGCATGCCCATCGCGTATCCGACAGCGTGCAGGGTCTGTGCACCGATCACGATCGTGTACAGGCCGAAGTTGCCCTCGTTGGGGTTCCAGCCGCCCTGGTCGACGCCGCGGAACAGGCCGAGCAGCCGGAGCGGGTCGATGTCCCGGCAGTAGGCGACGCCGTGCTCGCGGTAGGTGGGAAACACGAAGTCCTGCGGCCGCAGCGCACGCCCGGAGCCGATCTGTGCGGCCTCCTGGCCGAGCAGCTGCGCCCAGATGCCCAGCTCGCCGTGGCGCTGCAGCGCGGTGGCCTCGGTGTCGATCCGCCGGGTCAGCACCATGTCCCGGTAGAAGCCCTTGATCGCCTCGTCATCGAGGTCGAAGGAAAACTCAGGGTGCTCCACGCGTTCGCCCTCGGGCGTCAGCAGCTGCACCAGCTCAGGGCCGCCGTCTGCGTGCGACGGGCCGAAGACCTCGCCGAGGTCGGGACCGAAGTCCGTCTTGCTCTCGTTCACCTGCACTCCTTTGTGTGGTCGGTGGACGGGGTCTCCGCCACCGGCTGGGAGTTCACGACCGTGGTGACCACGCGCGGGGGTGTTGCGTCGCGGTCGCACGGGCCGATCCCGGTCTGTGACCGGCGACACACCGGCCTCAGTGAGTCATAACGTACCGATCTTTGCCGCCCCGGCCTAATCCGCGCGGGCATCGGTACAGCCCCGTGACCTGGCCGGATCTTGCGCGGATGTTGTCCGAAATCCGCGCGACGTGACGCGGCCGCGCATCGTAATCTGTCAGTACTCACACGACAGGACGCTCATGACACAGACGATGCACACTGCCGCCCCGACGAAGGTGGCCCCGAAGCTCGGGCTGGTCGTCGCCGCGCTCGGCGTGGTCTACGTCGTGTGGGGGTCGACCTACCTCGGAATCCGGATCGTCGTGGAGGAGGCCCCGCCGCTGCAGTCCATGGGCCTGCGCTACACCTGCGCCGCGCTGGTGCTCGGCGCGATCCTGGCGATGCGAGGGGGCGTACGGCGGCTCCGGGTCACGCGTCCGGAACTGATGGGGGCGGCGTTCCTGGGCCTGATGCTGCCGGTCCTGGGCAACGGGATGGTGTCGGTCGGCGAGGACCTCGGAGCACCGTCCGGGATCACCGCGCTGCTGATCGCCGTCGCCCCGCTGATGATCACGGTCTTCCGCACCCTCGACGGGGACCGCCCACGCGGGCTGAGCACGTTCGGAGTGCTGCTCGGCTTCGTCGGGCTGGCCTATCTGGTGCTCACCGGCCGCGGCAAGGACGTCGGTGAGGTCCCGATCGTTGCTGCCGGGATCATCGTCTTCGCGTCCTCGTGCTGGGCCTTCGGCTCCTGGGTGCAGCCGCGGCTTCGCCTGCCGAAGGACGTGTTCGTCACCACCGTCTACGAGATGCTCGCCGGTGGACTGATCCTGCTCGGGGCGGGGACGGCAGTCGGAGAACGGTTCAGCCCCACGTCGTACGGTCCGCAGACCTGGCTGGCACTCGGCTACCTGGTGGTCTTCGGCTCGGTGATCGCGTTCACTTCCTATGTCTGGCTGCTGGCGAGCGCACCTATCTCGCTGGTGGCGACCTACGCCTACGTGAACCCGGTCGTGGCGGTGTTCCTCGGCTGGCTGATCCTGTCCGAACCGATCACTGGCGCCGTCCTGATCGGTGGTGGCATCGTGGTCGCGGCGGTCGCCATCGTGATCACCGCTGAGCGGCCACGCCGGAAACCCGTTCCCGAGGCGGCGCAATCACCCGAACGGGTGGCATAGCACCACCCATTCGGGTAGTGGGCCTGGCCCGAACCGGTGGTTTTCGGGTGTCTGGGGTCGACTGCCTGCGTCGCGGTGCCGGATGGTGGGTTCCGGCGTGCTCACCGGGGGCGCGCCGCTTCAGTCAGGGGTATCTATGTCATACGTACGTCGTTTGGCGGTTCTCTCCACGACTCTCGGCCTCACCGCCGCAAGCCTGGTCACCGCCGCTTCCACCAGCACGGCCTCAGTCGCGCGCGGTGACGGCTCGGGCAGCGCAGTCAACGTCTTCGTTGCCGCCAACCACAGCATCGACATCGACAGCGAGCTGCGGCCGGGCCTGCACAAGTTCGTCGTCCGGTCCGCGGGAGAGGCCGGATTCCAGCTGGGAATGCCGGCGCCGGGCTACACCAAGCGCGAGCTGGTCCGCGACATCGTCGCCGGACTCAACCAGGGGAAGGTTCGCGCCCTCAAGCGGTTCGAGGCCAACATGACCCTACTCGGCGGCGTCTCCTCGACCGCCGACGAGCAGGGAACCATGTGGGTCAACCTGCAGCGCGGAACGTACTGGGCGATCGACACGATGCCCGGCCGCCCGCAGGCGAGCGAGATCGAGACGATCCGGGTCTCCGGTGAACGGCTCGGCGCGCGCGCCGACGCCGGCACCGTAATCCGCGCCGTAGGCGAGGTCGACTGGGCCCGCAGGCCGGCCAGCATGCCTGCGCGTGGAAAGGTGACGTTCCGCAACGCCAGCACCGACAACCACTTCCTCGGTCTGACCAAGCTCGCCAAGGGCAAGACGATGGCCGACTTCCGCGAGTGGATCGAGGGCGTCGCCCAGGGCGTCGAGGGGCCGCCGCCGGTCAACTTCAACGTCGGCACCGAGACCGGCGTGGTGAGCCCCGGCAAGAGCATGACCATGCGCTACTCACTGCCTCCGGGCAACTACGTGATGATCTGCTTCTGGCCGGACGCGGACATGGGCGGGATGCCGCACGC
>DATFGA010000371.1:0-3645 GCA_035249775.1 Nocardioidaceae bacterium | reverse complement strand
ACTGACCGTTCCGCGGTCAACGTCAACAGGTCACCGTGACCGGCTGGCGTCCGGTTCCGGCGGTTCTGGCGCGCCAACAGGTCACCGTGACCTGCTGTGGCAGGGATCGCCGCGGTCAGGTGGGATCAGTCACCCGGATCCGCACCGACCCGCCGTCGACCACGGCCTGGTCCAGCACGCTGCGCCGCGGGTCGGGGACGGCGAGCCACGGTTCGGTGCGTACGTCGGCCAGCGGCTGGAGCCGGGGGTCGGCGAGCACCGCGTCGACCGCGGACCTGTCTCCCCCGCAGACCAGCGCCTGCACCGGCGCGGTCGTCTCCCGGACGAGAACGCGATGGGCGTGCTCGGCGGCCGCCTCGTAGGCCTGCCGCGCCTGGTTGCCGCGGCGCCGGGCGAACCGCTGCTGGCTCTGCCCGCCGGCCTTGGTCCGTCCCTGAACGTGTCGCTGGCCGACCTTGGACGCGGTCACCTCGGCCCCGTCGACCGTCGCCACCGCGAAGCCGCCCTTGCGGACCAGGAGGATCCCCCAGGTCACGGTTGCCGTCGCGGCCTCTGCGTAGACGGACGCGTCGGGCGGTCCGTCGTACGCCCGGCCGAACGGGAGCCACGCCTCGGCGAGGGCGCCGTCCTCAGCGGTCGCGTGGAACGCTCCCCCGGCCACGGTGAACCGGGCCGGACCGTGCCGGGTTCCGAAGTTGGCGAACCACCGCACCACGCGTCCGGCCGGGACCAGGACGGTGCGGGGCTCAGTCACCCGGCCAACCTAGCGGGGTCGGCCGAGCGCGACAGGTCAGACGTTGAAGCCGAGGGCGCGCAACATCTCGCGGCCGTCGTCGGTGATCTTGTCCGGACCCCAGGGCGGCATCCACACCCAGTTGATCGTGACGTCGTTGACCAGGCCCTCGAGCGCCTGCTCGGTCTGGTCGGTGATCACGTCGGTCAGCGGGCAGGCCGCGGAGGTCAACGTCATGTCGAGCACCACGTTGGTGGACTCGTCGAGGTGGGCGTCGTACACCAGGCCGAGGTCGACGACGTTGATGCCGAGCTCGGGGTCGACGACGTCCTTCATCGCCTCGAGCACGTCGTCCTTGGTGACCGCGGACGGGCCATCGAGGTCGACCTCGGGGAGGTCGGAGGTGGTCTGCGCGTCGGTCATGCTTGCTCCTTCGTTTCTGCGTCGGCGTTGATGCTGGCGCCGAGCACCTGCGATGTCGCGTCCTTCCACGCCATCCACGACAGTAGCGCGCACTTCACGCGCGCCGGGAACTTCGCCACTCCGGCGAAGGCGATGCCGTCCTCGAGGACGTCCTCGTCCGGCTCCACAGTGCCCCGACCCTGCATCAGGGCGAGGAACTCCTCGTGGATGGCGAGCGCCTCGGGGACGGTCTTGCCGATCACGAGCTCGGTCATCACCGAGGTCGCGGCCTGGCTGATCGAGCAGCCCTCGGCGTCGTAGGACACGTCCTCGACGACCGCGTCGTCACCGGCGCCTGACAGGTGGACCCGCATGGTCACCTCGTCGCCGCAGGTCGGGTTCACGTGGTGCACCTCGGCCTGGTAGGGCTCGCGAAGTCCCCTGTGCAGCGGGTTCTTGTAGTGGTCCAGGATGATCTCCTGGTACAGCGCGTCGAGGTCCTGGCTCATCGTTCAGTCCACCTTGAAGTACTTCTTGGTGTACTCCAACCCCTCGACGAGTGCGTCCACCTCGGCCGGCGTCGTGTACAGGTACGACGAGGCGCGGGTCGAGCTCTGCACACCGAACCGCTTGTGCGCGGGCTTGGCGCAGTGGTGCCCGGCCCGGACCGCGATCCCGCGCGAGTCGAGCACCTGGCTGACGTCGTGCGGGTGGATGCCGTCGATCTCGAAGGAGATGGCGCCGCCGCGCTCCTGCGCCGACTGCGGACCGAGCACCCTCAGCCCCTTGACGGTCGCGAGGCCCTCCAGCGCGTAGCCGGTGATCGCCTCCTCGTGCGCGCGCACGTTGGCCATCCCGATCGCGGCCAGGTAGTCCAGCGCCGCACCCAGCCCGACCGCCTCCACGATCGGCGGGGTGCCGGCCTCGAACCGGTGCGGGATGTCGGCGTACGTCGAGCGCTCCATCTTCACGGTCGCGATCATCTCGCCACCGCCGAGGAACGGCGGGAGCTGCTCGAGCACCTGACGGCGGCCCCAGAGCACGCCGATCCCGGTCGGGCCGGTGACCTTGTGACCGGTGAAGGCCAGGAAGTCCACGCCGGCCTCGACCACGTCGACGGGCATCTGCGGGACCGCTTGCGCCGCATCGACGACCACGATCGCGCCGACCTCGTGGGCGCGCCGGGTGATCTCCGCGACCGGGTTCACCGTGCCGAGCATGTTGGAGACCCAGGTCAGCGAGACCACCTTGGTCCGCTCGTTGATGAGGTCGTCGATGTTGGACAGGTCGAGCGTGCCGTCGTCGGCGAGCCCGAACCAGCGCAGCGTGGCGCCCTTGCGCTCGGTGAGCAGCTGCCAGGGCACGATGTTGGAGTGGTGCTCCATCTCGGTGATCAGCACCTCGTCACCCTCACCGACCTCCAACGGACCACGGGCCCACGCGAGGGTGTTCGCCACGAGGTTGATCGCCTCGGAGGCGTTCTTGGTGAAGATCACCTCGTCGCGCGACGGCGCGCCGAGGAAGGCGGCGACCTTGTCCCGGGCCTCCTCGAAGGCGGCCGAGGACTCGGCGCCGAGCTGGTGCATCGCTCGGGCGACGTTCGCGTTGTGCCGCTCCAGGTGGTCGACCATCGCGTCGATCACGACCTGCGGCTTCTGCGAGGTGTTCGCGCTGTCGAGGTAGACCAGCGGGAACCCGTCGGCGAGCCGGCGGGACAGGATCGGGAAGTCGGCCCGGATCAGGTCGAGCCCGTCCAGCAGGCCCGGCAGCTGCCGGTCTGCTGCGACGGTCACGTCGGACGACATCAGGCGGAAGCACCAGCCTTGACGTACTTGTCGTAGCCCTCGGCCTCGAGCTGGTCGGCGAGCTCGGCGCCGCCCTCCTCGGCGATCCGGCCGTTGACGAACACGTGCACGAAGTCGGGCTTGATGTAGCGCAGGATGCGGGTGTAGTGGGTGATCAGCAGCACGCCACGGTCACCCTGCTCGCGGAACCGGTTCACGCCTTCGGAGACGATCTTCAGCGCGTCGATGTCGAGACCGGAGTCGGTCTCGTCGAGGATCGCGACCTTCGGGTTCAGCAGCTCGAGCTGCACGATCTCGTGCCGCTTCTTCTCACCGCCGGAGAAGCCCTCGTTGACGCTGCGCTGGGCGAACGCGGTGTCCATCGACATCCGCTCCATCGCGCTGTTGACGTCCTTGACCCAGGTGCGCAGCTTCGGGGCCTCGCCGTCGATCGCGGTCTTGGCGGTGCGCAGGAAGTTCGCGACCGAGACGCCGGGCACCTCGACGGGGTACTGCATCGCGAGGAACAGGCCGGCCCGGGCGCGCTCGTCGACGCTCATGTCGAGCACGTCGACGCCGTCGAGGGTGACGGTTCCGCCGGTGATGGTGTACTTCGGGTGCCCGGCGATGGAGTAGGCCAGGGTGGACTTGCCCGAGCCGTTCGGCCCCATGATCGCGTGGGTCTCGCCGTCCCTGATGGTCAGGTCGACGCCCTTCAGAATCTCC
>DATFGA010000370.1:0-2962 GCA_035249775.1 Nocardioidaceae bacterium | reverse complement strand
GAGGACCGTCACCAGCGCCGCTCGACCATCCTGACCAGCCAACTACCGATCAACACCTGGCACGACAACCTCGGCGACCCCACCCTGGCCGACGCCATCTGCGACCGAATCCTGCATACCGCGACCCGCATCGAGCTCCGCTGCCCCCGCTCGTTTGAAACTCCCCGCTCCTGCTAGATCAACTTCCCCGGGGCCGGTGACACACCGTCTGAGTTCCGGGAGAGGTGGCGGAGCCCCTTCGAGGCTGCGGCTTGTCCAGAGCTGCTGTCCGTCGAAGGGGCCCGTCCCAAATGTTGACATGGGAGAACTGCGTGGAGGCGCAAGCACTACGAACGAAGGGTTGGTCGATCAGCGCGATCGCCAGCCATCTCGGGCATGACCGTAAGACGATTCGTGCGTATCTCAACGGCGAGCGCCGTCCGGGTGAGCGCAGGCCGGCCCGGGCGGAGGCGATGCAGGACTTCCTGGGCTACTGCCGGCAACGGCTGACCGATGATCCGCATCTGTGGTCGACGACGTTGTTCGACGAGGTCGTCGAGCTGGGCTTCGCCGGGTCGTATCAGGCGTTCACTGCGTCGGTGCGGCGGCACGAGCTGCGGCCGCGGTGCGCGGCGTGCGCGGCGGCTCGGAGCAAGGACCGGTCGGTGATCGAGCACCCGGCTGGTGAGGAAACCCAGTGGGACTGGCTCGAGTTGCCCGACCCGCCCAAGCAATGGGGATGCGGCGCCACGGCGCATCTGCTGTTGGGGGTGTTGCCGCACTCGAGCCGCTGGCGTGGCTGGATCGCCGAGTGCGAAGACCAGCCGCACCTGATCGAGGGACTGCACCAGGTCGCCGTCCGTCTCGGCGGCCTGACCCAGCGCTGGCGCTTCGACCGGATGGCGACGGTGTGCCATCCCGGGTCGGGACGGATCACCGCCAGCTTCGGGCCGGTCGCGATGCACTACCAGGTCGGCATCTCGATCTGCCCGAGCAAGCATGCGTGGCGCAAGGGCGCGGTGGAAAAGAGCGCGCACACGATCGCGCAGCGCTGGTGGCGCACGTTGGGCGATGACGTGACGGTGGCGGCGGCGCAGGCGAGCCTGGACCGGATCTGCGTCAAGTTCGACGCCCGCACGCGCACCCGCGACGGAGTGCGGACCACCGTCGGCGAGCTCGCCGACACCGAACCGCTGCGTCCGGTGCCGGCCCCGTTCCCCGCGGTGATCGAGGTCGAGCGCACGGTGAGCAACCAGGCGCAGATCGCCTTCCGCGGCAACACATACTCGCTGGTCCCTGGCCATTCGGGCGAGGTCGTCGCGGTGCGGCACAAGCTCGGCACGACCACCCTCGAGGTCACCGACCGGCACGGGGCGTTGCTGGCCCACCACGTGCGGCAGGCCGACGGCACCGGCGCGGTAGTCCGCCTGGACGAGCACGTGACCGCGTTGACGAAGGTGGTCCTGGCGAACTTCAGCGACCGCGACCCGTGCCGCCGCAAAACCCGCCGCCCCCCGAGCGCGGCCGCCCTGGCCGAAGCCGAACGAATCCGCCGCGACCGTTCCGGCCAGGGCAACTCCGGTCTGCGCGACGGCGAGCACGTAGTGATCGACTTCGCCGGCTACGTCGAGCAGACCCGCCCGTTCCACGGCCGAAACGAGCAGGCGAGCGACGAGCGGGCGGGCGACGAGCGGGCGGGCGACGAGCGGGCGGGCACCCGGTGAAGCGGGCGGAACCGACCGACATGACCGACACGACCGATGTGGTCGAGGTGCTCGAGCCGATGGGCGGCGAGCAGGCGCGGGCCTACCAACGGCTGCGGACCCACCTGTCCGAGCTGCGGCTCATGGCCGCCGCCGAGTCGTTGACCGCCGTGCTCGACGCCGCCCGGGATGAGGACTTGTCGGTGATCAGCGTGCTGGAGCGGCTGCTCGGTATCGAGGTCGCCGCCGTCCGTGCGCGCCGCCAGGCCGGGCTGCTGCGGTTCGCGTCGCTGCCGGCGCCCTACCGGATCGAGGACTTCGACTTCTCGGCCCAGCCCGGGGTGGACGAGAAACTGATCCGCGAGCTGGCCTCGCTGCGCTTCCTCGACGACGCCGGGAACGTGCTGTTGATCGGGCAGCCCGGAACGGGCAAGACGATGATTGCCATCGGTCTGGCCCGGACCGCGGTCGCTGCCGGGCACCGGGTTTACTTCACCACCGCCGCCGATCTGGCTAAGCGCTGCAAACGCGCCGCCCTGGAAGGGCGTTGGGCCACCGCGATGCGGTTCTTCTGCGGCCCTCGGCTGCTGGTGATCGATGAGTTCGCCTACGCCCGGCACAACCCCGACCCCGAGGCGAACACCGCCCTGTTCGAGGTGATCAGCCGCCGCTACCTCAAGTCGTCGACCATCGTGACCAGCCACGCCGGTATCGCGTCCTGGGGTGAACGGCTGGCCGACCCGATGCTCGCCGCCAGCCTGTTGGATCGGCTACTGCACCGCGGCGTCGTCGTGGCCATCGACGGGCCGTCGTATCGGATGCGGGCACACCAGCAACGCACCGAACAACTGCGCCAGGCGATCGGGGCGCGCAACAAGTGACCACCTGCGCGCACTGCAGCACCCCCATGCCGACTCCGACCGGGCGGGCATCACGCAAGCGGTTCTGCACCACCGAGTGCCGCAAGGCCGCCTGGCGCCAACGCCACCGCAACGACGCCATCACCGACACCGACCGCGTTCCCGACGGCGTCCCCGCCGTCCCCGGCGTCCTCGCCGTCCCGACTGCGTTCCCCGACAACGCCCCCAACCACGGTGGACAACACCGATGCCCGCACTGCCGACAACCACTCGCCATCGTCAGCGTCGTCATCCCCGCCGACGCGGCCATCGTCCAACCCCCAGAGGTCCCCCCGACCCCTTTACAACAGCGCTAACCTCAATCGCCACCCGGGGAAGATGATCTAGCAACTCTGGGGAATTTCGACGAGCGGCAGCAGG
>DATFGA010000369.1:0-2389 GCA_035249775.1 Nocardioidaceae bacterium | reverse complement strand
CCGGCACGGTCGACGGCCGCGCGGTCCGGGTCGGTCGGGCCCCTTCAGACAGCGCCGACCTGCCCGGTGACCTCGGCGAGGCGGTGGACCGTGCCCGCGACGCCGGCCGCACCGCCGTACTCGTCCATCTCGACGACGAACCGGCCGCCGTGTTCGCGGTCGGGGACACCGTCAAGGACTCGAGCGAGGAGGCGGTACGCCGTCTGCACGAGCTCGGCCTGACGACGTACCTCCTCACCGGCGACCACCGCACCGCCGCCGCCCATGCCGCCAGAGCGGTCGGGATCGAGCGGGTGCTGGCCGAGGTGATGCCGGCGGACAAGGCCGGTACGGTCGGCCGGCTGCAGCAGGAGGGGCGGACCGTGGCCATGGTCGGCGACGGCGTGAACGATGCCGCCGCCCTGGTCCAGGCCGACCTCGGGGTCGCGATGGGGACCGGCACCGCGGTGGCGATCGAGGCCAGCGACCTGACCCTGATGAGCGGCGATCTGCGGGCCGCCGGGGACGCGATCGAGCTGTCCCGGCGCACGCTGCGGACGATCAAGCAGAACCTGTTCTGGGCGTTCGCCTACAACGTGGTGGGCATCCCGGTGGCCGCACTCGGGCTGCTGGACCCGATGCTGGCCGGTGCCGCGATGGCGGCCTCCAGCGTGTGCGTGGTCGGCAACTCGCTGCGGCTGCGCGGCTTCCGCCCCTCGCGGGGCTAGCGCGGGGCCGGCGCCAGGGTCTCCGGGGTCAGGCGGAGGGTTCGCGCTTCTGCTGTGAGGGGATCACGGCCGGGTCCGGGGCATGGCCCACCACCCCGAGGATCTGGTCGACCTCGGCCTCGCTGAGCGATGCCTCCGACTCCGTGGCCGCGATGATGAGGTTGGTGGTCAGCTCGACCTCCGCGAGGAGCTCGGCGTCTTCAAGGGGGACGTTCAGCTGGTCGTCCATGACGCTGCTCCTTTCTTTGACGCGCATGCAGTTACCTGTGTCCCCTGATCGTGGCCGCTCGTGTAAGACCATTCTCGTGGACGACACGACTTGTACCCATAGTCATTTAGGACAAAACGAAAGGCCCCAACGGATTCCGTTGGGGCCATCGCTTGCCTTATGCAGGCGTTTCTCTGGTGATCAGAGAGGGCGAACGTTCTCCGCCTGGGGACCCTTGGGACCCTGGGTGACGTCGAACTCGACCTTCTGGTTCTCATCGAGCGACTTGTAGCCGTTCGACTGGATCGCCGAGTAGTGCACGAAAACGTCGTCGCCGCCGTCTTCCTGCGCAATGAAGCCGAAACCCTTTTCGGCGTTGAACCACTTGACAGTGCCCTGAGCCATGCTCACTTACTCCTCTAACGGGGCGTGGAACCGTCACTTCGACGGCCCCGCATCAGATGCGGTGAAACGCCGTGCCCCCTCGAAAAGCTTTGAGCATTCTGAGAAGAAACGCCGTCGGATCACAAACTCCGCGGGCGTCTACCTGCTGGAACTTGCATCTGCTGCACTGACGAGCCTACCAACTATTTGCGGAGTTGCCACTAGTGGGAACACCAATGGTGGGAAACGTCTCCACAAACGGATCATGCCGACGCGGTAAACCACCCGGGCGGCTCAGGCATCTATCAGGTATCCGGCTCCCGCCCCGCCCGAAGCGGACCAGCGAGGAGCCCTCCCCACAGGGGGCTGCCATGTTCCACAGGACTCGTCTCGGACTCGCCGTCGCGGCGATCTCGCTCGGCCTGGTCGCCGGCTCGACACCGGCCGCGACCGCGCTCCCCGACTGGCGCACCGACCGGGTCATCCGCGCCGCCGCCGACGGTGTCCGGATGCCGAAGGTCGTCGACCTCCGCTACGCCAGGCATGCCCGCTTCGACCGGGTCGTGGTCGACGTGCGCGGTCTGCGTCCCGGCTTCACGGTCGACTACACCCGGCGCCTGCACCGGGAGGGCTCGGGCCACCTGGTCCGGCTGCCCGGCAAGCAGAAGATGTTCCTCAGCCTGACCAGCGCCTACGCGCACAACCAGCGGGGAAACCCGGTCTACGAGGGTCCGCGCAAGCAGGTCCTGGACTTCCCCACACTGCGCGGGGTCGCGTTCACCGGGGACTTCGAGGGTTCGGTCACCTTCGGGTTCGGGCTGGACCGGCGGGCGCCGTTCCGGATCTTCGCGCTGCGGCACCCGACCCGGATCGTGCTGGACTTCAAGCACTGAGTCGGCCGGCCGACCCGGCGCCGCCCAGCGCGACAGCCCGCGGACTAGCCTGACCGTCAGTGTCAGGGTGAGGCTGCCGCTGTTGCGGTGGTTGGATCCTGATCACCCGGTGTCTGGCTCATAGCCTGCCTGCCGACTTTTTGGTTTGGCGTTCATGCGTTTTGCCGGCACCGGGTGTGAAGGAGCCGGCCGGCGTG
>DATFGA010000368.1:0-22392 GCA_035249775.1 Nocardioidaceae bacterium | reverse complement strand
GTCGAGCAGCTCGCCGAGGGCGTCGACCAGCACCGGCACCGAGTCCATGTGGGCAAGGTTGTCGCCGGTGTTGACCACCAGGTCCGGCTTCAGGTCGCCGAGGCTGCGCACCCAGTCCTGCTTCTTCCGCTGGCCCGGGGTCAGGTGCAGGTCACTGAGGTGCAGCACCCGCAACGGTTCGGCACCGACGGGCAGCACCGGTAGGTCGACGGTGCGCAGGGTGTAGGCGCGGATCTCGATCGCTGCCGCGTAGGTCACCGCCGCCACACCGGTTAGGGCACCGATGCCGAGGGTCCCGCCGAGTGCCCTGGTCCACGTGCTCTGTCCGGGTCGCATCCGACAAGGCTGCCACAATGGGGCCATGAGCGACCTCAAGGACCGTCTGCGCACCGACCTGACCACCGCGATCAAGGCCCGCGACGATCTCCGGTCGTCCACGTTGCGGATGGTGCTCACCGCGATCACCAACGCCGAGGTCGCCGGCAAGCAGTCCAAGCAGCTGACCGACGACGACGTCATCGGAGTGCTCAGCGCGGAGGCCAAGAAGCGTCGTGAGGCCGCCGAGGCGTTCCACGACGCGGGACGCACGGAGAGTGCCGCCAAGGAGAAGGCCGAGGCGGAGGTGATCGCGGACTACCTGCCCGAGCAGCTGTCCGAGCAGGAGATCGCCGACCTGGTCACGTCGGCGATCGCCCAGACCGGCGCGGCCGATGAGGGGATGCGGGCCATGGGCAAGGTGATGGGCGTCGTCCAGCCGCAGGTCAAGGGCCGGGCCGATGGTGGCGCGGTGGCCGCCGAGGTGCGCCGACAGCTGGGCTAGTCGTCGTCTCCGCCGCCGCCACCGCCGCGGTTGTCGCCGCCGCCGCCACCGTTCCCGCCGCCGCCGTTGTTGCCGCCGCCGTCACCGCCGCCGTTCCCGTTGCCCTCGCCGCTGTTGTCGTCATCGTCGCCGCCGTTGTCGGGCTGCGGTTGCGGCTGAGGCTCGGGCTGAGGCTCGGGCTCGGGAGCCGGCGGGACGTACGGGCTCCCGTCGGAGAGGTAGATCGTCACGCTGCTCCCGGACGGGATCTCGGTGCCTGAACCCGGACTGAGGTAGGCCACCGTGCCGTAGGAGTTGCTCGAGTCGACCAGGGGGCCGATGGAGGGCACCAGACCCGTGTCGCGCAGGATCTCGGCAGCCCGCTGGGGGTCGTACCCGTAGACCGACGGCACGGTCACGGTCTGCCCCTCGATGGTGCGCGGGTCGGGTGCATGGAAGTCCTTGTTGGGCAGCCACTGCTGGACGACCTTCATCGCGTCGCCCCAGATCGGTCCGGCGTTCGTGCTGCCGGCCGCGCTGGAGATGAAGTCGCCACCGACGGTCTGTCCGTTCAGGGTCTTCCAGTTGCCCTTGTCGTCCGCGCCGGCGATCATGGCCGCCGCGGCCATGTTGGGGGTGTATCCGACGAACCAGACCGCCATGTTCGCGTTGATCGTGCCGGTCTTGCCGGCCGACGGCTGATCCAGGTTGATGCCGGCGCCGTAGCCGAAGCCGCCCGGCTCCTGCACGCCCCGGAGGATGTCGTTGACGGCGTCGGCGACGTCCTTGGGCAGCACCTGCTCGCACTGCTTCGGGTAGTCCTTGAGGACCTTGCCGTCCTTGTCGAGGATCTGGGTCACCGGGCGGTTCTCGCAGTTCAGCCCGCGCGCGGCGAAGGTGGCGTAGGCGCCGGCCATCGTCAGCGGGTCGGTGTTGGTGACGCCCAGGGTGAACGGCGGGTAGACCTGCTCCTCGGGGACGTCGACGCCCATCTCGCGGGCCAGCTTCGCCGGCTCGCACAGCCCGGTCCGCAGCTCGAGCTGGGCGAAGAACGTGTTCACCGACTGCTGGGTGCCGGAGTACAGGTCGAAGGTGCCGGTCCCGGTCGAGTTCTCCGGGCTCCACACGTCGGTGCCTTCGACGAACCCGTCGCAGTCGCGGAAGTCGTTGACCGGAAGGAACACCTCCTGCGGAGCGTTGATCTGCGTGGACAGCGAGATGCCCTGCCTGATCGCGGCTGCGAGCACGAACACCTTGAAGGTCGATCCGGCCTGGAAGCCGTTCGCGTCGCCGTACTCCTCGGGCACCACGTAGTTCAGGTAGGTCTCGCCGGCCTTCTTGTTGCGGCCCATCGGTCGGGACTGGGCGAGGGCCCGGACCTCGCCGGTCCGTGGCTGGACCATCGCCAGCCCGCCGATCGCCCGGTCGGTGGCGAACACGTGGCTGCGCACGGACTGCTCCGCGGCCTTCTGCATCCGCGGGTCGAGCGTGGTCTTGATGGTCAGGCCACCGGAGTTCAGCAGCCGCTGGCGTGCCTCGACGGTCTTGCCGAGGTCCGCGTCGGCCAGCAGGTACTGACGCATGTAGTCACAGAAGAACGCCGCCGTGGAGGAGACGCAGCCGTTGCGGGCCGGGGTCAGCTTCAGCCCGAGACCCTTGCTCTTGGCCTGCTCGGCCTCGGACTCGGAGATCACGTTGAGCTCGGCCATCCGGTTGATCACGACGTTGCGCCGGTCCTGCGCGCGTTCCTTGTCGTTCGTCGGGTCGTAGCCGGTCGGGTTCTTGACCAGGCCGGCCAGCAGCGCCGCCTGGCGCAGGTTCAGCTGGTCCGCCGACCGAGAGAAGTAGTGCCGGGACGCCGCCTCGATGCCGTAGGCACCGTCGCCGAAGTAGGCGATGTTGAGGTAACGCTCGAGGATCCAGTCCTTGTCGTACTTCTCCTCGAACGCGATCGCGTAGCGCAGCTCGTTCAGCTTGCGCTCATAGGTGTCTGCGGTCGCGGCGGCGAGCTGCTCCTCGGACTTCGCCTGGTTGATCAGCGTCATCTTCACCATCTGCTGGGTGATCGACGAACCACCCTGGACCACGCCGTTGTTGGCCTGGTTGGTGATGAACGCGCGCAGGGTGCCCTTGAGGTCGAGCGCGCCGTGCTCGTAGAACCGGTAGTCCTCGATCGCGACGATCGCCTGCTTCATGATCGGCGCCACGTCCTCGAGAGGCACGTTGACCCGGTTCTCGTCGTAGAAGGTGGCCAGCAGGCTGCCGTCCTGGGCCAGCACGCGGGTGCGCTGGGGGAGCGGCTCGGCGGTCAGGTCGGCCGGGAGGTTGTCCATCCCCTCGGCGACGGAGCGCGCGCTCAGACCGGCCACGCCCGCGAACGGGATGGCGACACCGGCGACCAGGACCCCCATGACCGCGGAAACGGCGACCATGACCCCGAGATGGGACAGGACGCTCGAGAACCCCAGGCGGTCGTCTCTACGTGCAGACATGCTCACCAGGGTACGGGACCGGGCGAAGAGTCCCCGCTAGCGTACTCCGCGCCGGTTTTCACGCTTATCCGAGTCTGCGCCGTTCGTGTCGCAGGCGGCGAGGAATGGCCCGAAGGGACTAGGGCATGACTAGCGCCAGTCACACGGGCCACGACTTACCCTGGAATCGCTCGCTCCGGGCGTGACGTGAGGCGTCGACGGGCCGAATGGCCGTGATGGGTAGTTATATCGGACTACGGCAAGTTGCTCCCTCTGTGTCTGTTTCGCGGCATTAGAACTCTTTACCTTCAATGTGGGGATTGACTCAGTGCTCGCTTGGAGCGGCGGGCGTCTTCTCGGAGGGATGAAGAACATGACGTGGAACGAAGACTGGGCGACCAAGGCGCTGTGCAACCAGGCCAGGCCCGACGAGCTCTTCGTGCGGGGAGCCGCGCAGAACCGTGCCAAGCAGCTGTGCGCCGGGTGCCCGGTGCGCACAGAGTGCCTCGCCGAGGCGCTCGACAACCAGATCGAGTGGGGTGTCTGGGGCGGTATGACGGAGCGTGAGCGCCGTGCCCTGCTGCGCAAGCGCCCGAACGTGACCTCGTGGCGCCGGCTGCTCGAGACCGCCAAGGCCGACCACATCGCCACCGTCACCGCCGTCTCGGAATCCGCGTAACCCTCCTACGAGGCGAGCAGCTCTCCGACCAGCCGCAGGCCATCCAGGTCGTGCACGTCGGTCGACAGAGCGGGCATCACCGCGGTGGGCACGGTCGGGTGGGCGGCGGCGAACCGCTGCCGTAACCGCGACTCCCGGGCGACGATCCGGGTCCGCTCGGCGTGCAACCGGAGCAGCCCGGCGGTGATCGTGCTCGATCCGTCCGGGTCGGTGCGGCCGGCGAGCCTCTCCGCGGCGGCCATCGCCTGGTCCCCGGACATGCTGCCCACCGGGACCCGGCTGGCCCGGTTCACCACCAGCCCGGCGAGCGGCATCCGCTCCGCGTTCAGCCTCTCGACGAAGTACGCCGCCTCGCGCAGCGCATCCGGCTCCGGCGCGGCGACCACGAGGAACGCCGTGCCGGGCGCCTGCAGCAGCTCGAACGTCTTCTGGGCGCGGGCCCGGAACCCCCCGAACAGCGTGTCGAACGCGGCCACGAACGTCTGCATGTCCCGGAGCACCTGCGCCCCGAGGATCTTGGTGAGCGCGTTCGTCACCACACCGAAGCCGGCCGTCATCAGCCGGGCCGGTCCCTTCGCCGGCGCGAGCATCAGCCGGATGAACCGCCCGTCCAGGAAGCTGGAGAGACGCTCGGGGGCGTCGAGGAAGTCCAGGGCGGACCGCGACGGCGGGGTGTCGACCACGATCAGGTCCCAGCGGCCGGTCCGCAGCGCATCCTTGTGCAGCTGCCCCAGCTTCTCCATGGCCATGTACTCCTGCGTGCCCGCGAACGAGCTGGACAGCGCCTGGTAGAAGGGGTTGGCCAGGATCTGCGCGGCCTTCTCCGGCGTGGCCTGGCCCTCCACGACCTCGTCGAAGGTCCGTTTCATGTCCAGCATCATCGCGTCCAGGCTTCCGGTGCCTCCCTCGTGCACGCCGGGCACCGGACGGGGCACATTGTCCAGCGCCTCGATCCCCATCGACTGGGCCAGCCGCCGCGCGGGGTCGATCGTGAGCACGACCACCTTGCGGCCGCGCTCGGCGGCCCGCAGCGCCAGCGCCGCCGAGGTCGTCGTCTTCCCGACGCCGCCGGAGCCGCAGCAGACGATGATGTGCGTGCCGGGGTCGTCGAGCAGCGCGTCCACCGCCAGCACAGGGGTCCGGTCCGGTTTTGCCGCCAGCGGCCCGACGCGGGCGCTGCGGCCGGACCGGTTCGCGTTGCTCATGCCATCCCCTGCTCACACAGCTCGGCCGCCAGCTCGTAGAGCCCACCGAGGTCGATGCCGTCGGGCAGCCGGGGCAGCTCGTAGATCGGGGCGTCGAGCTTCCCGATCCGCTTGCGCTGCTCGTCCTCGAGCGCCCGCCGCTCCGCGTGCTCCCGGCCCTCGGAGAGCAGACCGTCCACCACGGTTCTGCTGCTGTCCACGCCCGCCGCCACCAGGTCGGCCTCGATCAGCTCCCGCGGCAGGTCACCACTGAGCGCCCGGTCGCGGGCCTGGTCGTCGAGGGCGTTGCTGCGCACCAGGTTCACGATCACCCCGCCCACCGGGAGCTGGGCCGCGCGGAGCTCGTCGATCCCGTCCGCGGTCTCCTGGACCGGCATGTCCTCGAGCACCGTGACCAGGTGCACCGCGGTCCGGGGAGAGCGCAGCAACGTGGTCACCGTGTCCGCCTGGCTCCGGATCGGGCCGACCTTCGCCAGTCCGGCCAGCTCGTTGTTCACGTTCAGGAACTGGGAGATCCGGCCGGTCGGCGGCGCGTCGAGCACCACGGCGTCGTAGTGGCGCGCGTGCTTGCTGCGCCGGTTCCGGTTCACGGCCTCGTAGACCTTCCCGGTCAGCAGCACGTCACGCACCCCGGGTGCCACGGTGGTCGCGAAGTCGATCACCCCGAACCGGTCCAGCGCCTTGCCGGCCCGCCCGAGCCGGTAGTACATCGCGAGGTACTCCAGCAGCGCCGACTCCGGGTCGATGGCCAGCGCGTAGACGTCACCACCGTCCTGCGGGCCGCTCGCGATGCGTCGCTCCTCATAAGGCAGTGGCGGGACGTCGAACAGCTGGGCGATGCCCTGCCGGCCCTCGACCTCGCAGAGCAGGACGGTCCTGCCGGTCGACGCCAGGGCCAGGGCGAGGCTCGCCGCGACCGTGGTCTTGCCGGTGCCTCCCTTGCCGGTCACGACATGGAGCCGGACGTCGTCCCAGTCGCTGGGGTTCGCCGATTGTGCAGCCACGTCTCGGAGCCTAACCCGAGCCCCTGGCCCGCCTCCGTCGATGTGATCCGTGACATGTGGGACCACCTCAGGCGGGAGGCCGGACCTGTGTGGAACCGGGCCGTCCCGTGCGACGTACCGCTGTGACTAGGATCGCAAGAGTTGACCGGCGGACGCCTCGCGCCCGCGGAGCTGTGGTGAGGGAGGACGTTCGTGGACAAGGTCGTCGCGAGTGCGGCCGAGGCCGTTGCAGACGTCGGGCGTGGCTCGACGTTGGCGGTGGGTGGTTTCGGGCTGTGCGGGATCCCGTCGGTGCTGATCGAGGCGCTGCTGGAGCAGGGCGCCGATGAGCTGGAGGCGGTGTCGAACAACTGTGGCGTGGACGAGTGGGGTCTGGGTCGGTTGCTGTTCAACAAGCGGATCCGGCGGATGATCTCGTCGTACGTGGGGGAGAACAAGGAGTTCGCGCGGCAGTACCTGCACGGCGAGCTCGAGGTGGAGCTGACCCCGCAGGGCACGCTCGCGGAGCGGATGCGGGCGGGAGGGTCGGGGATCCCGGCGTTCTTCACCGCGACCGGGGTGGGCACGCAGGTCGCCGAGGGTGGGTTGCCGTGGAAGTACTCCGCCGACGGTGAGGTGGAGGTGGCCTCGCCGCCGAAGGAGGTCCGCACCTTCACCACCGCGGAGGGGGAGAAGGAGTTCGTGCTGGAGACCGCGATCGTGGCCGACTACGGGCTGGTCCGGGCGTGGAAGGGCGACCGGCACGGGAACCTGGTCTACCGGGACTCCGCGCGCAACTTCAACCCGCTGGCGGCGATGTGCGGGCGGGTCACGATCGCCGAGGTCGAGGAGCTGGTCGAGCCCGGTGAGCTGAACCCGAACGACGTGCACACCCCTGGGGTGTTCGTGCAGCGGGTGGTGGCGCTGACCCCGGAGCAGGCCGCGGACAAGCGGATCGAGAAGCGAACGGTGCGGCCGCGAGAGTCGGCGGCGACCGAGGGAGGCAACTGATGGCGTGGAGTCGTGAGGAGATGGCGGCGCGGGCGGCCTCGGAGCTGACCGACGGGTCGTACGTGAACTTGGGGATCGGGTTGCCGACGATGGTGCCGAACTACGTCGCCGACGACGTGGAGCTGGTGCTGCAGAGCGAGAACGGGATCCTCGGGGTGGGTGCCTACCCGGTCGAGGGTGAGGAGGACCCGGACCTGATCAACGCCGGCAAGGAGACCGTCACCCTGCGCAAGGGTGCGTCGTTCTTCGACTCCGCGACGTCGTTCGGGATGATCCGCGGCGGGAAGATCGACGCCGCGATCCTGGGTGCGATGCAGGTCTCCGCGGCCGGTGACATCGCGAACTGGACCATCCCGGGGAAGATGATCAAGGGGATGGGCGGTGCTATGGACCTGGTGCACGGCGCGAAGCGGGTGATCGTGCTGATGGAGCACACCGCCAAGGACGGGTCCTTCAAGATCGTCAACGAGTGCTCGCTGCCCTACACCGGCAAGGGCGTCGTGCAGCGGATCATCACCGACCTGGCCGTGATCGACGTGGTCCCCGACGGCGGCGGCCTGAAGCTCGTCGAGCTCGCTCCCGGCGTCACCGAGGACGACGTCCGCTCCAAGACCGAACCGCCGCTCGGCTGATTACCACGGTATGCAGTCGATCTGCCGCTCCCCATGGTGTTCGCGCCATGGGGAGCGGTAGAACGCCATGGGGAGTGCGGGCCCGACGGTGGGTGATCAGGCGGCAGCGCGCATCAGCCGACGGATCCGGGCAGCGGTTTCGGCACCGCGGTAGAGCTCGGCCCAGATGATCCGCACCATCGCCCACTGCAAGGCCTCGCGCAACCGGTCCTCCCGGACCTTCTCGTTGAACACGACATCGCCAGGGTCCTGCCCTGGCTTGAGCAGCCGCCCGTACTTGATCTTGCCGTCGAACTCGCCGAGCAGGCGATACTCGGGCCAGGCGAAGTCCGTCGTTCCGATGAGTCGCCCGTGTTGGTCGAACACGTCGTACTGCAGCTGAGGTGCGGGGAGGCCTTGGACGTGGCAGAGGTAGCGGGTCCGCGACTCTCCCAGTGACTCGGCGCGACCATCGGCGAACCGGACGGCGATCTGCAGCTTTCGGAACGCGGGCCAGCTCTGCATCAGACAGAAGGCGGCTTCCAGCTCTCCGACGGTGAAGCGACGCTTGTGGAGGCCGTCGTCGAAAAGCGCGATCGCGGCCTCCGTGGTGAGCATCGAGCCGGTCTCGAGTGTGGCTCGTGCTGGCTTGACCACGAGATATCCGTCGTGCTCGATGACGTCGTCGTCGAGGCAGAATCCCTCATGGTGGACGACTCCCGCCTCCGTGCGCCCGGCGCCACCGTCGAGGCGGGTCACGTGCACTTGGGAGAGGTCGGCGTTCCAGGCCGTGAGTCCATGGTCCACGGCAGCGCTGACGTGGCTCAGGGCGACGTTCGTGCCGAGTCGCTTCATGACCGCACGAGCGCTGGCACGATGTCGCGCCAGCTCATCGGCCTGTGACCAAAGGTCGCTGAAGGTGTAGGCGCCGGTCCGGATCCGGGTCCATAGCTTCACTCTGATCGCTCGAGCGATGGCCTTGTCGTCATAGCCACACTCCAGTGCGTCCGCACGGGTGAACGAGCCGGTTGTCTCTGCGAGGATTCTCAGTCGGTCCATCCGCCGAGGGTGGCGCGGGGTCGGGCCGACGGGAACCTGCATGGTCCTGGCTGTGGACGGGGGCCCGTGGCCGTTCCCTGGGGACGATTTCTGGTCCGACGTACGACGCACTCCCCATGGTGATCTGCCACTCCCCATGGCGTGAAAACCATGGGGAGGGGCAGATCGACTGCATACCGTGGTAATCAGCCGAAGGGGCCCGGGCTACAGGTCGGGGTGCTTGGTGGCGAGCCGGTAGAACCCGGAGTGGAAGACGAGCGGCTCGCCGCCCGGTGCGTCGTACGACTCGATCTCGCCGAAGAACACCACGTGGTCGCCGGCGTCGATCCGTTGCGTGGTGCGGCACACGAAGTGCGCGACCGTGCCCTCGAGCACCGGCGGGTGCGCCTCGTCGTCGGTTCCGGCGTTCGCGACCTGGTCGGCCGGCACCAGGGTCACCGCCTCGAACTTCTCCGCACCCGAGGTCGCGAACTGGCGCGAGAGGTGGTGCTGGTCGGCGGCGAGCACGTTCACCGCGAACCGGGTCGCCTCCTCGAACGCCGGCAGCGACGGCGAGCTCCGGGCGGCCGCCCAGAGCACGAGTGGCGGGTTGAGCGAGACCGACGTGAACGAGTTCGCGGTCATCCCCCAGCGCTGGCCGGCGGCGTCCTCGGTGGTCACGACGGTGACCCCGGTGGCGTACTGCCCCAACGCGCGGCGCAGGTCCCGCGGGTCGAACGGTGCGTCCTCGGCCGCGATCTGCTCGGCGACGAACGCGTCTGCGGCCTCCGCGGAGAACCACCACGGGCTGAACAGCCGCGCGTCGTCGAACCCCGCGGCGATCTGTGCCGCGATCGCGGGGTGCCGGCCGGCCGCGTCGACGACCCGCCGCTGGTGGGCGGCCGCCGGCTGCAGCCAGGTGTTGGTCCACGCCGTGGCCCACTGCGCCCAGCCGCGCCAGAAGTTGTCGAAGGTACGCCGCATCCAGGGCTCGTCGAACTCACCGCGGTGACCGGTGATCGCTTCGAGGTAGAACGAGGCCGACTTGATCGCGTTGTTCGACCCCTGGCTGGTCAACGGGTCGTTGAGCACCACCACGTCGGCCATGCCCAGGACGGTGGCGCCGGAAGGCAGCGAGCCGACGGGTCGCCGTACCACCGGGGAGATCCGGCCGCGCAGGACCGCGTTCTCGTCGACCAGGGACCAGCCGTCGCCGAACCGCGCCCACTCGTCGGGGAACTGCGCGGCCAGTGCCTGCGCGAGCCGGTCCCGGTGCTGCTCGGCCGTGGTCACGTCGTCCCAGCAGTCCAGCGGCCCGCCCGGCACGCCCTCGACGACGAAGATGTCGCACGGCCCGTCGACGGTCAGCGCCGGACAGGTGAAGCACTCGCCGACGCCCTCCACTGAGGTGTAGCGCAGGCCCGGGCCGGCCGGGTCCGGTTCGATCCCGCGCAGGTAGGTCAGCGATGCGACGCGCTGCGGCGAGGAGTACGGCGAGCGTGCCGGATCGACCTGGAACAAGGAGGTGAGGCCGCCCCGGCCCGTCGAGACGACCACCAGGTCGTGGGTCCGGGCGAGGTCCTCGACGTCGTCCACGTCGGCGCTGCGGACCATCACCTTGCCGCCGAGCCGCTCGATCTCCGCGAGCAGCAGGGGAACCCGCAGGCGCTGGTCGATCGACCGGGCAGGTGTGGTCAACCGGGTCCGGAACGAGGCCTCGGAACCGTCGGCCCGCCGGGTCCGGTAGGTCATCTGCTCGATCGGCGGGGCCTCCGGCAGCAGCCCGGTCACCCCGAGGGCGGCCTCCACCTCCAGCGCGGACTCGAACGTGATCTGGCTGGACAGCACCGAACCGGTGCGGATCTCCTCGGCGGTGCGGTCGGAGACCAGCGTGACGTCGTACCCGTGCTGCAGCAGGCCCAGCGCGAGGGTGGTGCCGGCCGGGCCCGCGCCGACCACGGCGACGCTCCGGGTGGGTGAGGTCCCGTTCATGCCTCCAGCGTCTCACCCGCCCGGCTGGTCCAGCCCACCCAGGGAAATTCGGGTGCTTCTGTCGGTGCTGTCCCGTAAACGTTGAGGGCCGGGGGAAGCAGTTGGCACGGACGCCGGTTGGGTTTCGGATACCGGCATCGTCAGTGCCTCACTCAGACGCTCTGGAGTCCTCGTGTCCGAACCTTCCCGCCCCATCCTGGAAACCCCGTCGACTCCCGGAGGTGAGCAGCCGGACCCACGACGATGGTGGGCGCTCACGGTGCTCGCCGCCGCCCAGCTGATGATCGTGTTGGATGCGTCCATCGTGAACATCGCGTTACCGTCCGCCCAGGACGAGCTCGGCATCAGCAACGCCGACCGGCAGTGGATCGTGACGGCCTACACGCTCGCCTTCGGCGCTCTCCTGCTGCTCGGCGGACGGATCGCCGACTACACCGGCCGTAAGCGCACCTTCGTGATCGGCCTGCTCGGGTTCGCCGCCGCGTCGGCCATCGGTGGGCTGGCGCCCAACCAGGAGCTGCTGTTCGGCGCACGAGCGCTCCAGGGGGCGTTCGCCGCCCTGATGGCTCCCGCGGCCCTCTCGCTGGTCACCGTGACGTTCACCGAACCGAAGGAGCGGGCGAAGGCGTTCGGCGTCTTCGGTGCCCTCGCCGGGGGCGGCGCCGCAATCGGCCTGATCGTCGGCGGTGTGCTCACCGAGTACGCGTCGTGGCGCTGGTGCCTCGGGGTCAACGTTCCCGTCGCGCTGATCGTCGCGGGCGCCGCGCTGCCGCTGGTCCACGAGAGCAAGGCCCACGGCGACACCCGGTACGACGTGCCGGGTGTGCTGCTCGCGACGGTCGGCCTGTTCTCCCTGGTCTACGGGTTCACCGAGGCGGCCAGAGCCGTGAACCCCGACGACCCGAGCGACCTGTCCGTCCAGGGCTGGACGCATCCGTCGACCCTCACGTTCCTCACTGTGGCGGTGGTACTGCTGGTCGCCTTCGTCGTGTGGGAAGGCCGTACCCGTAACCCGATGCTGCCGCTGCGGGTCGTGCTCGACCGCAACCGCGGCGGCTCCTACCTGATATTCCTTCTGGTCGGCGCCGGCTTGTTCGCGATGTTCCTGTTCCTCACCTACTACTTCCAGGTCAACCTCGGATACAGCCCACTGCGGTCCGGGTTCGCGTTCCTGCCGTTCAGCGCCGGCATCATCCTGACCGCCGGCGTGGTCGCCCACCTGCTCCCCAGGGTCGGTCCCAAGTGGCTGATGGTTCCCGGGCTGACGATGGCTATTGTCGGGATGCTCCTGTTGACCCAGATCGGTCAGGACACCGCGTACTGGAGCCACGTCCTGCCCGCCGAGCTGCTGATGAGCGTCGGCCTGGCGGCGGTCTTCATCCCCGCGTCGAGCACCGCGTTGCTGGGGGTCGGATCGCACGACGCCGGAGTCGCGAGCGCCGTGCTGAACACCTCGCAGCAGATCGGCGGGTCCCTCGGCACCGCGCTGCTGAACACCCTGTTCGCGGGAGCGGTCACCAGCTACATGACCGCCAACCTGCGTAACCCGGAAGACGCCGCGAGCCTGACGCCGCTCGCGTTCATCCATGGGTACCAGGTCGCGTTCTTCTGGGGTGCGGTGCTGTTCGCCGCCGGACTGGTGGTCTCGGTGCTGCTCGTCAACGCGCGCAAGGAGGACGTGCCGACCGAGCCCGTGCCAGCCGTGGCCTAGCCGGTCACCGCTTCGAGGACCTCCGGCCAGGCCGGTGACCACGGGTCGATCACGCCGAAGTGCTCGACGGCCTCCAGCTCGTGCAGCACCACCCAGGGATGGGCGGCGTGCAACCCGCGTGAGTTCCCCACCGGCACGATGTCGTCGTCGGCACCGTGCACCACGAGCACGTCGCACGACGGCCGGGTCGCGAACCGGGTCACCGGGTCGGCGGCGTCGTAGCGTTCCGGGACGTCGCCGGGTCCTCCGCCGAGCAGGGCCTGGGTGGCGTCATCCCCAAGGTGCGCGGCCGCGGCGGCACGGAGGTCGCCGACCGGGGCGAGTCCGACGACGCGGTCCACCGGCAACGGTTCACTGGCCAGCCACAGGGCCAGGTGGCCCCCGGCCGAGTGGCCGAGCAGGGTGGTGGTGCGGGTGACGACGCCGAGTCCGTCCAAGAGGCCGGGCAACGCCCGCAGCGCTGCGGCGACGTCCTGAGCCGTGGTCGGCCATCCTCCGGCCTGGTCCCCCTGGCCTCCCACTCGACGGTACTCGGGCGTCGCCACGACGAATCCCTCGGCGGCAAGCGCGTTGGCCAGGGGACGCGTGTGCGCCCGGTCGAAGGCGGACCGCCAGAAACCTCCGTGCAGGAGGACGACGAGCGGGCGCGGATCGCGTGCGGTCTCGCCGAAGGCAGGTGGCAGGTGGAGGTCGATGATGCCGTCGGGGTGGTCGGCGTACCTCACCACGGCATCGGCCGCGTCCGCCGTACGCGTCAGCACGTCTCGGGGATCCACGGGCACAACCTACCGGCCGCGGACGCGGCGATAGAGTCGGCCGCATGACGAAATGGGAATACCTGACCGCGCCGGTTCTGGTGCACGCGACCAAGCAGATCCTCGACAACTTCGGTGAGGACGGCTGGGAGCTGGTGCAGATCGTTCCGGGGATGAACCCCGAGAACCTCGTGGCCTACTTCAAGCGGGAGAAGGCATGAGCACGCCCGAGGAGCGGCTCGCCGAGCTCGGTCTGAGCGTGCCCGAGGTGGCCAAGCCCGTCGCCGCCTACGTTCCCACGGTGCGGACCGGCAGCTACATCTTCACCTCCGGCCAGCTGCCGCTGCGCGAGGGCCAGCTGATCACGACCGGCAAGGTCGGTGGCGAGGTCACGCCGGAGGAGGCCGTCGAGTGCGCGCGCCAGTGTGCGCTGAACGCGATCGCCGCCGTCCGCGCCGAGGTCGGTGAGCTGTCGCGGGTGAAGAAGATCGTGAAGATGGTCGCCTTCGTCGCGTCGACCCCGGACTTCACCGGCCAGCCCGGTGTCGCCAACGGTGCCTCCGAGCTGTTCGGCGAGGTGTTCGGCGAGGCCGGCCAGCACGCCCGTTCCGCGGTCGGTGTGCCGGTGCTGCCGCTCGATGCGCCCGTCGAGCTCGAGCTGATCGTCGAGGTCTGACGACGTGGACCCGACCCGTCGGCTGCCGGCGCACATGGTCGACCAGGTTCGCGCGTTCGCCGATGGAAGCCAGACCCCGGCCGAGCCGCGCGACGCCGCAACGGTCGTGCTGATCCGGGCCGGTGCGACGTCGGATCCCGGCTCGCTGGAGCTGTACCTGCTCCGCAGGCACGTCGACATGGCGTTCGCCGCCGGGATGGCCGTCTTTCCCGGCGGTGGGGTGGACCCGCGCGACTTCGACCACGAGGTCGCCTGGGTCGGCCCGTCCCCGGCGGAGTGGGCCGAGCTGCTCGGCACGGACGAGTCGATGGCCCGGGCGCTGGTGTGCGCGGCGGTGCGGGAGACGTTCGAGGAGTCCGGTGTGCTGTTCGCCGGTGCGACGGACGACTCGATCATCGACGACACGACCGGGGACGACTGGGAGGAGGACCGGCGTGCCCTCGAGGCGCGGGAGCTGTCCTTCACCGAGTTCATGCAACGTCGCGGGCTACGTCTGCGCACCGACCTCCTGCGGGTCTGGGGGTCGTGGCTGACACCGGTGTTCGAGCCGCGCCGCTACCGGACGACGTTCTTCGTCGCCGAGCTGCCCGCGGGCCAGGTCACCCGTGACGTGTCGACGGAGTCCGAGGAGGTCGTCTGGCTCTCGGTCGGCGATGCGCTGACCGCGGTCGAGGAGAAGCAGATGCTGATGCTCCCGCCGCAGTACTGCACCTGCCTGGAGCTGTTCGACCTGACCGACCCCGCCGACGTGCTCGCGGTGGCCGGGTCCCGCGAGATCGAGACGGTCGAGCCGACCGCGGCGCTCGACGACGAGGGTGCCTTCCTCACCATCCCGGACAGGCTGGTGGCGCTCGGCGTTGCCGTGAAGGAACGGTTGTCCCGATGACGGACTGGGCCGGAGGGGCGTTCGGCGAACGGGCCCGGTGCGTCCTTGCGCCGAACCCGAACATCATGACCCTGGACGGCACGAACACCTGGGTGCTGCGCGAACCGGGTGCCCGACGCAGCGTCGTGGTCGATCCCGGGCCGGAGATCACCTCGCACCTGGACACCGTCGCGGACACAGCCGGCGAGGTGTCCGTCGTACTCCTCACCCATGGCCACGCGGACCACTCCGAGGCGGCGCGCTCGTTCGCCGAGCGGATGGGCTGCGGCGTACGCGCGCTCGATCCCCAGCACAGACTGGGCTCTGAGGGTCTGCGCGATGGCGATGTGGTGGCCGTCGACGGGCTCGAGGTGCACGTCGTGGGGACACCCGGGCACACCTCGGACTCGTTGTCGTTCCTGCTCCCTGCCGAGCGGGCGGTGCTCACCGGCGACACGGTGCTCGGCCGGGGTACGACGGTGGTGGCGCATCCCGACGGCGAGCTCGGGGCCTACCTCGACTCGCTGCACCGGCTGCACGCGCTCGCCGAGGCGCAGGAGGTGACCGCGGTGTGGCCGGGGCACGGGCCGGTCATCGACGACGCGCTCGGCGTCCTGGACTACTACCTGGCGCACAGGCAGGAGCGGCTCGAGCAGGTCCGCGAGGCGCTGCGCGACCTCTCGCTCCCCGGAATCGGCGGTGCCGACGATGACCTGCCCCGGCGGGTGGTGGAGAAGGTGTACGCCGACGTCGACCCGGTGTTGTGGGGAGCGGCGGAGCTGTCCGTCCGTGCCCAGCTCGCCTACCTCGCCTCCCCTCCCCGTTGAGACGCGCCCTTTTCCCCGTTCAGACGCGGAGTTTTCGCGCTCGAGACGTGCAGTTCTCACCGTTGAAGCGTGGACAAGCTCACGGGGGAGAGGCGGTCACTCACGCATGCCGAAGACGGACACAGGCGACGGAAATTCTCCGCGTCTGAAGCGCGAGAAAGGCGCGTCTCAACGGCGAAAAAGGCGCGTCTCAACAGGAAGGGGGGGCAGCGGTTCAGCGGGCGCGGCGGCTCATCCGCTCGACGTCCATGATCACGACCGAGCGCGGCTCGAGGCGCAGCCAGCCGCGGGAGGCGAAGTCGGCCAGGGCCTTGTTCACGGTCTCCCGAGAGGCGCCGACCAGCTGGGCGAGCTCCTCCTGGGTGAGGTCGTGGTGCACGTGCACGCCGTCGTCGGCGGTGCGGCCGAACCGGTCGGCGAGGTCGAGCAGCGCCTTGGCGACCCGGCCCGGGACGTCGGAGAACACCAGGTCGGCGACCACGTCGTTGGCCTTGCGCAGGCGCGCGGCGAGCTGTGAGAGCAGGCCGCGGGCGACACCGGGACGACCGTCGAGCCAGCGCAGCAGGTCCTCATGGGACAGCGAGGAGAAGGTGGTGTCGGTGACCGCGGTGACGGTCGCCGAGCGGGGGCCCGGGTCAAAGAGCGACAGCTCGCCGAACATCTGGCCGGGACCGAGGATCGCGAGCAGGTTCTCGCGCCCGTCGGAGGAGGTCCGGCCGAGCTTCACCTTGCCGTCGGTCACGACGTAGAGCTTGTCGCCCTCGTCGCCCTCGTGGAACAGCACGTCCCCGCGCCGCAGTCGGGTCTCGGCCATCGACGCCCGCAACGCCGTCGCGGCCTCGTCGTCGAGCGCGCTGAAGAGCGGTGCCTGACGCAGCACGTCGTTATCCACGTGTCTCCTCCTGGTCAACGCCGCGGCGACCTGCCCGGCGGTGGTTCATGTCACAGTCTGACGTATCACCGCCCGTTTTCGTCAAAGGGGGCGCCCGTAGGCTGTTCCCGTGCCTGATACCTCCCTGGTCCGCCGCGCCCGGAAGATCGACCGGGTCCTCGCCGAGACGTACCCCGAGGCGAAGTGCGAGCTCGACTTCGACAACCCGTTCGAGCTGCTGGTCGTGACGGTGCTGTCCGCGCAGACCACCGACAAGCGGGTGAACGCGGTCCGCCCGAAGCTGTTCGCGGCCTACCCGGATGCGCAGGCGATGGCCGCCGCGGAGCGTGAGCACCTCGAGCAGCTGATCCAGCCGACCGGCTTCTTCCGCGCGAAGACCGAGTCCCTGCTGAAGCTGTCGCAGGCCCTGGTGGAGAGGTACGACGGGCAGGTCCCCCCGTCCCTCAAGGAGCTGGTGACCCTGCCGGGGGTCGGCCGGAAGACGGCGAACGTCGTGCTGGGCAACGCGTTCGGCATTCCCGGGATCACCGTGGACACGCACTTCGGCCGGCTGGCCCGCCGGTTCGGCTGGACCGAGGAGACCGACCCGGTCAAGGCCGAGCACGCGGTGGGCGCGCTGTTCCCGAAGCGGGACTGGACGATGCTCAGCCATCACCTGATCTGGCACGGCCGGCGGGTGTGCCACGCGAAGAAGCCGGCCTGCGGTGCGTGCACGGTGGCCCGGTGGTGCCCCTCCTACGGCGAGGGGCCGACCGACCCAGAGGTCGCCGCCAAGCTGGTGCGGACCGAGGGACGGGCATGAGGCGTGCGACGATCGCCGCGTCCGTCGTACTCCCGCTGCTCCTCGCCGGCTGTGCCGGAACGCCCGAGGACACCGGCTCGTCGGCCGCGGCGCGCAGCAACGGGATGTTCGCGGTCGACGTCGACGTGGACACGCCCGCCCTGCGGCAGCTGAAGAAGCAGGCCGGCGTCGAACCGTGCCCGGCGCAAACCACCCCCGCCGACCCGGTCGAGGGCGGGCTGCCCGACCTGGTCCTGCCCTGCCTCGGCGGCGGCCCGGACGTGAACCTCGCCTCGCTGCGCGGACCGCTGGTGCTGAACCTGTGGGCGCAGTGGTGCGGTCCGTGCCGCGAGGAGCTGCCGTACTACCAGCGGCTGCACGAGGAGGCCGGTGACGAGCTGGCGGTGATCGGCATCGACTGGCAGGACACCCAGCCCGAAGCGGCCCTCGAGCTGGCCGAGGAGAGCGGCGTGACCTACCCGCTCCTGGCCGACCCGGGCGCGGAGACCAGGGTGCCGTTCCGGGTCCGCGGCCTGCCCGGGGTGGTGCTCGTCGACGCCGAGGGACAGGTCGCGCACATCGAGTACGTCGTGATCCGCTCCTACGAGCAGCTGCGCGACCTGGTGCGCGAGCACCTCGACGTCGCCCTCTGAACCGCTCGGTAGGCTCCTCTACGTGTCCGACCGCTCGCCGATTCCTCCCGCCGACCAGCCGGAGCACCCTCAGCTTCCGGACTGGCTCGAGCCGATCCGGCGCGGCGCAGCGGACATCACCGCGGATGAGCTGACCCGCTTCGTGCCGCCCGAAGGGGCGCAGACCCGGCGCGGCGCGGTCCTCATGCTCTTCGGTGAGGGGCCGGCCGGACCGGACCTGCTGCTGACCGAGCGCGCCCACGACATGCGCTCCCACCCCGGGCAGGTCTCCTTTCCGGGTGGCTCCATCGACCAGGCCGACGGGTCTCCGCAGGCCACCGCGCTCCGGGAGGCCGAGGAGGAGACCGGCGTGGACCCGACCGGGGTCGAGGTGTTCGCGACGCTGCCCGAGCTGTGGCTGCCGCCGAGCAACTTCGCGGTCACCCCCGTGCTCGCCTGGTGGCGGACCGAGTGCGAGGTGGACGCGGTCGACCCCCGCGAGGTGCACGCGGTCTACCGGGTCCCGATCGACGAGCTGCTCGACCCCGAGCACCGGGTCTCGGTGCGCCATCCCTCCGGGTGGACGGGCCCGGCGTTCCTGATCGGCGACGACAAGGACCTGATCCTGTGGGGCTTCACGGCCGGCATCATCGCCCGGCTGTTCGACTTCGTCGGCTGGACGCGCCCGTGGGACGCCGCACGGATGCGCGAGCTTCCCGGACATATGCTGGCCGTCCCCGGCGAGGTCGTCCCCCCGCCGCCGGAGCCGAACACGAACTTCCGAGAGCAGTGAGGACGCACCTGTGAACTTCCTCGACTGGCTGCTCGTCGTCGTCGCGCTCGCGTACGCCGTGTCCGGCTACTGGCAGGGGTTCATCTCCGGCGCGTTCGCGACCGCGGGACTGCTGCTCGGTGGCCTGCTCGGGATCTGGCTCGCCCCCCAGCTGCTCGGCGACCTGTCCGCGTCGGCCCCGTCGTTGTGGGTCTCGCTCGGTGCCCTGTTCGTGGTGCTGATCTGCGCGTCGTTCGGCCAGGCCGTGCTCCAGTTCGCCGGCACCCGGATCCGGGCGCGGATCACCTGGCAACCCGTGCGTGCGCTCGATGCGGTCGGTGGAGCCGTGCTGAGCACGGCGGCGGTGCTGGTCGTCGCGTGGGCGCTCGGTGTCGCGGTGAGCGGGTCGAGCCTGCCCGGGATCAGCAACCAGGTCCGCTCCTCGCTGGTGCTCGGGCAGGTCGACGACGTGATGCCCGGCCAGGCAGAGCAGGCGCTGGACAAGTTCAACGACGTCGTGGGTTCCAGCTTCTTCCCGCAGTACCTCGAGCCGTTCGCGCCCGAGCGGATCATCGAGGTCGGTCCGCCGCCGGGCCGGATCGGCCGCGATCCCGACGTGCAGGACGCGGCGGTCAGCGTCCTCAAGATCCGGGGACAGAACGACTGCGGCCGCGGCGTCGAAGGCACCGGCTTCCTCTACTCGCCGGACCGGATCATGACCAACGCGCACGTGGTCGCCGGCGTCGACGACCCGGGCGTCGTGGTCGGTGAGGAGGAGCTGCCCGCCGAGGTCGTCTACTACAACCCGGACCTCGACATCGCGGTGCTCGCCGTCGACGGGCTCGACCGACCGTTCCTGCGCTTCGACAAGGGCGGCGAGGCACGCGACTCGGGCGCGGTGCTCGGCTACCCCAACGACGGGCCGTACGACGTGCAGGCCGCCCGGATCCGCGGCGAGCAGCGGCTGCGCAGCCCCGACATCTACGGAGACGGCACCGTGGTCCGCGAGGTGTTCTCGATCCGCAGCCTGGTCCGGCCCGGCAACTCGGGCGGTCCGCTGGTCTCCGAGGGCGGCGACGTGCTCGGGGTGATCTTCGCGGCATCGGTCACCGACCCGGACACCGGCTACGCGCTGACCGCGGAGCAGGTCGCGGAGGGCGCAGCCCAGGGCATCACCAACGACACCGAGGTCGGCACCGGCGCCTGCGCCTAGGTCGCGTGCACGTCGTCCAGCCAGCCGAGCAGCAGTTCGGTGAAGGCCGCGGGCTGCTCCTCGTGCGGGAAGTGGCCAGCGCCCGCGAGGACATGGTGCCGGTAGGAGCCGGTCACCCGCTGCGACGTACGCCTCCCGTCGTCGGCCGGAAGTGCAGGGTCCGCGTCACCGTGCACGCTGAACACCGGTTGGAACACCGGCCGCTCCATCAGCTGGTTGAACCGGCGCCCGTCCGAGCGCAGCCGGGACCGGACCAGCCAGCGGTGGTACTCCAGCGCGCAGTGCGGCGCGGGCCAGATCCTGAGGGCGTCCTGGTAGGTCGCCAGGGTCGCGTCGTCGGGAAACCCCGAGCCCGGGGCGCTCCACTGCCGCAGGTGCGTGCGCAGAAACCCGGTGCGGGGGTCGGCCAGCCTGCGCTCGGGCAGCATCGGGACCTGCATCGCCAGCAGGTGGCCGAGCGCACTCGCCCGCCACGGCCGCAGCCCGCGCAGCATCGCCCGTGGGTGTGGAGCGGCCACCACGCAGAGCGCCGAGACCTCCCGCGGTTGCAGGGCGGCAGCCGCCCAGCCGACGTACCCGCCCCAGCCGTGCCCGACCACGACCGCGCTCCGCTCGCCGAGCGCCTTCACCACACCGGCCACGTCGCGGGCCAGCGTCACCGGGTCGTAGCCGCGCGGGGTCTTGTCCGAGCCGCCGTACCCGCGCAGGTCCATCGCCACGGCGCGGTAGCCCGCCTCCGCGAGCGCGGGCAGCTGGTGCCGCCAGGACCACCAGAACTCCGGGAAGCCGTGCAGGAGTACGACGAGCGGGCGACTCGGTTCGTCAGGGACCGACTCGGCGACGTGGAACCGGGCCCCGTTGGCGGCGACGTTGCGGTGCTGCCAGGGGCCCGGGATCTCGATGCTGCTGCTGGTGTCCGTGACTAGCTTCGCTTCAGGAGCTGCTTGGTCTCCTGTGCCTGGTGGATCGCGCGCTCGGGGGCCTTGACCTTCTTGACCTTCTTGATGCCGAGGAACGCGAGCAGGCCCGCGATCAGCAGGTAGACGCCGAACACGATCAGGTAGCACCAGGCCAGGTGCAGACCCGTCATGCTCAGGAAGTAGGCGAAGGCGATGGAGATCATCACGATCGCGAGCAGGCCGAGGAACGCCGCACCGGCGAACAGGCCGGCACCGGTGCCGCCGTTCTTGACGCTCACCTTCAGCTCGGACTTGGCGAGCGCGATCTCGTTCTGGATCAGGCTGGAGACGTCCCGGCTGGCGTCCGCGACGAGCTTGCCGATGGTCGGGTCGTCGGGGCTCACCGGAGCTACGGCGTTCGGCGGGACCATCGGTGCTTTCGTCGTCATGAGCTCTCCCTTTCGTGGCGAGTGCAGGCGCCGGCGGTGGACCTGGCCGCACAGCAGTCGTTGCCCTGAGACTAGAGGACTAAACGTCGCCGGTGCCACGCCGCCTCAGGCAAAAAGGAGGGGCTGCCCGAAGGCAGCCCCTCCCCGCATCGACCAGCGGCGCGGACTGCGCCACGGTCAGGGTTACCGGAACAACCTACTCGTCCCCGGACTTGTCTGACGACATCCCCGTCTGGATCAGGTCCATCACGGTCGAGTCGGCCAGCGTGGTGACGTCCCCGACCTCCCGCTTCTCGGCCACGTCGCGCAGCAGTCGGCGCATGATCTTCCCGGACCGGGTCTTCGGCAGCTCAGCGACGACCATGATCGACTTCGGCTTCGCGATCGGCCCGATCTCCTTGGCGACGTGGTCGCGCAGCTCCTTGACCACGTCGGCACCTCCGTCGCCCGCGCTCTCCCGCAGGATCACGAACGCGTTGATCGCCTGACCGGTGTCCGGATCGGTCGCCCCGACCACGGCGGCCTCGGCCACCTTGGGGTGCGAGACCAGCGCGGACTCGATCTCGGTGGTCGACATCCGGTGTCCCGACACGTTCATCACGTCGTCGACGCGGCCGAGCACCCAGACGTCGCCGTCCTCGTCGAGCTTCGCGCCGTCGCCGGCGAAGTACAGGCCGGGGAACCGCGACCAGTAGGTGTCCTTGTAGCGGTCGTCGTCGCCCCAGATCGTGCGCAGCATCGCCGGCCACGGCTCGGTGAGCACCAGGTAGCCGCCCGAGCCCTTCTCGACCGGCTTGCCGGCGTCGTCGACCACCTGTGCGGAGACACCGGGGATCGCCTTCATCGCCGAACCGGGCTTCCCGGCGGTGACACCGGGCAGCGGGCTGACCATGATCATCCCGGTCTCGGTCTGCCACCAGGTGTCGACCACGGGGCAGCGGTTGCCGCCGATCGTCTCCCGGTACCACATGTAGGCCTCAGGGTTGATCGGCTCACCGACCGACCCGATCACCCGCAGCGAGGACAGGTCGAACTTGGCGGGGATGTCGGCGCCCCACTTCATGAAGGTGCGGATCGCGGTCGGTGCGCAGTACAGGATGTTCACCTTGTACTTCTCGATGATCTCCCACC
>DATFGA010000367.1:0-13736 GCA_035249775.1 Nocardioidaceae bacterium | reverse complement strand
AGCGCCGCGGGCACGTCGGCGTCGAAGCGCGCCGCGGTGGCCACCGGGTCGAGGTCCGGCCACACCTCGACGCAGTGCTCGAGCGCGGTTACCGGCGGGCGTCCCGACCTCAGCTCCCCGACAAGGATCTCGCATACCTCGAGCACCTTCGCCTCGCGGAGCACCGCTGCTCGGCATTCGCGTGCCCGTGCCATCGATCGGGCGCCGGCGACGGCCGAGAGCAGACCGACCAGCCCGAGGGCCAGTGCCGTACCGTCCACGACGACGACCAGCGTGCCGGCGGCGACGGCCACGGCGAGAAGGCCGACTCGGTCCCGGCGGTGCGGGCGTGGCGTTCCGGTGCCCGGGAGCAGCAGCGCCACCGCGACACCGGCGCACAGCGCCGCGAGCGCGGTCATGGCCTGCGCAGCCGCGCGCCGAGGGACTCGGAAGCCGCGTGCGTGACGATGCCGCCACTCGGCTCGAAGGTGACCGCCGGCGTCACCTGCACCCGGCCACCCTCGCCACGGTCGAGCACCGCGATCTCCTCCAGTCGACGGGTCCCGTCCCCACCGCGACCGAGGTGGACCAGCACGTCGATCGCCGAGGCCATCTGGCTGTGCGCGGCCGCCTGTGGGAGGCCGGCGGCCATTGCCAGCGCCTCGATCCGGGCGGGGACGTCGGCCGCCGAGTTCGCGTGCACGGTGCCGCAGCCGCCCTCGTGGCCGGTGTTCATCGCTGCGAGCAGGTCGGTCACCTCCGCCCCACGCACCTCGCCGACGACCAGCCGGTCGGGTCGCATCCGCAGCGCCTGCCGGACCAGCACCTGCAGCGGAACGGCTCCGGCACCCTCGATGTTTGCGGGACGCGACTCCAGAGCGACCACGTGCGGGTGGTCCGGACGCAGCTCACTGGCGTCCTCGACGATGACCAGCCGGTGCCGCGGGTCGACCACCGACAGCAGGGCAGCCAGCAGTGTGGTCTTCCCGGACCCGGTGCCGCCGCTGATGAGGAACGCGAGCCTGCGCTCGACGATCCTGCGCAGCAGGAGCGCCGCGTCCGGGCAGAGCGTCCCCGCGGCAACCAGCTCGTCGAGGCTGAACACGCGGCGGCGCGGCACCCGCAAGGACAGCACCGTCCCCGGCCGGGAGACCGGTGCCAGGACGGCGTGGAACCGGGTGCCGTCCGGAAGGCGCAGATCGACGTACGGCGTCGCGTCGTCGAGGCGCCGGCCTCCGGCGGTGGCGAGCCGCTGGGCCAGCCGGCGTACCGCTGCCTCGTCCGGGAACGACACGTCGGTGAGCTGCAGCCCGTCACCCCGGTCGACGAACACCTGCCGGTGACCGTTCACCAGGACGTCGGTCACACCATCGAGGCGGAGCAGCGGCTCGAGGGGTCCGGCGCCGAGGATGTCGCGCCGCAGGGCGTCCAGCACGGCGAGGACCGTCGCGTCGCCGACCGGACGGCCCTCCTCCCGCAGCGCCTCGGCCACCAGTCCCGGGGTGAGCGTGGACCCGTCGCGGGCGAGACGGTCGCGGACCCGCTCGACGAGCTCACCGGGCACCGAGAGCACCCAGCACCTCACGCGCCGCCCGGGCCAACGCGCTCCGACGGGACCGCACCGGCCCCAGCCCGAGGTCGATGTCCTCGGTCAGCCGTCGCTGGTCGGCCATCGTGGCGACCAGCGGGATCCCGAGGGCCTCGGCCACCTCGTCCGGCGGCAACCCGGTTGCCGCGTTGCGGGTGACCAGGTGCAGGCCGCGGGCGGTCTGCCGCAGACGGGTGGCGACCTTCCCGGCCGCGGCCACGGAAGGCACGGAGACACCGGTGACCAGCACGACGTGGTCGCAGTGCGGGATCGCCTCGCCACCGACCGGGTCGCCGTGCCGGGGCAGGTCCACGACGACGGTGTGGTTGCCGCGCTGCGCGGCCGAGAGCACCTCGCTGACGGCGTGGCCGTCAGCGGCCCGGTGCGACCCACCGGGCCAGGTCAGCACCGCCAGCCCGTCCTTGTGCGGCAACGCCTGCCGGAGCGCGTGGGAGCTGAGCCGTCCGGTCGCCTGCTCGAGCGCATCCCAACGGACGCCGTCGAGGTCCTCCATCCCGACCACCCGGTCGATGCCGCCGCCGAGCGGATCGGCGTCGACCAGCAGGCACGGACCTCTTCCGGCGGCGGTCACCGCGAGCGCCGCGGAGAAGGTCGTCGCGCCCACCCCGCCGGAACCACCGGTCACCCCGATGGTCACGGCGCGACGACCACCACCCCCGGCGGCGTCGTCCGCGGCATCGGTGAGCAGCTCGACGACGTACGCCTCGGCGGCGGGCAGCTCGACGACGTCGACCGCACCGATCTGGAGCGCCGCCCGGAAGGAGCCGTCCGGGATGCCCTGACCGGCGAGCACGTGCACCTGGTCGCGCCGCACCGGTCGGCGGTCGGCCAGATCGACGAGCAGGTCCGCGCCGACGAGGACCACGGGCACGGTCGGCCAGCCGCGGAGCGCGGCGTCGGGGTCGTGGGCGACGTCGAGGGTGACGCCGGCCGCTGCCGCGAGACGCAGCACGTCGTCGAGCAGGGCGTCGTCGCGGGTGACCAGCAGCGCGGTGGTGGCGGGCATGGCCTGACTCTGCGTGCTTCGCCCTTCCGGCACCATCAGGTTCAGCGCGGCTGTGGATGCCGGACCATCCGGGTCCGCGGGGGACGGAATCTGGCCCGGCCCGGAGATGATGCGGTCCCCGGCCGGGGGGATGGCCGGGGACCGCGGGGTCCGGGCTCGGGGGGGATGAGCCGGGACCGCAGCCAGCGACGGGGGGAATGTCGCTGGGGTCATGGGGTCGGCGCGCGCCAGCATCTGCGAGTATCGCCGTCTACGACGATGGTACCCCGAACCTTTACTTTGCAACCCCTCCGGGCGGTAGAAATTCGGCGGACTGCATGTCGATTCATCGGACCAACGGAAGGGCACGCCGGGATGACTTCCCACGACGATGGCCGCCTCGCGACCGGGCGTCCGGCGGCGTTCTTCGACCTGGACAAGACGATCATCGCCAAGTCGAGCACGCTGGCGTTCAGCCGCTCGTTCTACGCCGGGGGCCTGATCTCGCGCCGATCGGTGCTCCGCAGCGCCTATGCGCAGTTCGTCTACCTGGTCGGTGGCGCCGACCACGACCAGATGGAGAAGATGCGCGACTTCCTCTCCGAGCTGTGCGCCGGCTGGGACGTGGCGACCGTCCAGGAGATCGTCGCCGACACCCTGCACCACATCGTCGATCCACTGGTCTACGACGAGGCGGTGTCGCTGATCGAGGAGCACCGGCTGGCCGGACGTGACGTGATCATCGTGTCCGCCTCGGGAAGCGAGGTCGTCGAGCCGATCGGCGAGATGCTCGGTGCCGACGCCGTGATCGCCACCCGGATGCGGATCGAGGACGGCCGTTACACCGGCGAGATCGACTTCTACGCCTACGCGGAGAACAAGGCCGCCGCGATGCGGGACCTCGCCACGTCGAAGGGCTACGACCTGGACCGAAGCTACGCCTACAGCGACTCGGCCACCGACGTCGACATGCTCGAGGCCGTCGGCCATCCGCACGCCGTCAACCCCGACAAGGAGCTGCGCCGGCACGCAACGACGAGAGGCTGGCCGATCCTGGTGTTCAACCGGCCGGTCGCGCTGCGCACCCGGGTCCGGCTGCCGGCCGGGAAACCGACCCTGGCAGCGCTCGCACTCGGCACCGCCGCGGCGGTCGGCGGGGCGATCTACCTCGGTTCGCGGCGTCGCGAAGCCGGTGCCTGACCGCCGCGGAGCGACACGCCCGAGTCCTCACTAGACAAGGGCAATGGTCCCTTGTCCGGTTCCAGCAAGTGGCGTACAAAGGGACATACAAGTAAAGACCCGCACGTGAGCCAGGTACCCACGCGGCGACCTACCCTTCCTATGGGCGTTGTCTCTCGGGTTCACCCGGAGCAACAAATTGAAACGGTGCACGCCTGGTAGCCAGGGCTTCACGTGTCAGCGGCGGCACTTCCAGTCGAGAGACGGGGAAGTGCCGCTCGCATGTTGTCTCGGCCTTCTCAGCTGTTGAGAGGGCTGGCCTCGGCTCCCGCGGCGTAGGCCTCCGCGGCGTACAAGAGCCAGGCATGCACGCCGGCGCCACCGCCGTCGCGGTAGCCGTGCAGGTTCGACTCGTACTCGCGCCGCAGCGCGAGATGGCCGGCCTCGGGTACGACGAGCGCCTTCGGGTCCACGCCGCGGGCCACCAGGACCAGTCGTTCCGCGGCGCGGGCGACCAGACCGTTGTGGGACACGAACGGCGCAGCGGTGGCGATCTCCGCGTGCACCACCGCCGCGACGACCAACGCCGGGGCGGAGGTGTCCACGACGAGCCGCCGGCCGAGGTCGCCCAGCCGCCGCGCGCTGTCCTCGTCGCGAGGTCGGCCGAGGTCGGCGTCCTCGGCGACCGCCTTGCCGGCAACGGTGTGCAGCCGGGCGAGGGCCTGCAACGGAGAGCTGCCCAGCACCGGGACGAGCGCGAGCAGCTCGGCGCTCAGCCGCACCGCGGCCCGGGCTATCGGGTCGGTCGACCCCGCGCGCACGTCGTCGAGGGTGGCGTCCGCGCCGTCGAGGACCGCGCTCGCATGGGCACCGCGCAGCAACGACTCCCCGGTCAGGTCCGGTGCGCTCTGCCGGAGCCCGCGGTCCCGGAGCAGCGCGTCGATGCCGTCCCGGGTCGCGGCCATCGCCGACCCGACACCCTCGAGGGCGCTGAGCCGGGCGAACGGGTCTGCGATCGGGGCGGGCACGAGCGGCAGGCTAGCCGACCCGGCGAGCGCCGCGGTCAGGCGGCCGGACCCTTCGTGCGCACGTCGGCCACGTGCGACATCGCCGCTCGCAGCTCGGCGAGCCAGTCATCGGCGTGCTGGCCGACCAGTCGCACGCACCAGGCCAGCGCGTCCGCCCGAGACCGGGCGACCCCGGCCTCGACCAGGGTGTCGAGCACCTGCCGCTGTGGCTGCCGCAGCCGGGTCATCACCGGCACAGCGATGTGGGTGAACAGCTCCGTGCGGTCGCCGATGGTGACGCCCCACGAGACCTTCCGGTCGAACCGGTGCTCGGCCTCCCGGGCGATCGAGATGCGATGTTCCCGCGTCTCCTCCCGGAACGCCTTCACACGGCCGGCACGGGCCTCCGCCGCCTCCGCCTCGCTCGCGCCGTCCGCAAGCTCCACGTCCGGGATGGTGAGCAGCACCGTGATCTCCTCACGGTCCAACGTGATCTCCGGGTCGACCGACCGCCAGTCCTCCGGCAGCCTGCCGTGGAACCAGCCACGGACCCGGTCCCGTGCTTCATTTGTAATCATGTAATTATGATTACTCGCTAATGGGAGCGGCGCAAGGGATCGGTCCCCGGTTGGTACTGTCCGGGCATGAACGAGCACCCGTCCGAGCAGTCCCGGGCCCGCTCGTTCGGCCGGGTGGTCGCCGCCTACGACAGTGGTCGCCCGTCGTACCCACGCGACGCGGTCGACTGGCTGACCGGCTCGACCCCGACCCGCGTGCTGGAGCTCGGTGCCGGCACCGGCAAGCTCACCGAGCAGCTGGTTGGCGCGGGGCACACGGTCGTCGCCACCGACCCGACCGAGCCGATGCTGCGTCGGCTCGCCGAGCAGGTGCCCGCCGCCCGACCGGTGCTGGCCGTTGCCGAGCAGATTCCGCTGGCCGCCGGTTCGGTGGGGGTCGTCGTCGCGGCGCAGTCGTTCCACTGGTTCGACCCCGCCCGGGCGCTGCCCGAGGCCGCCCGGGTCCTGCGCCCCGGCGGCGTGCTCTCGGTGGTGTGGAACTCCCGGGACGAGCGGATCCCCTGGGTGCGACGGCTCGGCGCGATCATCGGCGACGCCGGCCACACGGTCGACCCGACCCCGGAGATCGAGGCGTCGGGGCTGTTCCACCCGGTCGAAGCCTCCACCTTCCGGTTCTGGCAGTCGCTGACCCGGGAGTCGCTGCGCGACCTGGTCCGGTCGCGCTCGGACATCGCCCTGATGTCGGACCTCGACCGGGACCGGGTGCTGCGCAAGGTCGACGGCCTCTACGAGGAGTACGGCCGCGGCGCGGACGGGATGCTGCTGCCCTACCTCACCCGCACGTTCCGCGCGACCGTGCTGGCCAGGACCGAGATGGACACCGACGCGCTGCTGATCGACTTCCGCTGAACGATCTAGGGTGTCGCTCATGGCAACGTGGCCCGGCTGGCTGCAGCGCGGTCCGCTCGGCACCGAGTCGGACCGGGCGACCTTCCGCACGCTGCACACCGCCTCGCTCGCGGCGCCCGCCCTGCGCGGTGGCCTGACCGAGACCTCGGCGGAGAAGTCGATCCGCTTCCTCAAGGCGCTGCTGGGCGTTCCCGCCGTCGCGCTCACCGACACCGAGAACCTGCTCGCCTGGGACGGTCGTTTCCAGCACCACGCGGAGCAGACCGCCGGGTTGGCGCACGGTGTGGTGGCCGACGGCGCCACCTCGGTGGCCGACGAGCGGGAGATCCCGTGCGACGACCTGCGGTGCGTCCTCCGCCACGTGATCGTCAGCCCGCTGACCGTGGAGGAACGGGTCGTCGGCACCTTGCAGGTGTTCGCCCCGTCCGCGTCCGCCGGCCTGGTCCGGGCCACCAACGAGGTGGCCCGGTGGGTGTCCAGCCAGCTCGAGCTCGCCGAGCTCGACGCCTCCCGGACCAGGTTGATGGAGGCGGAGGTCCGCGCACTACGGGCCCAGATCAGCCCGCACTTCATCTACAACTCGCTGACTGCGATCGCCTCGTTCGTGCGGACCGACCCGGAGCGGGCACGGGAGCTGCTGCTGGAGTTCGCCGACTTCACCCGGTACTCCTTCCGCAAGCACGGCGAGTTCACCACGCTGGCCGAGGAGCTGCGGTCGATCGAGCGCTACCTGGTGCTGGAGAAGGCCCGGTTCGGCGACCGCCTCCAGGTCACGCTGCGCGTCGCCCCCGAGGTGCTACCGGTCGCGGTCCCCTTCCTGTCCCTGCAACCACTGGTGGAGAACGCCGTCCGGCACGGGCTCGAGGGCAAGGCCGGCGACGGCCGGATCACGATCATCGCCGAGGACAACGACTTCGAGTGCGTGATCTCGATCGAGGACGACGGTCTGGGTGAGGACCCCGAGCGGGTACGCCGGGCCCTGGCCGGTGACGTCTCGATCGACTCCATCGGACTCGGCAACGTCGACGAGCGGCTGCGGTCGACCTTCGGCGACGAGTACGGGCTCGTCGTGGAGACGGCGCAGGGCGCGGGCACGAAGGTTATCGTTCGAGTACCGAAGTACGCGCCGGGAGTGCACTCATGAACACGTCGCCGCTGCGAGTGCTGGTCGTCGACGACGAGCGCCCCGCCCTCGACGAGCTCGCCTGGCTGCTCGAGAGGGACCACCGGGTCGACTCGGTGCGCACCACCGACTCCGCCGCGGAGGCGCTGCGGGTGCTCCAGGAGGAGCCGGTCGACGCCGTCTTCATGGACATCCGGATGCCCGGGCTGACCGGGCTCGAGCTGGCCCGGGTGCTGTCCCGGTTCAAGGCCCCGCCGCCGGTGGTCTTCGTGACCGCCTACGACGAGCACGCGGTGGACGCGTTCGAGCTGAACGCCGTGGACTACGTGCTCAAGCCGGTCCGGGACGACCGGTTGGCCGAGGCGGTGCGCCGCATCGTCGAGGCCCGGCTGACCACGACAGCGCCGGAGCAGGACGACCAGATCGCGGTCGAGCTCGGCGGCGTGACCCGGTTCGTCTCCCGCGCGGACGTGCGCTACGTCGAGGCGCAGGGCGACTACGCGCGGCTGCACACCGGCTCCGGCAGCCACCTGGTCCGGGTGCCGTTGACCTCGCTCGAGGACGAGTGGCGCGACGCGGGGTTCGTGCGGATCCACCGGTCGCTGCTGGTGGCGCTCACCCACATCGAGGAGGTCCGGATGGACTCCGGCCGGTGCACGGTGGTCGTCGGCGGCGAGGAGCTCGTGGTCAGCCGCCGGCACACCCGCGAGCTGCGCGACCTGCTGGTGCGGCGGGCCCGTCCAGGATCGGCACCACGGCTGTGAGCCCCGACTCGGGTCCGCGCCGGGTCCGGGTGACCAGCCCCCGGACCTCGGCGGGGCGGCCGCGCCGGGTCACGGTCACCTCCGAGATCGACGCGCAGACCCGGATCGGTGAGATCTACATGGCCTCGCTGCTGCGGGCACAGCTGCGGCTGGCGGGTCTGGCGATCGCCACGGTCGGCGTACTCGTGGCCGGCCTGCCGTTCTTCTTCTGGCTGTTCCCCGGGCTGACACGGGTGCACGTGCTCGGCATGCCGCTGCCGTGGGTGCTGCTCGGGTTCGCGGTCTACCCGTTCTTCCTGGTCGTCGGCTGGTTCTACGTGCGTGCGGCGGAGCGCAACGAGCACGACTTCGCCGACGTCGTCGAGCGCTCGTGACACCGCGATGAGCTCCTCCTACGCGATCACCGCCGTCCTGCTGGTCTCGATCGCCACGCTCGCGATCGGCGCCTACGGCTGGCGGTTCTCACGCACCACCAGCGACTTCTTCGTCGCGTCGAGGTCGGTCCGCCCGGCGCTGAACGCCTCAGCGATCGGAGGTGAGTACCTCTCCGCCGCGTCGTTCCTCGGCGTCGCCGGGCTCGTGCTGGCGTTCGGCACCGACATGCTCTGGTACCCGGTCGGCTGGACCGCGGGCTACCTGATGCTTCTGGTGCTGGTGGCTGCTCCGCTGCGCCGGTCGGGGGCCTACACGCTGCCGGACTTCGCCGAGGACCGGCTCGAGTCACTGGCGGTACGGCGGCTCTCCTCGCTGCTCGTCGTGGGTATCGGCTGGCTCTACCTGATGCCGCAGTTCCAGGGGGCCGGACTGTCCCTGGCCACGGTCGCCGGCACCGAGCCATGGGTGGGCGGTCTGCTGGTCGGGGCGGTGGTGCTGGTCAACGTGTTCTTCGGCGGGATGCGCTCGATCACCCTGGTCCAGGCGTTCCAGTACTGGCTCAAGCTCACCGCGCTGCTGGTCCCGGTGATGTTCCTGCTCGTGGTGTGGACCGGTGACGGTGCCACCTCCCCGGCCGACGCGGGCACGATGACCGCGGGGATGACCGGCGACGTGTGGGCGTCACCGTTGGCCTCGGCCAGCGACCACGCGCTGTACACGACCTACTCGATCATCGTCGCGACCTTCCTGGGCACGATGGGCCTTCCGCACGTGGTGGTCCGCTTCTACACCAACCCCGACGGACGGGCGGCACGACGGACGACGCTGGTGGTCCTCGGCCTGCTCGGGATCTTCTACATCCTGCCGCCGGTGTACGGCGCGCTCGGCCGGCTCTACGCACCGGAGCTGATCGCGTCGGGACGCACCGACACGGTGGTCCTCGAGCTGCCGGCGCTGATGGTCGGCGGGCTCGGCGGCGACCTGCTCTCCGCGCTGACCACGGCCGGTGCCTTCGCGGCGTTCCTGTCCACCTCCTCCGGGCTGACGATCGCGGTGGCCGGGGTGGTCAGCCAGGACGTGATGGGTCGCCGGTTCCGCGGCGTGCGGTCCTTCCAGGCCGCAGCGGTCGTCGCGGTCGTCGTACCCCTGGTGCTCGCCATCGTCGCCGACGGCGTGGGGGTCGCGCGTGCTGTGGGACTGGCCTTCGCGGTGGCCGCCTCGACGTTCTGCCCGCTGCTGGTGCTCGGGATCTGGTGGCGCAGGCTCACCGACGTCGGCGCCATCGCCGGGCTCCTCGTCGGCGGTGGCCTGTCCGGCCTCGCGGTCGTGGACACCCTGCTGCAGCGGTCGCACGAGGGCTGGACCGCCGCGCTGCTCACCCAACCGGCGGCGTGGACGGTTCCGTCGGCCTTCGTGACCATGGTCGTCGTCTCGCTGGCCACACCGCGACGGCTGCCGGCAAACGTCTCGCGGACCATGGTCCGACTGCACACGCCGGAGGCGGTCCAGCTCGACCGGGGCCCGCAACCGCTGTAGACCGGTCGACCGCTGATCGCGCGGATCACGCCGTACGGCGAACTGCGTTCGCCGCTGACCGCACCAGCCGGTCCACGTGGTCGCGATCGCCCACACCGGCTCCTACGGTGACTGGCGTCACACCCTCCACTCGGCGTGCATCGCGCCGGGATCTACCAGACAGAAGTGAGGTGACCTCCGTGGCTGACGACCATCCACCAGTGGGCGCGCAACCTGCACCGCAACGACCCAACGGGCATACGCACCAGACCTCAGGGCATGCGGTCTACAAGGAACTCCATGACAGCCCCGAGTTCCAGGAGCTCCGCAAGCGGTACCGCGGCTTCGCGATCCCGTGGACCGTTGCGTTCCTGGCCTGGTACCTGCTCTACGTGATCATGTCGAACTGGGCGACCGACTTCATGAGCATCCAGCTGATCGGCAACATCAACGTCGCGCTGGTCTTCGGCCTGCTGCAGTTCGTGTCCACGTTCGGCATCGCCTGGCTCTACGCCAAGCACATGAACCGCCACGTCGACCCGCTCGCGCGCGAGCTCGACGCGCGGTACAAGAAGGAGCTGGGCAGATGAGCTCACAGACCCTCACCACGATCCTCTTCCTCGCCGTCGTCGCACTGACTGTGGCGATCACGTTCTGGGCCAGCCGGCAGACCTCGGGGGCGACCGACTTCTACGCCGGCGGCCGCTCGTTCAGCGGCGTGCAGAACGGGCTGGCGATCTCCGGTGACTACATGTCGGCCGCGTCGTTCCTCGGTATCTCCGGCGCCATCGCCCTCAACGGCTACGACGGCTTTCTCTACTCCATCGGCTTCCTGGTGGCCTGGCTGGTCGCGCTGCTGCTGGTCGCCGAGCTGCTCCGGAACTCGGGCCGGTACACGATGGCCGACCAGCTCGCCTACCGGATGAAGCAGACCCCGGTGCGCACCGCGGCGGCCACGTCGACCGTGGTCGTGTCGATCTTCTACCTGCTCGCGCAGATGGTCGGTGCGGGCGCGCTCGTCGCGCTGCTGCTCGGCGTCGAGAGCGAGGCACTGCAGAACCTGACCATCGCCGGCGTGGGTGTGCTGATGATCTTCTACGTCGTCGTCGGCGGCATGAAGGGCACCACCTGGGTCCAGATCGTCAAGGCGGTGCTGCTGATGACCGGCACCATCCTGATCACGATCCTCGTGCTGGCGGAGTTCAACTTCAACCTCTCGGAGCTGCTCGGTGCCGCGGCGGACAACACCGGCAAGGGCCAGGCGTTCCTCGAGCCAGGGTTGAAGTACGGCGTCGACCTGACCACGAAGATCGACTTCATCAGCCTGTCGCTGGCGCTGGTGCTCGGCACGGCCGGCCTTCCGCACATCCTGATCCGCTTCTACACCGTGCCGACCGCACGTGACGCGCGGACATCGGTGATGTGGGCGATCACGCTGATCGGCGCGTTCTACCTGATGACGCTGGCGCTGGGCTTCGGTGCGGCTGCGCTGCTCGACACCGGCCCGGAGAGTGCCGTGGCCACCAGCGGCGGAAACCTCGCCTCACCACTGCTCGCCGAGGCTGTCGGCGGCGGCGAAGGCACCACCGGAGGCGCGGTCCTGATCGCGTTGATCTCCGCGGTCGCGTTCGCCACCATCCTCGCGGTGGTCGCCGGACTGACCCTCACCTCGGCCTCCTCGGTGGCACACGACATCTACGCCAACGTGATCAAGAAGGGAACGGCGACCGAGAAGCAGGAGGTCAAGGTCGCCCGGATCGCGGCGTTCGTGATCGGTGGTATCGCCATCGCGCTGGCGATCCCGGCGCAGAAGCTCAACATCGCGTTCCTGGTCGCGCTGGCGTTCGCCGTCGCGGCATCCGCGAACCTGCCGTCGGTGATCTACAACCTGTTCTACAAGCGCTTCAACACCCGCGGCGCCACGTGGAGCATCTACGGCGGCCTGATCACCTGTCTGGTGCTGGTGGCCTCTTCGCCGGTGGTCTCCGGCTCGGAGACCGCGTTGTTCACCGGCCAGGACTGGTCGTGGTTCCCGCTGGCGAACCCCGGCATCATCTCGATCCCGGCCGGGTTCTTCTTCGGCTGGCTCGGTTCGGTCACCTCGAACGAGCCGACCGCTGTAGCGGCCTACGACGAGCTCGAGGTGCGGGCGCTGACCGGCGCCGGTGCCGAGACGGCGGTCGTGCACTAGCGGCGCCACCCCCCGAACCGCCCGGCGGCGAGGAGGACCGTGCTTCGGTCTGACCCCCTCGTCGTCGGGCGGCGCAAGCCCTATCGTGACCAGAACGGACCAGATCAGTGACAAGGGAGACGACGACGTGAGCGACGAGACACTGTCCAACCTGCTGCACGAGGAGCGCCGCTTCGAGCCGCCGGCAGAGCTCGCAGCCGCGGCCAACGTGAAGGCGGACGCCTACGAGAGGGCCGCAGACGACAGGCTCGCGTTCTGGGCAGAACAGGCCGAGCGTCTCGACTGGGCCCAGAAGTGGGACCGGGTCCTGGACTGGGACAACCCGCCGTTCGCCAAGTGGTACGTCGGTGGCCGGCTCAACGCGGCGTACAACTGCGTTGACCGCCACGTCGAGGCGGGCCGCGGGGACAAGGTCGCCTACCACTTCGAGGGTGAGCCGGGCGACACCCGCACGATCACCTACGCCGAGCTGAAGGACGAGGTGTGCCGCGCCGCGAACGCGCTGGTGGAGCTCGGCGTGAAGACCGGTGACCGGGTGGCGATCTACATGCCGATGATCCCCGAGACGGTGATCGCGATGCTGGCCTGCGCCCGGATCGGTGCTCCGCACACGGTGGTGTTCGGCGGCTTCTCCTCCCAGGCGCTCGAGGACCGGATCCTCGACTGCGACGCGCGGGTCGTGATCACCGCCGACGGCGGCTACCGCCGGGGCTCGGCCGCGGCCCTCAAGCCGGCCGTGGACACCGCGCTCCAGAAGTGTCCCGACGTGCGCAACGTGATCGTGGTCCGGCGCACCGGGCAGGATCTCGGCGAGGGCGGCTGGACCGAGGGCCGGGACCTGTGGTGGGACGACGTCGTGGGCCGGCAGAGCGCGACCCACGACCCGGAGGCGTTCGACGCCGAGCACCCGTTGTACGTGATGTACACGTCGGGCACCACCGGCAAGCCGAAGGGCATCCTGCACACCACCGGCGGCTACCTGGTCGGCTGCGCCTACACGCACTGGTCTGTGTTCGACCTCAAGGCCGACACCGACGTGTACTGGACCGCCGCCGACATCGGCTGGGTGACCGGCCACTCCTACATCGTCTACGGGCCGTTGGCCAACGGCACCACGTCGGTGATGTACGAAGGGACACCGGACACCCCGCACAAGGGCCGGTGGTGGGAGATCATCGAGAAGTACAAGGTGAACATCCTGTACTGCGCACCGACCGCGATCCGAACCTTCATGAAGTGGGGCGCAGACATCCCCGGGAAGTTCGACCTGTCCTCGCTGCGCGTGATCGGGTCGGTCGGTGAGCCGATCAACCCTGAGGCCTACATGTGGTACCGGGAGACGATCGGCGGCAACCGCTGCCCCGTGGTCGACACCTGGTGGCAGACCGAGACCGGGATGATCATGGTCAGCCCGCTCCCCGGTGTCACCGCCGGGAAGCCCGGTTCGGCGATGAAGGCGATCCCCGGTGTCTCCGCGCAGGTCGTCGACGATGCCGGCAAGCCGGTCGAGAAGGGGTCGGGCGGCTACCTGGTGCTCACCGAGCCGTGGCCGGCGATGCTGCGTACGATCTGGGGCGACGAC
>DATFGA010000366.1:0-3076 GCA_035249775.1 Nocardioidaceae bacterium | reverse complement strand
GACCCCGCCGACCCCCTCCTGTTGAGACGTGCGTTTTTCCCCGTTGAAACGCGCAAAATTCGCGGTTGAAACGTGGGAAATTTGCGCCGGTCAACCCGGTGCGTACGCCGGGTGCGCTTACGTCGGCCGTGGCCATGACCCGGGAGAAGACCACGTCTGACGCGGAAGTTCTCCACGTCTCGACCGCGAATTCTGCACGTTTCAAGCGCGAATTCTGCACGTCTCAACGGGGAAGGTGGCGCGTCTCAACGGGTTCTCGGTTCTCGGTCGGTTCTCGGTCGGTTCTCGAGGGTTCTCGAGGTCGGTCGGCATCGGTGGCGCTACGGCCGGGTCATCCGCGCGACGTCCAACGCGTCGTCGAGCTGCCGCTCCGAGAGGTCGCCCTGCTCCACGAAGCCCATCTCGAGCACCACCTGCTTGATGGTCTTCTCCTCGGCCAGCGCCTTCTTGGCGACCTTGGCCGCGTTCTCGTAGCCGATGTAGCGGTTCAGCGGGGTGACCACCGACGGTGAGGACTCCGCATAGGTGCGCATCCGTTCCTCGTTCGCCGTGATCCCGTCGATGCACCGGTCGGCGAGCAGCCGGCTGCTGGTCGACAGCAACCGGATCGACTCGAGCAGGTTGCGGGCGAGCACCGGCATCATCACGTTCAGCTCGAAGTTGCCGGAGGCGCCGGAGACGGTGACCGTGGTGTCGTTGCCGATCACCTGCGCACAGACCATCAGCGTGGCCTCGGGGAGCACCGGGTTCACCTTGCCCGGCATGATGCTCGAACCCGGCTGCAGGTCCGGCAGGTTGATCTCGGCCAGGCCGGTACGCGGGCCCGACGACATCCAGCGCAGGTCGTTGCACAGCTTCGTCAGGCTGACCGCGACCGTCTTCAGCTGACCGGACAGCTCGACCAGCGCATCGCGAGCACCCTGTGCCTCGAAGTGGTCGCGGGCCTCGGTGAAGGGCAGCCCGGTGGAGTCGGCAAGCTCCTCGATGACCCGCGCCGCGAAACCTTCCGGGGTGTTGATGCCGGTCCCGACCGCGGTCCCGCCCAACGGCAGCTCGGCTACCCGCGGCAGGCTCGCCTCGAGCCGTTCGATGCCGAACCGGACTGCGGCGGCGTACCCCCCGAACTCCTGCCCGAGCATCACGGGCGTGGCGTCCATCAGGTGGGTGCGACCGGACTTCACCACGTCCTTGAACTCCGCGGCCTTCCGCTCGAGCGCCGTGGCGAGGTGGTCGAGCGCAGGGATCAGCTGCTGCGTCGTCGATGCCGTGGCGGCGACGTGGATCGAGGTCGGAAAGGTGTCGTTGCTGGACTGGCTGGCGTTGACGTGGTCGTTGGGGTGCACGCCGTTCGGAGCGGCAGCCTCGTCCTTCGACGCGAGGGTGGCCAGCACCTCGTTCATGTTCATGTTCGACGAGGTCCCCGAACCGGTCTGGAACACGTCGATCGGGAAGTGGTCGTCATACGTTCCCGCGGCCACCTCCTCGGCCGCGTCGACGATCGCCTGCGCCATCTGCCGGTCGATCACGCCGAGCTCGGCATTGACCTTGGCTGCTGCCGCCTTCACCTGGGCCATCGCCCGGATGTGCGCCGGTTCCAAGGTGGTGCCACTGATCGGGAAGTTCTCCACGGCCCGTTGCGTCTGGGCCCGCCACAGCGCGGCCGCAGGGACCTGGACCTCACCCATGCTGTCGTGCTCGGTGCGGAAGTCAGCCATGGGCCGAGACTACGCGTTGCGTGAGAGGTACAACCAGTAGTGCTCGTCGCGGCTCTGCAGGGTCACGTCGTAGGGGATCGCCACCACGTTCCCGAACACCTCCCGCATCTGCTGGTTCAAATCGGCCGACTCCGCCGCCGACCAGATCACCAGCGCGCCCCCGGGCCGCAGCGCCGAACGCGTCTGCTTGAGGAACGTGCGTTGGTAGACCGCCTCGTTCTCGGCGTACACCAGGAAACCGGGCCCGTTGTCGATGTCGAGCAGGACCAGGTCGTACGCCGCGGGGGTCGCCTCGGCCATCGCCACGCGGATGTCAGCGGTCATCACGCTGAGCCGTTGGTCCGCGAGGTACGCCGGGCCGTGGGGCACCGTGCCATCGCGCATCCACTGCACCAGGGCGTCCTCGATCTCGACGACGACGAGCTTCTCGACGCGTTGGTCGGCGAGCACCTCGTGCATCGTGAAGCCGAGGCCGAGTCCGCCCACCACCACGTTGCGAGGGTTCTCCACCTGCTTCAGCGCCGCCGTGGCGAGACCCTTCTCGCTGCTGGTCTCCAGGGTGTCCATCACGAAGACACCGTTGACACGTAGCTCGAGCACGGCCGGCGCCTGCTCGGGTGCGTCGGAGTCACGCCGCTCCCGCAGCACGATCTCGCCGCGCTCGGACTCGGCGCGGGCCACGTCGACGTACTCCATCGCGCTCCTAAGTCATCCGAAACCGGGTCGTTGAACCGCAACGACCGTTGCGGTTCACGTGCGTGGGAACGGTAGCGGACATTGCTTTCGGGCTACCGTTGCGGTTCACGTGCGCGGTAACGGTAGTCGGACCGCCGGGCTGAGTTCAGACCTTCTCGGCGGAGCGGGTGCGCACGGTCAACGCGATCGGCTTGCTGGTCTCGGCGAAGAAGTCGTTGCCCTTGTCGTCGACGACGATGAAGGCGGGGAAGTCCTCGACCTCGATCTTCCACACCGCCTCCATGCCGAGCTCGGGGTACTCCAGCACGTCGACCTTCTTGATGCAGTCCTGCGCGAGCCGAGCAGCCGGGCCGCCGATCGAGCCGAGGTAGAACCCACCGTGGGTGTCACACGCGCGGGTCACCTGCACCGACCGGTTTCCCTTGGCCAGCATCACCATCGACCCACCGGCCGCCTGAAACTGGGCGACGTAGGAGTCCATCCGGCCGGCGGTGGTCGGCCCGAAGGAGCCGGACGCGTAGCCCTCGGGGGTCTTGGCCGGGCCGGCGTAGTAGACCGCGTGGTCCTTCATGTACTGCGGCATCGGCTCGCCGGCGTCGAGGCGCTCCTTGATCTTGGCGTGCGCGATGTCGCGGGCCACCACCAGCGGACCGGTCAGCGACAGC
>DATFGA010000365.1:0-3734 GCA_035249775.1 Nocardioidaceae bacterium | reverse complement strand
TCTGAAGGTGCGCGGCGAGTTCGCGTTCTCCTCCGACCTCTGGATGGACGGGATGCTCTGGGGCGCCACGTTGCGCAGCCCGCACCCGCACGCCCGGATCACCCGGATCGAGACCGCTCGGGCGCTCGCGCACACCGGCGTGTTCGCGGTGCTCACCCACGAGGACGTGCCGGGCGTCAACGCCTACGGGCTCGAGCACCGGGACCAGCCGGTGCTCGCCTCCGACCGGGTCCGCTACCAGGGCGAGCCGGTGGTGCTGGTGGCCGCCGACCATCCGGAGACCGCGCGCCGGGCGCTCGACCTGGTGGAGGTCGACTACGAGGAGCTGCCCGCGGTCACCGACTCTCGGGAGGCGGTGTTCGGCGAGACCGAGCCGCTGCACCCCGAGCGGCTCGACGCGGACGTGCGCAGCAACGTGGTCCGGCACGTGAAGATCCGCCGCGGCGACCCCGACGCAGTCGCACCGGTCGTCGTCGAGGGTGACTACGAGGTCGGGATGCAGGACCAGGCGTTCCTCGGACCCGAGTCCGGACTTGCGGTCCCGGCGCCGGACGGAGGCATCGACCTCTACGTGGCCACCCAGTGGCTGCACGTCGACCGCGGCCAGATCGCGTATGCCCTAGGACTCGACGAGGAGCTCGTGCGGATCACGCTCGCCGGCGTCGGTGGCGCGTTCGGCGCGCGCGAGGACCTGTCCATGCAGGTCCACGCGTGCATGCTGGCGATGCGGACCGGCAAGCCGGTGAAGATGGTCTACTCCCGCGAGGAGTCGTTCTTCGGGCACGTGCACCGGCACCCGGCGCGGATGCGGTACGAGCACGGCGCCGGCGAGGACGGCCGGCTGGTCTACGTCAGGGCCGAGATCGTGCTCGACGGAGGCGCCTACGCGTCCAGCTCCCCGGCGGTGGCCGCCAACGCCGCGACGCTCGGGGCCGGGCCGTACGTCGTGCCGAACGTCTCCATCGACTGCTACGCCGCCTACACGAACAACCCGCCGTGCGGGGCGATGCGCGGCTTCGGTGCGGTGCAGGCGGCGTTCGGCTACGAGTCTCAGATGGACAAGCTGGCTGCCGCGCTGGGTCTCGACCCGGCCGAGGTGCGGATCCGCAACGGCCTGTCGCAGGGCGAGCGGGTGGCCACCGGGCAGCTGCTGGACTCCGCGGCTCCGGTCGCCGAGCTGGTGCAGCGGGTGCGCGACATGCCGCTTCCGCCTGTGCTCGAATCGGGCGGGGCCGTCGACCTGCGCTCGATGCCGGGTGGGGTCGCGAACACCACCCACGGCGAGGGCGTGGTGCGCGGTATCGGCTACGGGATCGGGATCAAGAACATCTGCTTCTCCGAGGGCTTCGACGACTACTCCACCGCCCGGGTCCGGCTCGAGGTGGTCGCCGGCGAGCCGGTCGCCGTCGTGCACACCGCGGCGGTCGAGGTCGGCCAGGGACTGGTCACCCTGCAGACCCAGATCGCGCGCACCGAGCTCGGTCTGGAACGGGTCACCGTGCAGGCCGCGGACACCTCGGTCGGCAGCGCCGGGTCGACGTCTGCGTCCCGGCAGAGCTACGTGACCGGCGGGGCCGTGCAGGCCGCCTGCCAGGAGGTCGCAGCCGTCGTACGCCGGATGGCCGCCGACCGCACCGGTCATCCGGCCGAGGAGCTCGCGCTGGTCGGCGGCAAGGTCGTCACCCGCGACGGTGCGCCGGTCGCCGACCTGTCCGGGCTGCTCGGCGAGGAGGCCGTGGAGCGGACCGTCGAGTGGCGGCACCGGCCCACCACGGGGATCGACCCGGAGACGGGTCAGGGCGATGCGCACGTGCAGTTCGCGTTCGCGGCGCACCGCGCGGTCGTCGACGTCGACGTGGAGCTCGGGCTGGTCAAGGTGGTCGCCCTGGACTGCGCGCAGGACGTCGGCCGCGCGATCAACCCGGATCAGGTGCTCGGCCAGATCCACGGCGGCAGCGCGCAGGGGCTCGGGCTCGCGGTGATGGAGGAGATCCAGGTCCGCGACGGGCTGGTGCGCAACCCGTCGTTCACGGACTACCTGATCCCGACCGTGCTCGACATGCCGCCGATGCGCGTCGACGTGCTCGAGAACGCCGACCCGCACGCGCCGTACGGCCTACGCGGGGTCGGTGAGCCGCCGACCATCTCGTCCACGCCGGCGGTGGTCGCCGCGATCCGTGCCGCCACGGGGCTCGCGCTGACCCGGGTCCCCGTCCGTCCCGAGCACCTCACCACCACCCAACCCCCACCCCCCACCTGACCCCCCGCCCACCTGGCCCCCCCGCTCGCCACCTGACCCCCGCCTCCTGCCCCCCGCCTCCTGACCTCCCTCTCCGTTGAGACGTGCAGTTTTCCCCGTTGAAACGCGGGTTTTTCGCACTCGAGACGTGCAATTCTTACGCGTTTCAAACGCGATTTCTCCACGTCTGACACGAAGATAGGTTGAGTGGCAGGCGCCTTTAGCTGGCTTTCTGGAGGGTGACTTTGTAGCCCATCGCGGTGAGTTGCTGGATGGCTCGGCGTTCTGCTTTGTGTGGATGAAGGCGGGTGTAGAAGTCGGGGCCGGGGTCGTCGTAGAGGGTGCCGGTTCTGGCCATGTTCCAGATGGTGACGAGCAGGGCGCGTTCGAGGGCGACGACTGCCTTTTTCGGGCCCTGTCGGGAGGCGACGCGGCGGTATTTGACCGAGAGGTAGGTGCCGTGGCTTTTGGCGGCCGACATCGCTGCGATGCCGAGGGCGCCCTTGAGGTGGGTGTTCCCGGGTCGGGTCCTGGTGGACTTGATCCGGCCGGCGGATTCGTGGTTGCCCGGACAGGTCCCGGCCCACGACGCCAGATGGGCGGCGGTGGGGAACCGGGTCATGTCCGCTCCGGTTTCGGCGGTGATGGTGTCCGCGACGGTGGTGCTGATCCCCGGAATGGTGCAGATCAGGTCGCGGAATCCGCGAAAGGGTTCGATCACCACCTCGATCCGCTCGGTGAGCTCGGCGACGGCCTGGCTGTGCCGGTCGATCAGGTCCAGATGCATCCGGGCCAAGAACGCGTGGTGTTCGGTGAACCGGCCGGTCATTGCTTCGACCAGGACCGGGATCTTTGATCGCATCCGCGCCCTCGCCATGTCGGCGAGCGCGGCGGGGTCACGCTGTCCGCTGATCAACGCCTCCAACATCGCCCGCCCGGAGACGCCGGTAATGTCGGTGGCGACCGAGGACAGCTTGATCCCGGCGTCCTCGAGCAGCTTCTCCAGCCGCTGGACCTCCCGGGACCGTTCGCGGGTGATCGCGGTCCGGGTCCGGGTCAAATCCCGAAGCTCCCGGACCGGTGCCGGTGGCACGAACGAGCCCCGGACCAGGCCGTGCGCACCGAGCTGGGCGAGCCATGCGGCATCGGAGACGTCGCTCTTGCGGCCCGGCATGTTCTTCACATGCCGGGCGTTGGCCAGCAAGATCTCGAAGCCGGCGTCCTCGAGCAGGTAGTAGAACGGTTTCCAGTAGTCACCGGTGGCCTCCATCACCACACAGGTGACCCGCTGCTCGATCAGGTGATCGCGCAACGCCAGGATCCGGTTGGTCATCGACGACCAGGTCGTCACCGTCTCCAGGGTCCGGCGGCGGCCCGAACCATTGACCCGAACACACACCTTGGCGTCCTTCTTGGAGATATCGATCCCCGCGCACCGCTCGTGCAGCACGTCCATGACCCGCACCTTCCATCCTCGAACCGACCGGGTGCGCCA
>DATFGA010000364.1:0-5700 GCA_035249775.1 Nocardioidaceae bacterium | reverse complement strand
TTGTTTGTTGGCCGACCGACTGTTGTAAAGTTGCCCCCGCTTGGGCAGGTAGCTCAGTTGGTACGAGCGTCCGCCTGAAAAGTGGAAGGTCGGCGGTTCGACCCCGCCCCTGCCCACAAGCACCGCCGCAGGTCAGGCCATCCGGTCTGGCCTGCGGCTTCTTTGTGCCCTCAGAGGGCCCGGTGGCTGATCTCGATGCGGTCGCCGGAGCCGAACGCGACCTCGAGCTCCCGGTCCCAGGCGCTCGCTTCGTGACGGCGGTGGGCCATCCAGCCGGCGACCACGGTCAGGATCAGGACACCTAGCAGTAGAACAACGAACATGACATCCCCCTTGCATACCGCGAGCCTTCCGCGGTGACGCGGAAACTCTCCGCCCTTTCGACGGTACGCCGGTTCGCCCCGGTCTGAGGCGGTTTCGCCGATCTGCCCCGACGGCCTCGGCTAGGTGAAACTACTCACCTCGGTTGAGCACGCAATCGCTCACCGGGCGCGCTCGATGGTGGCTTGATGGACCCATGACCCGCTACGCCGACCCCGAGCTGTGTCCCGACTGCCGTGGACCGATCCAGCACGGCGCACCGTCCTGCCCGTCGTGCGACCTGTCACTGTCCGGGCCCGTGGCCGCACGGTTGTTCAGCACGTTGGCGCAGGCCGATGATCTGCTCCGCACGCTGCGCGCGATCGGGCCGGCCGACGTACCGGTGCCCCCGCCCACTCCGGCCGCGGCGACCATCGCGAAGCCGCGGCCCTACGCACGGTTGAGCCAGGCGTCGGTGCCGAAGGTGCTGCTGGCCCTCGGCGCGGTGTGCCTGCTGGTGGCCGCGCTGGTGTTCCTGGCGGTGACCTGGTCGGTGATGGGCGTGGCCGGCCGCACCGCGACCCTGGTCGGCTTCACCGCGGTGACCGGCGGCCTGGCCGCGTGGATGGCGCGTCGCGACCTGCGCGCGGCCGCCGAGTCGCTGTCGGTGGTCGCCCTCGGCCTGCTCGGGTTCGACCTGCTCGGTGCCCGCGACTCCGGCTGGTTCGGGGCGATCACGACCGCCGACTTCGGTGTGCTGCTCGGTGCGACGCTCGCGCTGGCCGGCGGCGCGGCCGCGGTGGCGGTACGTCGGACGCCGACCCGTGACCTGACCGGCGCCCAGGTGATCGCCGCTCTCGGGATCGCGTCCGTCGGGGCCGGGATCTTCTCCGGTGACTGGTTCGCGCCCTCGGCGGCCGTGACCGTCGCCGTGCTGGTCGCGGGCGGTGCGACGATCCTGGCCTACCGGCTCCGACTGATCGTCCTCGCTGTGGGGAGCACCGTGGTCACCGGCTACCTGTGGTTGGAGCTCGCCGCTGGATCGTTCGAGCGCGCTGTCCGCAACGCGACCCTCACCGAGCTGTGGTGGGAGCTGGAGGCGTGGCCGCTGGTCGTCGCCGCTGCCCTGGCCGGTGCACCCGCCCTGTCCCGGGCGCTACCGACGCCGGTCCGGGTGGCGGCGGCTAGTGTCGCCGGCCTGGTCCTCGTGGTCACGCTGCTGGTGCCGTTCGGACAGGATCCCACCGAGCTCACGCTCGCGATCCTCGTGCTCCTGTTCGCGGCGTGCGCGCTCACCTGGTTCCTGCCGGCTCCGTGGGCGCACGCCGGGGCGGTGTCGGTCGGGGCCGGCGCCGCCTGGATGACAGTGGTCGCGATTCTGCTGTCAGTCAGCGCCCTCGCGATCGGCGCAGCGGCCGGCACCTGGCTCTGGCAGGGGACGCCCGGTGGCCCGCTGCCGGACTCCTACATCGGCCCGATCGAGCCGTGGCTGCTGCCGGTCTCGGTGATCGCCCTCCTCGGCGCCGCCGTCGTGCTCGCCCGGACCCTTCCGGCCGTGGACCGGGTCCTCGCTCCCGTGGCCCGACCGAGTGTCCTGCTCGCCGTACTCACCGCCGCCGGGGTCGCGACGGCCGCCCTGTACTCGGTGCCGGTCTGGCTGGTCACCGCACTGTGCCTGCTCGCCGCCGCGGCCTTCACCGGCTGGGCGGTGGCCGGGCGCGACACCGGTGCGCTGACGGCGTCGACCTCATTCTGCTCAGCCGCCGTGGTGGTCGGGCTGTACGACGAGTGGCTGACTCTGGCCACGTCGGTGGTGGTGCTCGTCGTGGGCGTAGCGGTCGGGGCCGCCTGGCCTCGGGCCGAGGTGCGGTTCGTCGCGGGCACCGTTGTCGCGGGCGCGGTGACCACCATCGCGTGGACGGGCGGCGCGATCGCGGGCGCGGAGCAGCCGTGGACCGCGCTGGTGGCGCTGCTCCTGCTCGGCGGGCTCACCCTTGCCCTTCCTTTCGCAACAAATCGACGGCTCGACCCGCCAAAGGTGACGGCTCGGCCCGCCAAAAGTGACGGCTCGGCGGGAATGGGGGTCGGGATTGAGGTGGGGGCGGCGGTGTCGGGCCTGCTGGTGGCGCTGGCCGGGCTCGCCAACCTCGCTGCAGCCGCTACCGACGCCGCCGGAGTGACCGCGGATGACGCGGTTGCGGGGTGGCTGGCGGTGTACCTGACGGTGGCGGGGGTCGTGGTGACCGCCACCTCGCTGGTGCGGGCGGACCGGCGGATGCTCGGTTGGGCCGGCGGGCTCCTGCTCGCCGCGGCCAGCTGGGTGCGGCTGTGGGACGTCGGCGTGTCCGCCCCGGAGGCCTACACATTGCCCTCCGCCGTGGCGCTCGGGCTGGTCGGCCTCCGCCACCTGCGGCAGCACCCGGCCGCGAGCACGATGACCGCGCTGGCGCCTGCGCTGGGCCTGGCCCTGCTGCCGAGCCTGGTCTGGGTGCTCTGGGAGCCGGGAACGATGCGGGCGGCGCTGCTCGGTGCGGCCTGCCTCGTGCTGCTGGTCGTCGGGCTGCGGATGCGCTGGACGGCTCCGGTCCTGTTCGCGGCCACGGTGGGCGCGTGCGTCGTACTCCGGCACGCTGCGCCGCACATCGGCGACGCGCTGCCGCGCTGGGTGCTGATCGCTGCAGCGGGCACCGTGCTGATCAGCATGGGGGTCACGTGGGAGCGCCGCGTCCAGGAGGCCCGGGCATTCGCCGGCTACCTGCGCGCGCTGCGATGACACGGCCCGGGCGCACCCAGGTCGTCCCCCGAACGGCGTGGGCCGTCAGCCCAGGTCGTCCCCGCGGCGCTGCTCGGGCACCATGCCCTTCAGCAGCTCACGTACCTCGGACTCGCGATAGCGGCGATGTCCTCCGAGAGTCCGGATCGAGCTCAACTTGCCGGCCTTGGCCCATCGGGTGACCGTCTTCGGGTCAACGCGAAACATGGCCGCGACCTCGGCAGGTGTGAGCAGCGGTTCGGACTCAGGTGGTCGCGTGTTCATGACGCCCCTCCCCAACTGTCGTTACCCGTGCGCGGAGCGGTTTCCCCACCTGCACGCTCGTCACAGTCTGTCATCATCAAGAGTAGCCCCGTCGGAAAATTGGTGACAATGGCTTATATGTGTCACTAACGGGTCGTGACTAGTCAATTCGGACATCTCGGTTGTGAGCCAAGTCGCAAACTGATCAGCTCTTTCGTAGGCTGGCCGTGCGGCCCGCACCACCCCGTCGGGCCACCTCGACCGCCCGCACCACCCCCGCGGGCCCGACATCAGGAGGGTCACCACCGTGACCGAGAAACACCAGGTCGCCGCCGGCGTGTTCGGCAAGGCAAGCGGCCACGAACAGGTCGTCTACTGCCACGACGAGGCATCCGGCCTCAAGGCGATCATCGCCATCTACTCCACCGCGCTCGGCCCGGCGCTGGGCGGCACGCGGTTCTACCCGTACGCCGACGAGCAGGACGCGCTCGACGACGTGCTGAACCTGTCCAAGGGGATGGCGTACAAGGCTGCGCTGGCCGGCCTCGACCTCGGCGGCGGCAAGGCTGTGATCATCGGTGACCCGACCCGGATCAAGACCGAGGCCCTCCTCCGTGCGTACGGCCGGTTCGTGCAGTCCCTGAACGGCCGCTACTACACCGCCTGCGACGTCGGCACGTTCTCCGAGGACATGGACCACATCGCCCGGGAGTGCTCGTTCGTCACTGGCCGCACCGTTGCCCACGGCGGTGCCGGGGACTCCTCGGTGCTGACCGCGTTCGGTGTCTTCCAGGGGATGCGCGCCGCCGCCGAGACCACCTGGGGTGCGCCCACACTGAGCGGACGAACGGTCGGTGTCGCGGGCGTCGGCAAGGTCGGCCACCACCTGGTCACCCACCTCGTCGAGGACGGTGCGAACGTGGTGATCACCGACGTCGACCCGGCCGCGCTGGCCCGGGTCCAGGCGCAGCATCCCGATGTGCGCGTGGTCACCGACGCCGACGCGCTGGTCGCCGCGGAGCTCGATGTCTATGCGCCCTGTGCGCTCGGCGGTGCGCTCACCGACGACGTCGTGACGACGCTGAGCGCCCGGATCGTCTGCGGCGCCGCGAACAACCAGCTGGCCCACGAAGGCATCGAGAAGAGCCTCCAGGACCACGGCATCCTCTACGCACCGGACTACATGGTCAACGCCGGTGGCCTGATCCAGGTCGCCGACGAGCTCGAGGGGTTCTCCTTCGACCGCGCGAAGCAGCGGGCCACCAAGATCTTCGACACCACCAAGCAGGTCTTCGAGCTCGCCGCGGACGAGGGTGTCCCGCCGGCTGTGGCCGCCGACCGGCTCGCCGAACGCCGGATGACCGAGGTCGGCCGGCTGCGGGGAATCTGGCTCGGCTGACCGACCGGACCCTCACGCGCACACCGACGACCCGTGTGACCGGCCGCCTCAGGGCGAGCGGGTCACACGGGTCGACTGCATGTGGCTGTCGGGTCGGCGCCCGACGGTGTGGTGCGATGTGCGGCGGCGTCAGCCGCGACTGGCATCGCGGGGTTCTGAGTAGTCAGCCCACTCGTCATACTCCTCGGGAGCATCCGCCTCGGATGCGGATCCCTTGGTCGGCTGGCCATGCAGCTCCTGGGCCAGTGCACTGAGGTCCGTCTCGTGAGAGCGGTACTTCAGGTCACGGGCGACCTTCGTCTGCTTGGCTTTCGCTCGGCCGCGCCCCATAGGGTCGACCCCCTCACACACTCGGCCGGAGTCACGATCACCACCACCGTGATGGCCGTTCCTCGGCTGTCACGGACGTGGTGATACGCGCGTCCGGTCTCTCGTTCGTCTTATCGTAAGGACAACGGTACCTGGCTCCGGGCTGTTCCCACACATCAGTATCCGATTCCGCGCGCAAATCGGTCCTAGATCACGCCCAGGTGACTACCAGCCGGGGTGCTGGCCGACCATCCGGACCGAGCCGCCGGCTGTGGCCCCGGCGGCGCCCCCGGCCAGCCCGACCTCGCCGCACACCCAGGCGTCCACGCCGTGCCCGGCGAGCAGGCTCACGGCCTGGTCGGCGTCCTCAGAGGCGGTCAGCGCGACCATCCCCACGCCGCAGTTCAGCGTCCGTTCCAGGTCCGGCTGGCTCACCGAGCCGACGCGGCGGACCAGGTCGAAGACCGGCTGCGGGGTCCAGGTGGCCCGGTCGATGGTGGCCGTGAGCTCCTCGGGCATCACCCGCTCGAGGTTGGCGGCCAGCCCGCCACCGGTGACGTGGGACATCGCATGGGTCTGCGTGTTGCGGGCCAGGTCGAGGCAGGCCTTGGCGTAGATCCTGGTCGGCTCGAGCAGCTCCTCGCCGAGGGTCCGGCCGAGCTCGTCGACGTGCCGG
>DATFGA010000363.1:0-8981 GCA_035249775.1 Nocardioidaceae bacterium | reverse complement strand
GGGCGACCGGCGCGCGGCGATCCGGCTGGCGGTGCGCCTGGCCGGTGCCGGCGACACGGTGGTCGTGGCCGGCAAGGGACACGAGACCGGCCAGGAGGTGCACGGCACGGTGCACCCCTTCGACGACCGGGTCGTGCTGCGCGAGGAGCTGGCCGGCCGATGATCGCGATGACACTGGACCGGATCGCCGACGTCGTCGGCGGCACCGTCCACGACGACCCGGGCGTCACCGTCACCGGGCCCGCGTTCGTGGACAGCCGGGTCGCCGAGATCGGCGGCCTGTTCGCGGCCTTCGACGGCGAGCACGTGGACGGGCACGACTACGCGGCGGCGGCGCTGGAGGGAGGAGCGGCTGCGGTGCTGGGCAGCCGCCCGCTCGGCCTGCCGATGGTGGTCGTCGCGGACCCCCTCGAGGCGCTGGGCAGGCTGGCGCGGCACGTGCTCACACAGCTGCCCCGGACCAAGGTCGTCGCGCTGACCGGGTCCCAGGGCAAGACCAGCACCAAGGACCTGCTCGAGCAGGTGCTCTCGGCCGCCGGCACGACGGTCGCCACCGCCGGCTCGCTGAACAACGAGCTCGGCCTGCCGCTGACCGTGCTGCGCGCCGACCACGACACCGAGTTCCTGGTCCTGGAGATGGGTGCCCGCGGGATCGGCCACCTCAGCTACCTGTGCCGGATCGCGCCTCCCGACGTGTCCTTGGTGCTCAACGTCGGCAAGGCGCACATCGGCGAGTTCGGGACCCAGGCCGACATCGCGCAGGCCAAGGGCGAGCTGGTGGAGGCGCTGCAGCCCGACGGCACCGCCGTGCTCAACGCCGACGACCCCTTGGTGGCCGCGATGGCGGCGCGCAGCACCGGACACGTGCTGACCTACGGCGAGCGCGCCGGGTCCGACGTACTGCTCAGCGGCCTGGAGGTCGACGAGCTCGGCAGACCCCGGTTCGACCTGACCCACGACGGGACCACCGAGCACGTCGCGATGCGGCTGCACGGCGAGCACCACGCGAGCAACGCCGCCGCGGCCGCCGGGGTCGCGGCAGCGCTCGGCGTACCCCTGGACCGGGTGGCCGCGGCGCTGAGCACCGCCACGTCGACGTCACGGTGGCGGATGGAGCTGCACGAACGCGGCGACGGGATCACGATCGTCAACGACGCCTACAACGCCAACCCGGACTCGATGCGCGCCGCCCTCAAGGCGCTCGCCGCGATCGGCCGCGGCCGCCCGGAACGGGCCCGGACCATCGCCGTGCTCGGGGAGATGCTCGAGCTCGGCGAGTCCAGCCGCGAGGAGCACGACGCGGTCGGCAGACTGGCCGTGCGGCTCGACATCAGCCAGCTCGTCGTGGTCGGCGAGGGTGCCCGCCCGCTCCACCTGGGCGCCTGCCTGGAGGGCTCGTGGGCCGAGGAGTCGGTGTTCGTCGAGGACAACGCGGCGGCGCTGGCGTGGCTGCGCGCCAACCTGCGGCCCGGTGACGTGGTGCTGCTGAAGGCCTCGCGGGCCGCGGGACTCGAGACCGTCGCGGAGGCGCTGGTCGCGGACAGTCCCGGATCGAGCCCGCCGCCCACCGAGCTGCCGACCGCACCGCCGAAGGAGTCCGACCGATGAGAGCGATCCTGCTGGCGGGAGGGCTGTCGCTGATCTTCACCCTCCTCGGCACCCGCGTCGCGATCCGCGTGCTCGTGGCGAAGGGGTACGGCCAGCTGATCCGCGACGACGGACCGACCACCCACCACACCAAGCGGGGCACCCCGACGATGGGTGGCCTGGTGATCATCATGTCGGTGGTGCTCGCCTACTTCCTGGCGAAGCTGATCACCCAGGACGGGCCGACCGCGTCCGCGCTGCTGCTGCTGTTCCTGTTCGTCGGGCTCGGCACGGTCGGCTTCCTCGACGACTACATCAAGATCTCCAAGCAACGCAGCCTCGGCCTGCGCAGCAAGGCGAAGTTCATCGGCCAGACCGTGATCGCGGTGGTGTTCAGCTGGATGGCGATCGCGCCGATGCTGGCCGACGACCGCGGGGAGACGCCGGCGTCGCGGGCGGTCTCGTTCATCCGCGAGGTGCCGAGCCTGACCCTGCCGGCGGTGCTGATCATCATCTTCATGCTGGTGATGATCGCCGGCGCCAGCAACGGCGTGAACCTCACCGACGGCCTGGACGGGCTCGCCACCGGTGCGTCGACGATGGTGTTCGGTGCCTACACGCTGGTGAACATCTGGCAGAACAACCAGTCCTGCGTGATCGCGCAGGGGCCGAAGTGCTACGAGGTCCGCGACCCGCTCGACCTCGCGGTGGTCGCCGCCGCGCTCACCGGCGCCTGCTTCGGGTTCCTGTGGTGGAACGCCTCACCGGCCAAGATCTTCATGGGCGACACCGGGTCGCTCTCGCTCGGCGGTGCGCTGGCGGGCCTCGCGATCCTGACCCGCACCGAGTTCCTGCTGCTGATCCTCGGTGGCCTGTTCGTGATCCAGACCGTGTCGGTGATCCTCCAGGTCGGCTACTTCAAGGCCACCAGCGGCAAGCGGATGTTCCGGATGGCGCCGCTGCACCACCACTTCGAGCTCAAGGGCTGGGACGAGATCACCGTGGTGATCCGGTTCTGGATCATCACCGGGCTGTGCGTGGCGACCGGGCTGGGAGTGTTCTACGCCGAGTGGGTGGCCGGCGTATGACCCGCCCGCCTCTGGACCAGCTGGGCCGGCACGACTCCTGGGAGGGGGTCCGCGCGGTGGTCGCCGGGATGGGCGTCTCCGGGTTCGCCGCGGCGGACAACCTCACCCACCAGGGCGCGCACGTGGTCGCCCTCGACGAGTCCGACGCCGGCGACCGCGGCGAGAAGGCCACCATCCTGGAGATCCTCGGTGCCGACGTCCGGCTCGGGCCCGGCTCGACCGCGGTGCTGCCCGACGACGTCGACGTGCTGGTGACCTCCCCGGGCTGGGCGCCGACCGCGCCGCTGCTCGCGCAGGCCGCCGAGCGCGGGGTGCCGATCTGGGGCGAGGTGGAGCTCGCCTGGCGGCTGCGCGACCCCCACAACAACGCGCCCTGGCTGGCGGTCACCGGCACCAACGGCAAGACCACCACCGTGCAGATGCTCGACGCGATCCTGCGCGCGGCCGGGCTGCGCAGCGTGGCCTGCGGCAACGTCGGGCTGCCGATCGTGGAGGCGGTGATGGACCCCGAGCCGTACGACGTGTTCGCGGTCGAGCTGTCCAGCTTCCAGCTGCACTACACCGCCTCGATGGCCGCCGAGTCGGCCGCCGTGCTCAACGTCGCCGAGGACCACCTGGACTGGTACGTCGGTCCGGGAGGCTTCACCGACTACGCCGCGGACAAGGGCAAGATCTACGAACGGGTCGAGCGCGCCTGCGTCTACAACGTGGCCGACCCGGTCACCGAGCAGCTGGTCCGCGACGCCGACGTGGTCGAGGGCGCCCGCGCGATCGGGTTCACCCTCGGCACGCCGGCGGTCGGCATGCTCGGCGTGGTCGACGACGTGCTGGCGGACCGGGCGTTCATCGACGAGCGGGAGACCAGCGCCGCCGAGCTGTGCACGATCGCCGACCTCGCCTCGGACGCACCGCACTTCGTCGCGAACGCGCTGGCCGCCGCCGCGCTGGCCCGGGCCCACGGCGTGCCGACCACCGCGGTCCGCGACGGGCTCGGCACGTTCACCCCGGACGGGCACCGGATCGCCGACGTGGGAGAGGTGGCCGGCGTCCGCTACATCGACGACTCCAAGGCCACCAACCCGCACGCGGCGATGTCCTCGCTGCTGGCCTACGACCCGGTGGTGTGGGTGGCCGGCGGGCTCGCCAAGGGCGCCACCTTCGACGACCTGGTCCGCGCGGCCCGCGACAGGCTGCGCGGCGTCGTACTCCTCGGCCGGGACCGGGACGTGATCGCCGACGCGCTTTCGCGACACGCGCCCGATGTGCCCGTGATCGATGTCGAGGGCGGCGACACTTCTGTCATGGACCGCGTGGTCGCGGCGGCGGCAGACCTGGCACAGCCGGGAGACACCGTGCTGCTCGCCCCGGGATGCGCGTCCATGGACATGTTCGCGAACTACGGCGCGCGCGGCGACGCGTTCACCGAGTCCGTGCGCAGGCTCCGCGACCGGTAGGGGAGACCGAGCTCTCCCGGGCGACACGACGGAAGGGCTGGATGTGACCACGGCCACCGGACAGCAGCGTCCGCGAAGCGCTGTGGCCGGCGGACTACCCGGACGGGTCCGCGCGCTGCGGCACGCGCTGGACCGGCCGCTGACGTCCTACTACCTCCTGCTCGGCGCCTCGACCCTGCTGCTCACGATCGGCCTGGTGATGGTGCTCAGCGCCTCCAGCGTCTCGGCGTACCGCGACTTCGGCAGCAGCTACCACTACGTGCTCAAGCAGCTGATGTGGGTGGGGCTGGCGCTGCCGGTGGCGTTCGTGGTGGCGAAGCTGCCGCTGCGGGTGCTCCGCGGGCTGGCCTGGCCCGGGCTGATCGTCGCGACCGTGCTGGTCGGGCTGACCCAGATCCCGGGCGTGGGCGTGGAGGTCAACGGCAACACGAACTGGCTGGCGCTGGGCCCGCTGACCCTGCAGCCCGCGGAGATCGCCAAGCTCGCGGTGATCCTGTGGTGCGCGGATCTCTATGCCCGCAAGGAGAAGCTGCTCGGCGACTGGAAGCACGCACTGATCCCGATGCTGCCGTTCACCGGCTTCATCACCTTCCTGGTGGTCAAGGGCGGTGACCTCGGCACCGCGCTGGTGCTGTTCGCGATCATCCTCGGCATGCTCTGGGTGGTCGGCGCGCCCGCCCGGCTGTTCGTCGGGTCCCTGTTGTCGGTCGGTGCGCTCGCGATGTGGCTGGCCAGCACCAGCGCCGAGCGCCTGGAGCGGCTGACCAACTTCGTCGACCCGTTCAAGGACTATGAGGGGGCCGGCTGGCAGCCTGCCCACGGCCTGTTCGCGATGTCGTCGGGCGGCTGGTTCGGCAAGGGCATCTCCGCCAGCCAGCAGAAGTGGGGGAGCCTGCCCGAGGCACACACCGACTTCATCTTCGCGGTGCTCGGCGAGGAGCTCGGGCTGGTCGGCACGATGCTGGTGCTCGCGCTGTTCCTGACGATCGCGTACGCCGGGATCCGGGTCGCCGTGCGCACCAAGGACCCCTTCGTCCGCTACATGTCGGCCGGCATCACGATCTGGCTGATGGCGCAGATGATGATCAACATCGGGATGGTGCTCGCGCTGCTGCCGGTCATCGGCATCCCGCTTCCGCTGGTGTCATACGGTGGGTCCGCACTGCTGCCGTCCCTGGTGGCCCTGGGCCTGCTGGTCTCGTTCGCGCGGACCGAGCCGGGTGCGGCCGCGGCGCTGAAGGCGAAACGCCGCCGGCGCAGCGCCGGGGTGACCGCGGGCGGCGGACTGTCGAGACGAGGAACCTGAGTTGAGAGCACTCCTAGCCGGCGGGGGGACGGCGGGACACACGTCACCGCTGCTGGCCACCGCCGACGCGCTGCGCCGGATCGACGACACGGTCGAGGTCACCGCGCTGGGCACCGCCCGCGGCCTCGAGGTGCGAGTAGTGCCGGAGGCGGGCTACCCGCTCGAGCTGATCCCGCCGGTGCCGCTGCCGCGCAAGCCGTCGGCCGACCTGCTGCGGGTGCCGAACCGGCTGCGCGGTGCGGTCTCCGCGACGCTGGACGTCTTCGACCGGGTCCGCCCGGACGTGGTGGTCGGCTTCGGCGGCTACGTGTCGATGCCGGCCTACTTCGCCGCCCGGCGCCGCAGGATCCCGCTGGTCGTCCACGAGGGCAACGCGGTCCCCGGGATCGCGAACAAGGTCGGCGCCCGGTTGACCAGGCACGTCGCGACCAGCTTCCCGGACACCCCGCTCCGGAACGCGGCCTATCTCGGTCTGCCGATCCGGCGGATGATCTCCACCCTGGACCGTCCCGGGCTACGGGAGGAGGCGCGGCGTACCTTCGGCCTCGACACCGACCGCCCGACGCTGCTGGTCACCGGAGGGTCCCAAGGGGCGCGCCGGCTCAACCAGTCCGTGTCCGGAGGGCAGCGTGCGCTGGCCGATGCCGGTGTCCAGGTCCTCCACGTCGTGGGGCCGTCGGGGTCGGCGAGCGTGGATCGCCGGCCGGACGACCCGGCGTACGTCGTCGTTCCCTATGTCGACCGGATGGACCTCGCCTACGCCGCCGCGGACCTGGTGGTCTGCCGGGCCGGGGCGAACACGGTCACCGAGGTCGCTGCCGTGGGTCTGCCGGCGGTGTTCGTGCCGCTGCCGATCGGCAACGGCGAGCAGGAGCACAACGCCCGCCCCGTTGTCGACGCCGGCGGCGGGCTGCTGGTCCAGGACACCGCGTTCACCCCGGAGTGGGTCGCCGCGACCGTGCCTTCGCTGGTGACCGACGGCGCGCGGCTGCACACGATGTCGACCGCGGCGGCCGACCTGATCCCGCGCGACGCCGACGAGAAGCTCGCCCGGATGGTGCTGGCGGCAGCGCGATGAGAGTTCCGGTCCCCTCAGAGCTGCTGCCCGCCGACCGGCTCGGCCGGGTGCACTTCGTCGGCATCGGCGGCGCCGGCCTGTCCGGGATCGCCCGGATCATGCTGGCCCGCGGGATCACCGTCAGCGGCAGCGACGCCAAGGAGTCGCGGACGATCGAGGCGTTGCGGGCGCTCGGCGCGACCTGCCACGTCGGCCACGACGCGGCGCACGTGCGCGACGTGGACACCGTCGTGGTGTCCACCGCCGTCCGCGAGGACAACCCCGAGGTGGTCGAGGCCGTCCGGCAGGGGCTGCGGCTGCTGCCCCGCTCGGCCGCCCTGGAGTCGGTGATGCAGGGCCGCCGGGTGGTCGCGGTGGCCGGCACGCACGGGAAGACCACCACCACCTCGCTGCTGACCGTCGCGCTCCAGCACTGTGGCGCGGACCCATCGTTCGCGATCGGCGGCGAGCTCAACGAGTCCGGCGCCAACGCCCACGACGGCAGCGGTGACCTGTTCGTGGCCGAGGCCGACGAGAGCGACGGTGCGTTCCTGGTGTACTCCCCGTACGCCGCGCTGGTCACCAACGTGGAGGCCGACCACCTCGACAACTACGGGACCGAGGAGGCCTACCACGCCGCGTTCACCGAGTTCCTGGACCGGATCGACCCGGCCGGTTTCCTGGTCGTCTGCGTCGACGACCACGGGGCGGCCGACCTGGCCGCGCAGGCGCGGGCGCGCGGGCTGACCACGGTCGGTGTCGGCGAGTCCGAGGCGGCCGACGTGCGCGCCGAGGGGGTCACCTTCGCCGGGTCCACCTCCCGGTTCACCGTCGTCGACCGGGGCCGCCGGCTGGGGGAGATGTCGCTGCAGATCCCGGGCCGCCACTACGTGCTCGACGCCCTGGCTGCGCTCGCCGCCGGGCTGCGGCTCGGGTTCTCCTTCGCGGACATGAAGCGCGGCCTCGAGGCGTTCAGCGGCACCCGCCGCCGGATGGAGCTCAAGGGCGAGGTCGACGGGATCCGGGTCTACGACAGCTACGCGCACCACCCGAACGAGATCGCCGGCGACCTGCAGGCCGCCCGGTCGCTGGCCGGGGACGGCCGGGTGGTGGTCGCGTTCCAGCCGCACCTGGTCTCCCGGACCCGGATCTTCGGTGCGGCGATGGGGGAGGCCCTCGGTGCGGCCGACGAGGTGGTGGTGATGGACGTCTACGTCGCCCGTGAGGACCCCGAGCCCGGGGTCAACGGGGGCATGGTCGCCGCTCATGTGCCGCTCCCTCCCGAGCAGGTGCTCTTCGAGCCGTCCTGGTCGCAGGTCCCGTCCCGTCTCGTCGAACGGGCTCGCCGCGGGGACGTCGTACTCACGCTGGGGGCCGGCGACGTGACGCTGGTCGGCCCGGAGGTCCTCGAGCTGCTCGCCGAACGATCGGAGGCCGCCGATGGCTAGGACGAGTGCGCCGGAGCGTGCCGACGAGGAGCAGACCGTCCGGATCGCGCGCAAGCGCTTCGCCCGCCGCCAGTGGGCCCGCCGCTGGCTGGCCTGGCGCGGGCTGACCGCCCTGTTCGCGGTGCTCGCGCTGGTCGGCGGCGCGGTGTGGCTGGTGTTCTTCTCCTCGGTGCTCGCGGTCACCGACGTCAAGGTCGAGGGTGGCGTGGTGCTCTCGGCTGATGAGGTCCGCCGCGCCGCGCAGGTCCCCACCGGCGAGCCGCTGGCCGGCGTTGACCTCGACGCGGTCGCGGCCCGGGTCGAGGGGCTCGCCGCCGTGGACAGCGTGGACGTGTCGCGGGCGTGGCCGGACAAGGTACGGATCGCCGTGCAGGAGCGGGTCCCCGTCGCCGTCGTCGAGCGCAACGGCGTGGTGCAGGGCCTCGACGAGGAGGGCGTCGTGTTCCGTGACTACTCCACCCCGCCGGCGCACCTGCCGATGGTGCGGGTCAGCGCCGGGACGCGGGCCGAGGCGCTGGCCGAGGCGGCGACGGTGATCGAGGTGCTCCCGGACAGGCTCGCCGCGCGGGTCGACTTCGTGGAGGTGGCGACCATCGACACGATCAGCCTGCGGCTGCGCGACGGCCGGACGATCTTCTGGGGCAGCGCGGACGAGTCCGAGAACAAGGCGAAGGTCGTCGAGGTGCTCCTCGGCTCCGCCCCTCGTGCGAGCACCTACGACGTGAGCGTCCCCGGCCGCCCCACCACCCGCCAATAGCCCCCTTCCACCCACCCTCGTCCTCCCCACCCCACCCCCACCCCTGTTGAGACGCGCCTTTTTCGCCGTTGAGGCGCGACTTTATCGCCGTTGAGACGCGACTTTCTCGCCGTCGAGACGTGGAGTTTTCGCGGGGGAGACGCGGATTCTTTCCGCCGGACGACGTCCTGGCCCGCCCCCGCTACGTACTCTCCGGTGACAGCATCTGCGACGAGAGGCCCGGGCATGGCGCAGCGCGGGTACGACGAGGAGTTCACGGGTCCGTGGCTGCAGGGGCGCCCTAC
>DATFGA010000362.1:0-2261 GCA_035249775.1 Nocardioidaceae bacterium | reverse complement strand
CGGGTGCTCGGCAGGACCTTCACCCGGGATGTGCCGCGCGGTACGCCGCTGACCTGGGACCTGGTCTGAATCAGGCCCGGCCCGGCAGGTGCTTGACGAAGGTGAGGAACCCGTCGGCGTCTGCCGGAAGATCAAGCACGTAACCGGCCGCCTCGAACAGGCGCCGGGACGCCGCGTTCGTCTCGTGCACGCCGGCGATGCTGGTCACCGGCGCACCCGCGGCCTCTACCAGCTCGCGTTCCCCGGCCCGCAGCAGCGCACCGCCCAACGACCGGCTGCGTCGGTCCGGGGCGACGGTGATCGACACCTCCCACGCGTAGGCGCCTTGCTGGTCCCAGCGGACCGTGCCGACGTCACCGGTCGGGTCGGCGGCGATGAGCAGGATCCGGTCGTCGGCCGCGATGCTCTTCTCGAGCCAGGCCAGGTGGTCCTCGAGCGGGACCTCGCTGCCCGACCGGGAGGCGGCGCGTGTGCCCGGGTCGTTGCGCCAGCGCCACAGCGTGACCGCGTCGGCGATCGAGGCCGCGCGCAGGGTCAGCCCCGCCGTCGCTGCGGTCGACGGCGGTGAGGCGACCAGCTGCTCCCAGGCCCGTACGACGCGCCAGGCCCCTCGGCCGTCGACGATGCCGGAGGCCTGTTCTGCCAAGGCGAACCGGGCGCCTGCATCCGTGAGCACGGCACGCAGCGCGTCGCGGGCCGGTTGCTCGTCGGCAGGCTCGAGCGACCCGAGCCCGATCGCCGCGCCCGCGGCGAGGACCCGTTCGTAGCCTGCACGCTGGTTGTCGACCGCGCAGACCAGAGCCATCGGTACCCCGATGCAGCACAGCTCCCACACCGTCGTACCGGCAGCGCTGATCACCAGGTCCTGACCGACCGCGAGCGCGGGCAGGTCCGCGACCGGTGGCACCAGCTCCACCTTGATCCCGTCGAGGTCCCGCACCAGCTCGGCGCACTCGTCGGAGACGGCAGGAGGGACGACGGCGGTCACCTCGAGCGGCTCGCCGACCTCACCCAGCAGCCGCAGAAGTCGGGGGGTGAGCTGCCGCGGATCCGTGCCCCCCATCACGACCAGCACCCGCCGAGCCTTCTCACGCGGCTGCCAGTGACCACGACGGTCTGTCACCGCGCGCCGCAACGGCGCGTAACGCGAGCCGAGCAGCCGCACTCCGCAGGCGGCCGCTGTGTCGATACACACTGTCTCCGCGCCGTAGTTCGGGTCGATGCAGATGTCCGCGGGACGCCGCCCGAAGTCCCCGTCGTTAAGGTTGCTGAACAGGGCGCCGGCGCGGCGGGGAACCGCGGTGTCGTAGCTGTCCAGATGGATGACGTCGAAGCCTTCAAGCGAAACCTGCTCCGAGAACGCGACCACGGTCGCTCCCGCAGCGTCCAGGTGGTGCCGGACGAAGTCGCCGTCGAGCCGACCGGCAACGGTCACGTCATGCCCGGATGCCACCGCCTCCTCGACCAGTGCCGACGAGCGGACCACATGCCCCACCCCCAGCGACGGACCACCGTTGCAGTGGATCAGGATGCGCATGCACTGCCCCTCGATTGCGCGCGCCCGAGGGCGATGGACCGGCCGTCTCATACGATACGGGAGCCATGTAGAACGGGAACGTCCCGTCGCCAGCAACCGAAAGGCAGAGCGTGTCCGTTCTCCAGGGGTCCGAGATCCTCATCACCGGTGGCACCGGATCGTTCGGGAAGGCGTTCATCCGCTACGCCCTGGACAACCTCGACCCGAAGCGGCTGATCATCTTCTCGCGTGACGAGCTGAAGCAGTACGAGGTCCGCCAGCTGTTCCACGACGACCCGCGGCTGCGCTGGTTCATCGGCGACGTCCGTGACGAGCCACGGCTGCTCCGTGCGATGCACAACGTCGACTACGTGGTGCACGCCGCGGCACTGAAGCAGGTCGACACCGCGGAGTACAACCCGTTCGAGTTCGTGAAGACCAACGTGATGGGTTCGCAGAACGTGATCGAGGCGTGCATCGACAGCGGCGTGAAGAAGGTCGTCGCCCTGTCCACCGACAAGGCGTCGAGCCCGATCAACCTCTACGGTGCGACGAAGCTGACCGCCGACAAGCTGTTCGTCAGCGGCAACCACTACGCGGCCGCGTATCCCACCCGGTTCTCGGTGGTCCGCTACGGCAACGTGATGGGCAGCCGGGGCTCGGTGATCCCGTTCTTCCGTCGGCTCGCCCTCGAGGGCAAGTCGCTGCCGATCACCGACCTGCGGTGCAGCCGGTTCTTCATCAC
>DATFGA010000361.1:0-10751 GCA_035249775.1 Nocardioidaceae bacterium | reverse complement strand
CGTCGGGCTCGCCGGGGCGCTCGGCTGCGCCTGAGCCGTGCCTGGGGCGGTAGCCGCGACCAGCCGGAAGCGCAGCTGCGCGGTCTGCTTGACCGTGTCGACGAGCTCCTTGCGGTTCTCACCGGGGATCTCGACGATGATGTTGCGGTCACCTTGGGTGGTGACCTCCGCCTCGGTGACACCGCTGCCGTTGACCCGGCTCTCGATGATCGCCGCAGCCTCCTGCAGCTTCTCGTCGGTCACCTCGTCCCCGGTCTCGGTGCTCGCCTCGAGGGTGATCCGGGTGCCGCCCTGGAGGTCGAGCCCGAGCTTGGGCGTCCAGTCGCCGCTGAGCGCGACACCGCCGTAGAGGGCTGCGATCAGCAGTCCGAAGGCGATGAGCGTGCGTCCAGGGCGTGACGTGTTTCTCGCCACTGCTATTTGCTCCTCAACTGTCGGGCAGGGCCCGCAAGAGTCGTGCTAGTCCTGCTCGTCAACGACGCGCGAGGACGATTCGTCCCCGGTCGGGTCGGTGCGCGGGGCGACCGGCGCCACCACCCGCACGACCGCCTGGCGGGCCACCTTCATGGTGGTCCCGGGCGCGACCTGGAGCTGCAGGGTGTCGTCGGCGACCGCGGTCACCGTGCCGTAGATGCCCGAGCCGAGCATCACCTCGGCGCCCACGTCGACACTGTTCTGGATCCTGGTCATCTCGTGCTGACGCTTGCGTGCGGGCCGGATCACGAGGAACCAGAATGCGAGCACGATGAGTACGAGGGGGAGGATCCCGGCCAGCTGGTCTGGCGACACAATGGCTCCTTCAGAAATGTGTGGGCATGGCAGATCAGCCGCGTCAAACGGCCAACGGTGGATTCTAACTGCCGAAGCCCAACCGAGCCGACCAGCCGGGGCCTCACGACGTCACGGTTGGGTATCAGCTCCCGGGCGTACGACGCAGCGGCCTGCCGGCCATGCCGTCATTCGTCCGGGTCGAACAGCGCGACGTCCCCGGTGCTGAACGGTGCACCGGCCGGGGCTACCAGGCCGAGGTGGGCCCATGCCGCCGGCGTGGCGACCCGCCCGCGCGGCGTACGCGCCAGGAAACCGGAACGGACCAGGAACGGCTCGGCGACCTCCTCGACGGTCTCGCGCTCCTCCCCCACCGCGACCGCGAGGGTGCTGGCGCCGACCGGACCACCGCCGAACCGACGGCAGAGCACGTCGATCACCGCCCGGTCCAGACGGTCGAGGCCGGACTGGTCGACCTCGTAGAGGTCCAGCGCGCGGTGCGCGACGTCGAGCGTGACCACCCCGTCCGCGCGCACCTGGGCGTAGTCACGCACGCGGCGCAGCAGCCGGTTCGCGATCCGCGGGGTGCCCCGGGAGCGGGAGGCGATCTCGGCGGCGCCCTCGTCGGTCAGCTCGACACCGAGCAGGCCGGCGGAGCGGCGGACGATCAGGTCCAGCTCGGCGGGCTCATAGAACTCCAGGTGCGCGGTGAACCCGAACCGGTCCCGCAGCGGCCCCGGGAGCAGACCGGCCCGGGTGGTGGCGCCGACCAGCGTGAACGACGGGATCTCGAGCGGGATCGCGGTCGCGCCGGGCCCCTTTCCGATCACGACGTCGACCCGGAAGTCCTCCATCGCCATGTAGAGCATCTCCTCGGCCGGCCGCGACATCCGGTGGATCTCGTCGACGAAGAGCACGTCGTTCTCGTTCATCCCGGACAGGATCGCGGCCAGGTCACCGGCGTGGGTGATCGCGGGCCCGGAGGTGAGCCGCAGCGGGCTCGACATCTCCGCGGCGATGATCATCGCCAGCGTCGTCTTGCCCAGCCCCGGCGGACCGGACAGCAGCACGTGGTCGGGGGCGCGTTCCCGGGCGCGGGCGGCCTGGAGGACCAGCGAGAGCTGTTCGCGGACCCGTTCCTGGCCGATCACCTCGTCGAGGGTGCGCGGGCGCAGCGCTGCCTCGACCGCACGCTCATCGCCCTCGGCCTCGGCGGCCACCAGGGCGCGGCTCTCCACGTAGGCGCCCTCGGCGGCCTCGTATCGGGCGGCGGGGTCGGAGGCTGCGTCCTGCGGCGCGCCGGCGCTTCTCGGGTCGCTCATCGGTTCACGCCTTGCTCAGGGTCCGCAGCGCCGCCCGGAGCAGCGCGGCCACGTCCGGGGCACCCTCGGCCTGCTCGGCCTGGGGCGCGACGGCGTCGACCGCCTTGTCCGCTTCCTTGCCCGACCAGCCCAGTCCCACCAGGCCGGCGTGCACCTGGTCGCGCCAGGCGGCGGTGGACACGGTCGCCCCGGTCACCGGCCGTGCGCTGCCCGACGTCGGTGCCCCGATCCGGTCCTTGAGCTCGAGGATGATCCGCTGCGCCCCCTTCTGGCCGATCCCCGGGACGGTGGTGAGGGTCTTGACGTCCTCGCCCGTGACCGCCCGGCGCAGGTCGTCGGGCGAGTGCACGGCGAGCATCGCCTGAGCCAGCTTCGGGCCGACGCCGCTGGCGGTCTGGAGGAGCTCGAACACCGACTTCTCGTCGTCGTCGAGGAACCCGAACAGGGTCAGCGACTCCTCGCGGACCACCATGCTGGTGGGCAGCGTGGCCTCGCTGCCGATCCGCAGCGTGGCCAGCGTGTTCGGCGTGCAGTTGAGCTCGAGACCCACCCCGCCGACCTCGACGACCGCGGACGTGAGCGTCACGCCGGCGACGGTGCCCTTCACGAAGGCGATCAACGGGGCCTCCTTCCGGCCGCGGCGACGGCCTCCTCGATCCTGGACTGGGCGGCACCGCGCCAGATGTGGCAGATCGCCAGCGCCAGCGAGTCCGCGGCGTCGGCGGGCCTGGGCTGCTCGGTCAGGCGCAGCAGCCGGGTGACCATCGCGCCGACCTGGGCCTTGTCCGCGCGGCCGTTGCCGCTGACCGCGGCCTTGACCTCGCTCGGCGTGTGCAGCGCCACCGGGATACCGCGGCGGGCGGCGGCGACCAGCGCGATCCCGCTGGCCTGCGCGGTGCCCATCACGGTCTTCACGTTGTGCTGGCTGAACACCCGCTCGACCGCCACGGCGTCGGGCCGGTGGGCGTCGAGCCAGGCGTCGATCTCCGCCTCGATCAGGCACAGTCGCTGCGCGACGGCCAGCTCCGGTGCGGTCCGGACGACGCCGACCTGCACCATGGTCAGCGGCCGGCCGACCGAGCCGTCGACCACGCCGAGACCGCACCGGGTCAGGCCAGGGTCGATCCCGAGCACGCGCACGCGGCCACCTTTCGTCCGAACAGATGTTCGGACACCACGCTAACCGACAGGTCCGACGCATCCGACGTGCGACGCGCCGTGCGGTGGGTCAGGCGTCGAGCGCCTCCATCACCTCGTCGGAGACGTCGAAGTTGCCGAACACGTTCTGTACGTCGTCGAGGTCCTCGAGCGCCTCGACCAGCCGGAACACCTTGCCGGCGGAGGCCTCGTCGACCTCCACGTTCATCGACGGGACGAACGACGCCTCGGCCGAGTCGTAGTCCACGCCTGCGGCCTGCAGCGCGGTCCGCACCGCCACCAGGTCCGTGGCCTCGCTGATCACCTCGTAGGAGTCACCGAGGTCGTTGACCTCCTCGGCCCCCGCGTCCAGGGTGGCCTCGAGCACGTCGTCCTCGCCGACCGCCTTGCCCTCCTGCTCCTTGGAGACGATCACGACGCCCTTGCGGTTGAACATGTAGGACACCGAGCCCGGGTCCGCCAGCGAGCCGCCGTTGCGGGTCATCGCGGTGCGGACCTCCATCGCGGCCCGGTTCTTGTTGTCGGTCAGGCACTCGATCAGGAAGGCGACACCGCTCGGGCCGTACCCCTCGTACATGATCGTCTGGTAGTCGGCGCCCCCGGCCTCGGCGCCGGAACCCCGCTTCACCGCGCGGTCGATGTTGTCGTTGGGGACCGAGGACTTCTTGGCCTTCTGGATGGCGTCGAACAGGGTCGGGTTGCCGGCCGGGTCACCGCCGCCCATCCGGGCCGCGACCTCGATGTTCTTGATCAGCTTGGCGAACATCTTGCCGCGGCGGGCGTCGATGACGGCCTTCTTGTGCTTGGTGGTCGCCCATTTGGAGTGGCCAGACATCAGGTCCTACTTCCGCGTCTCGTTCTCGGCGTCCGCCAACCCCGGCCGTGACTGGACGAGCTCGACGAACAGAGCGTGCATTCGGTGGTCCCCCGTGATCTCGGGGTGGAACGACGTGGCGAGCAGGTTCGCCTGTCGGACGGCGACGATCCTACCGACCGCCTCCCCCGAGGCCACCGTGGCGACGACCTCGACGTCCTGTCCGACCTTCTCCACCCACGGCGCCCGGATGAACAGCGCGTGGAAGCGGTCCGCCAGCCTCTCGACGTCGAGGTCGGCCTCGAACGAGTTCACCTGCCGGCCGAACGCGTTGCGGCGTACGACGACGTCGAGGCCTCCGATCGTCTCCTGGCCGTGGATCCCACCCTCGATGTGGTCGGCCAGCATGATCATCCCGGCGCACGTGCCGAACGCGGGCAGTCCGCCCCTGATCGCGTCCCGCAGCGGGTCGAACAGCTCGAAGGTCCGCGCGAGCTTGTACATCGTCGTGGACTCGCCGCCGGGGATGACGATCCCGTCCAGGCCGGCCAGCTCGCTCGGCCGGCGGACGGCGCGGGTGCGCGCACCGGCCACCTCGAGCATCCGGACGTGCTCGCGCACGTCGCCCTGGAGCGCGAACACGCCGATCAGTGGGGAGTCAGTCACGTGTCCATGGTAAGTGGCCGGCCGCAGCGCGAAGATTCCACGCCTCAACCGCGAAAACCGCACGTCTGAACGGGGAAAAGGGCGCGTCTCAACGGGATGGGTGGGGGGAGGTGAGGCGGCGGCGCCAGTGCGCGGTGACCTCCACCCGGCCCTCGTCGAAGTGGGCGGGCAGCTGGTGCCGTTCGAACACGGCCACGACGTCGTCGAGCAAGGTGTCCCCGGGAGCGACGTTGGCGGTCGTGCCGTGCCAGACGTTGACCTCGAGCATGCCCTCGTCGATGGCGTGCCAGACGTCGGAGGGGGTGAACCAGGCGACGCCGCGGGCCGGAGTGCCGGCGGCGGCACGCTCGTCGAGGGCCTGCTTGGCCGCCCAGTGGTCGTCGCAGCCCTGGAGCACCAGGACGCCATCCGCGGCGAGCTCAGCGAGCGCGGACTGGAGCCGGTCGTAGTCCGTCTCGTCCGGCCAGGCCGCCTCGTCGGTCGCGAGCTCGTCGCGGAACTCCGCGATCCAGGACCGGGCCTGCGCCTCCGGCGAGCCGGTGCCCGGCAGCTCGGTCCTGATCGCGAGCACCACCTCGTCGTACAGCTCCTGCTCGGAGAGGAGTCCGGCACGCACGCACGACCGCGTGAAGTCGCGGACGTGCGTCTCGGCGGGGACCTTGTCCGGCACCCGGCCTACCAGCCGCGCTCGGCGAGCCGGTGCGGCTGCGGGATCTCGTCGACGTTGATGCCGACCATCGCCTCGCCCAGACCGCGGGAGACCTTGGCGACCACGTCCGGGTCGTCGAAGAAGGTGGTGGCCTTGACGATCGCCTCGGCGCGCTGGGCGGGGTTGCCGGACTTGAAGATGCCGGATCCGACGAACACGCCCTCGGCGCCGAGCTGCATCATCATCGCCGCGTCCGCGGGGGTGGCGATGCCGCCGGCGGTGAAGAGCACGACGGGCAGCTTCCCGTTCCCGGCGACCTCCTTGACCAGGTCGTAAGGGGCCTGGAGCTCCTTGGCCGCGACGTACAGCTCGTCGGTCGACAACCCCTGCAGCCGGCGCAGCTCGGCGCGGATGGTCCGCATGTGGGTGACCGCGTTGGAGACGTCACCGGTGCCGGCCTCGCCCTTGGAACGGATCATCGCCGCGCCCTCGGTGATCCGGCGCAGCGCCTCGCCGAGGTTGGTCGCGCCGCACACGAACGGAACCGTGAACTGCCACTTGTCGATGTGGTTCGCGTAGTCGGCCGGGGTGAGCACCTCGGACTCGTCGATGTAGTCGACGCCCAGGCTCTGCAGCACCTGCGCCTCGGCGAAGTGGCCGATCCGGGCCTTGGCCATCACCGGGATCGAGACCGCCTCGATGATCGAGTCGATCATGTCCGGGTCGCTCATCCGGGAGACCCCGCCCTGCGCGCGGATGTCGGCGGGGACCCGCTCCAGGGCCATCACGGCGACCGCGCCGGCGTCCTCGGCGATCCTGGCCTGCTCGGCGGTGACCACGTCCATGATCACGCCGCCCTTGAGCATCTCGGCCATCCCCCGCTTCACGCCGGAGGTGCCGGTTGCCGGAGCGGAGTTCTGCAAGTTGTCGACGTCAGTCACGTTCAGCCTTCTGCGTTGTCGACCGGACGTGCGTGTCCGGCCGGGAATCGAGGATGGGACAAGAGTACGGCCGTGCGGGCGGCCCGGCGAAACCGGTTCAGTCCGCGACCAGCGCGGCCGGTGGCTCGTCGTCGAGGTCGACCGTGGCCAAGTCCGCTGCGCGACCGGCCAGCCGCAGGTAGCGCACCCGCCGCCGCGACCGCAGCACCCGGGCCGAGACCACCACGTCGTTGTGGAACCGCCGGGCCAGCTCCACCTTGCGGCAGGACCCGGCCAGCTCGCGCAGCAACGGGCCGACGTCCGCGTCCCCGCGCAGGGCACGCACCTCGTCGGCGTCGGTGAACACCGCCCGCAGCGCCTCGGACAGGTCCGACTCCGCGGACTCGAAGTCCTCCGGTGAGGCCGCCCGTGACTGGTGGGCGGTGTCGACCAGCAGCAGCGACCGGGCCGGGTCCAGCGTCCCGGACGTGGCCAGCTCCAGGGCCGCACCCGAGCGGCGCAGCAGCTGCGAGTCGAGGGAGGCCCGGGCGACGTCGATCCGGTGGTGCATCCGGTCCAGCCGGTTCGCGGTCCAGGTCAGCCACAGCCCCACGACCAGGAGGACGACGATCGCGAGGATGAGATAGAGCCACTCCATCAGCGGGGTTCCTCTCCGGCGACGGTCTCGTAGACCTGCACGATCCGCCCGGCCACCGAGGACCAGTCGTAGCGGCGGACGGCGAGCCGGGCCTGCTGGTCCAGCTCCTCGCGGCCGACCGGGTCCGCGAGGAGCTCGACCGCCCGGGTGGCGAGCTGACCGCTGTCACCCGAGTCGAACAGCACGCCGTACCGGCCGTCGCCCAGGACCCGCCGGAACGCGGGGATCGTGCTGGCGAGCACCGACGCGCCGGCGGCCATCGCCTCGACCAGGACGATCCCGAAGCTCTCCCCGCCGGTGTTCGGGGCGACGTAGACGTCTGCGGTCCGCAGTGCCGCGGCCTTCTCCGCGTCGTTGACCCGGCCGAGGAAGGTGACCTGGTCCCGCAGCTCGGCCGGCACCGATGCCCGCGCCCGGTCGAGGTCGCCGCCGCCGACCACCAGCAGCCGCACGCCGGGACGGTCCGCAGCGATCTTCGGGAACGCCTGCAGCAGCACCGGCAGACCCTTGCGGGGCTCGTCGAGACGGCCCACGAACGCCAGCGTGCCGCCCTCCCCGCGCCAGTCCTCCCGCGGGGACGCGTCCGCGAAGCGGTCGACGTACACGCCGTTGGGGATCACCACCGGCTCACCGCCGATGTGCTGGACCAGGGTGTCCCGGGCGTACTCGGAGACCGCGATCCGGCCGCTGATCTTCTCCAGCGACGGGCGCAGGATCGAGGCGGAGGCGGACATCGCCCGGGACCGGATCTGCGACGTGTGGAAGGTCGCCACCACCGGGCACTCGGTCGCCCACAGCGCGAGCAGCGACAGGCTCGGCGACGCCGGCTCGTGCAGGTGCACCACGTCGAAGGCTCCGTCGCGCAGCCAGCGGCGGACCCGCGCGGCGACCACCGGCCCGAACGAGACCCGGGCCACCGAGCCGTTGTAGGGCACCGGCATCGCGCGACCCGCGGGCACGACGTACGCCGGCAGCTGGTGCTCGTCCTCGCTCGGCGCGAGCACCGACACGTCGTGGCCCAGCCCGATCAGCGCCTCGGCGAGGTCCTTGACGTGGTTCTGCACGCCGCCGGGCACGTCGAGGGAGTAGGGGCAGACCAGCCCTATCCGCACGGTTACCGCCGTCCGGGTGGCAGGTCGTCGGCGAAGACCCGCTGCATCATGTGCCAGTCCTGCGGGTGCTCGCGGAGCCCGGCGGTGAACGCGTCGGCCACCTGCTGCATCATCGCCGCGATCCCGTCGTCGCCCTCGACGTGCGGGACCTCCGGGTGGAAGGTGACCTCCATGTCGTCGCCGTCGTAGGCGAGGGTGACCGGGATCAGCGCAGCGCCGGTACGTCGGGCGAGCACGGCCGGTCCGCGAGGCATCCGGGCCCGCTCGCCGCACAACGTGACCTCGATGCTGGTCCGGCTCAGGTCCCGGTCCGCGAGCAGGCACACCAGCCCGCCGGACCCGACCCACTCGACCAGCCGGGGGAACGTCGCGTCGTGACCGGTCAGCGGCAGGATCTCCATCCCGAGCGAGCTGCGGTAGGACACGAACTCGTCGTAGAGCCGCTCGGGGCGCAGCCGCTCCGCGACCGTGACCAGAGGCATTCCGGTCGCGCACGCCCAGGCACCGGCCCAGTCCCAGTTCGCCATGTGCGGCAGGGGCACCACCGCGCCGTTCCCGCGCGCCATGGCATCGCGGAGGACGTGCTCGTTGACCGTGCGGGTGCGCCGTACGAGGTCGTCGGTGGGCCAGGCGGGAAGCCGGAACGACTCGCACCAGTAGCGCAGGTAGGACCGCACCGCGTCGTGGGTCAGCCGGTCCAGCTCCTGGTCGGAAAGGCCGGGCCGGACCCGGGCCAGGTTGCGGCGCAGCCGTTGCACGCCGGCGCCGTTGCGGCGGTAGACCTCGTCGCCGATGCGCGTGAACAGGCTGCGGGCCGCGGGCTCGGGCAGCAGCCGGACCAGCCGCCACCCGGACAGATAGCCGAACGCGGTGGCGTGGTCCGAGGCGGCCCCGGCGGCCCGGCCGAGCCCGCCGAGCAGCGAGCTCATCACGCGGCCGCTTTGGCCTGACTGCGCACGGCCAGCACCCGCTGGACCACGGTGACCGTGCTGGCGAGCGCGAGTGCGGCGAGGGTGAGCGGGATCAGCACCGGCACGTCGAAGATGGCGCTGAGGCCGGTCATCACCAGGATCGCCACCAGCCGGTCGGCCCGCTCGGCTATCCCGCCCCTGGCCTCCATCCCGAGGGACTCCGCGCGAGCGCGGGCGTAGGAGGTGACCGAGCCCATCACCAGGCAGTACAACGCCAGCGAGGCCAGCGGCAGGGACTCCCCCGGTCCGGCGAAGTACAGCACCAGGCCACCGAAGATCGCCGCGTCGCCGAGCCGATCCAGGGTGGAGTCGAGGAAGGCGCCCCACTTCGACGTGGTCCCGGTCATCCGGGCCATCGTCCCGTCGAGCAGGTCGGAGAACACGAACGCGGTGATCACCAGGACCCCGATCAACAGCTCCCCGCGCGGGAAGAAGACCAGCGCACCGGCGACCACGCCGATGGTGCCGACCAGGGTGACCGCGTCGGGGCTCACGCCCATCCGGATCAGGAATCTTGCGATGGGGGTGAGCAGCTTGGTCCAGAAGGAACGGAATCGGTTCAGCATGGCGAGAGCAGGCTATCCGGCCGGGCGCCGCGCGGCCCGTCCGACCCGCGGGCTCAGCGCCAGGCGTCGGCGAGCAGGTCCCGGGTCTCGGCCATCAGCTCGGGCAGGGTGCGGGTGCGGCCGATGATCGGCATGAAGTTCTGGTCGCCGGCCCAGCGGGGTACGACGTGCTGGTGCAGGTGCGCGGCGATGCCGGCACCGGCCACCGAGCCCTGGTTCATCCCGATGTTGAACCCGTGCGCGCCGCTGACGTCGCGGATCGTCCGCATCGCCTGCTGGGTCAGCTCGGCGACTTCGACCGTCTCCTCGGCGGAGACCTCGGTGTAGTCGGCGACGTGCCGGTAGGGGCAGATCATCAGGTGGCCCGGGCTGTAGGGATACAGGTTGAGCACGACGTACGACAGCTCGCCGCGGTGCACGACCAGGCCTTCCCGGTCCTCGAGGGTGGGGATCCGGCAGAAGGGGCACTGCTCCCCCGCCTCCGAGTCGGCCGGCTTGTTCTGCCCGCGGATGTAGGCCATCCGGTGCGGTGTCCAGAGGCGTTCGAGCTCGTCGGGCACACCGACCCCTTCCTGGTGCAGGGTCTCGTCGAGCTGCCCGTCGTACTCCGAGCCGTGGTTCATACCTGGATCCGGCGCTCCACCGCGTCGGCCACGCGGGAGATCGCCTCGTCGACGGAGACACCGTTGTCCTGCTCACCGTTGCGGTAGCGGAACGACACCGCGCCGTCCTCGACGTCCCGGTCGCCGGCGATCAGCATGAACGGCACCTTCTGCACCTGGGCGTTGCGGATCTTCTTCTGCATCCGGTCGTCGGACTCGTCGACCTCGACCCGGATCCCGCGATCACGCAGCTGCGCGGCCACCTTCTGCAGGTAGTCGTTGTGCCGCTCGGCGATCGGGATCGCGACCACCTGGACCGGAGCCAGCCAGGGCGGGAACGCGCCGGCGTAGTGCTCGGTGAGGACACCCACGAACCGCTCGATCGAGCCGAACAGCGCGCGGTGGATCATCACCGGCCGCTGCCGGGACCCGTCGGGGGCGGTGTACTCCAGCCCGAACAGCTCCGGCAGGTTGAAGTCCAGCTGGATCGTCGACATCTGCCAGGTGCGGCCGATCGCGTCGCGCGCCTGCACCGAGATCTTCGG
>DATFGA010000360.1:0-10869 GCA_035249775.1 Nocardioidaceae bacterium | reverse complement strand
TCGCGGTGCCGACCGGAACCGACCTGGTCCTGGAGGATGCCGCGGAGCCGATCCTGCGCGAACGGAGGCCGGAGCTGTTCGACCCCGACGGATGGTTCACCAACTGCACCACCACCACCCCATCCCGTTGAGACGTGGAGTTCTCACCCTTCAGACGTGAAGTTTTCACCCTTCAGACGTGGAGAATTCGCGGCGGGCGCGGAAAAAGGGACCCCTCGGGCCGCCAAAGGTGACGGCTCGACCCGCCAGACGTGACGGCTCGGCGGTCCGGGCCGGTCAGGGCGATTCGGGACCGGCCTCGCCGGAGCCGTGCAGGTGCGCACGCTCTCCGTCGTGGTCGAAGATCGTGAGGATCTCAACCGGGCCGTCATGGGCGCCGATCGCATGCGGAACCATGGTCGAGAACTCGGCCGCGTCGCCCGCCCCGACCAGGATCGTCCGCTCACCCAGCTGGAGACTCACCGTGCCGGACAGAACGGTGAACCACTCCCGGCCGGGGTGCACCTTCGCCTGGTCGGGGCCGGTCGGCCGCTCGGCAGTGATCCGCATCTTCGCCACGGTCACGCCGTGGAGGGTGCGGTCACTCGACAGGAGCCAGGTGGTCACCCCGCGCGTGTGGTCGGCTTGCGGGCGGATCACCACGTCCTCGTCCTCGTCCGACTCGACGAGCTGGTCGAGGGTGGTGCCGAGAGCTCGGGCGATCGGGACGAGCTGGTCGAGCGCGATCCGGCGGTGCCCGGTCTCGATCCGGCTCAGGGTCGAGGGGCTCAGATAGCAACGGGCAGCGAGGGCGTCCAGGGACCAGCCCCGAGCCAGTCGGAGACCGCGGATGCGTTGCCGGATGACCGAGTCGAGCGCCTGTTCTTGCGTCATGCGCAAGAGTGTATGCCACAGACGCGAAAGCGGGGTACCGTAGAGGCATGGCACAGCACGGCACCGGCCAGCACCGGACACATCACGACAACCACGCCCACCGCGTCGAGCACGAGCACGACCCAGGGCACGAGGCGGATCTCGCCGACATGCTCGACCTCGACGCAGAGATCCTCGGTTCGTACCTGGACGACATGACCGCCTGGGCAGAAAAGCACGCTCGCGAGGTCCCGGACAGGGTCGTCGACCTGGGCGCCGGCACGGGCACCGGCACGCTGGCGCTCGCCAGACGCTTCCCGCAGGCCGAAATCGTCGCAGTCGACAGCTCGGCGTCGATGCTGGAGCGCATCGAGGCGTCGGCACGCCGGCAGGGGCTGACCGGGCGGCTGCGCGTCGTGCAGGCAGACCTCGACGTCGCCTGGCCCGAGGTCGGTGCCGTGGACCTGGCGTGGGCGGCGTTGTCGCTGCACCATGTGGCGGACCCGGACCGCATGCTCAGCGACCTGTTTGCGGCGCTGAATCCCGGCGGGTTGCTGGTCGTCATCGAGATGGACAGCCTCCCGCGTTTCCTGCCCGACGACGTGGGGCACGGCCGATCCGGTCTGGAAACCCGCCTCCACGACGCGATGGCCCAGGACGACTGGAACGCGCACCCTGACTGGCGGGAGTCCCTGGAGCGGGCCGGCTTCGCAATGGCCGCCCAGCAGACCTTCGACATCGAGGTGAGCCCGGCACCCCCGAGCCTCGAACGCTACGCGCGCATGTTCCTCAGCAGAGTACGTTCCGCGCTGGAGGACCGGCTCACGATCGACGACCTCGACACCCTGGACCACCTCCTCGCCGACGAGAGCACCAACGCACTCCTGCGCCGGCACGACCTGACCCTTCGGAGCAGCCGGACCGCCTGGGCGGCCCGGCGCCCGTGAACCCGCGCCAGGGGGCGCACGGCCACACCATTCCCGAGAAGAGAGGTTCCAGATGAACAACGGACTGACCCATGACGTCGCGATCATCGGAGGAGGCGCGGCGGGTCTGAGCGCCGCCGTCGCACTGGCCCGCTCCCGGCGTTCGGTGGTGGTCGTGGACGCGGGCGAGCCGCGGAACGCCCCAGCGGCTGACGCGCACAACGTCCTGGCGAGAGAGGGAATCCCGCCGCTCCAGCTGCTCGCGGACGGACGCCGGGAGGCGGAGGGCTACGGCGCGGAGATCCGGCACGACTCCGCACTCGCCGCGCGTCGTCATGGCGACGCCTTCGAGGTGGATCTCGAAGGCGGCGGGACGATCCGCGCCCGCCGGCTGCTGCTGGCGACCGGGCTGGTCGACGAGCTTCCCGAGGTCCCCGGAGTGCGGGACTTCTGGGGCAGGACCGTGCTGCACTGCGCCTACTGCCACGGTTGGGAGGTCCGCGGAAAGCGGATCGGCGTGCTCGGCACCACCCCGCTCAGCGTCCACCAGGCGCTGCTGTTCCGTCAGCTCAGCGACGACGTCACGCTCTTCGCGCACACGATGCCGGACCCCGGCGAGGAGGCATGGGAACAGCTGGCCGCCCTGGATGTCCGGGTCGTGAGCGGCGTCGTCCAACGTCTCCGCGGCGAGGACGGTGTACTGCGTGCCGTTGTTCTCGAGGAAGGGCAGGAGCTCCTCGTCGACGCGGTGACGGTGGCTCCCCGGTTCGTGGCGCGAGCGGACCTGTACGAGCAGCTCGGCGGAACGCTCACCGACCACCCGCACGGGGCCTTCATCGGGACGGAGCCGATGGGCCGCACCGAGATCCCCGGGGTGTGGGCAGCGGGCAACGCGAGCGACCTCTCGGCAATGGTCGGCGTCGCGGCCGGCGCCGGAGTCATGGCTGGCGCTGCGATCAACGCTGACCTGGTCGCCGAGGATGCAGCTGCCGCCGTTCGGGCGCGGCAGGCCGCAGCCGTCCACTAGCCGATGTCCTCCGGCCGCGCCGGGCGGGGGATCGCGACCACCTCGGAGTGCAACGCCCACTCGTCCTTGCCGAGCCGGGCCAGCGGGTCGAGCAGGGTGAAGTCCGGGTGCCGGTCCTTCAGCACCTCCTGCGCCACCGAGATCAGCCGCACGTCACCGAGGACGACCGTCGAGTCACCGAGCTCGTTGGTGCTGTGCACGGTGCACTCGATCGCGACCGGGGAGCCGGCGACCCTGGGTGGCGCCACCCGCAGGCTCGGCTCCATCTCGATGTCGAGCTGCTCGACCTCGCTCTGGTCCGGCGGGAACCGGGCGGCAGAGTTGTTCACCTGCTCCAGAAGAGGTGCGTAGGCGAGGTTCACCACGAACTCCCCAGTGGCGAGGACGTTGCGCAACGTGTCCTTCTTGCCCACCGACGAGAACTGCACGATCGGGGGACGGGCGCAGGCCACCGTGTAGAACGAGTGCGGTGCGAGGTTGACCAGTCCGTCCTCGGAGAGTGTCGTCACCCAGGCGATGGGCCGCGGCACCACCACCGCCGTCAGCAACCGGTAGACGTTGACGTCCGGGTCCTCGGCGGCGAAGTCGGTGCGCATGAGGTCGATCGTAGGACCCGACCACGCTGTGGAAGAGTGCCGCCATGGCAGACAACTCCTTACGGGCCGTCGAGCTCAGCCGCGTCGACCTGGGTCGGTACGAGGCAACGAACACCCGCGGTGGCAGGCTCATCTTCGGCAGCGGAGAGGGCGAGCACTTCACGCCGATTGAGCTGTTGCTCGCCGCCATCGCCGGGTGCAGCGCCTCCGACGTCGACCACATCACGGCCAAGCGCGCGGACCCGGACCGGTTCGAGGTGCGGATGTCCGGGGACAAGGTCCGCGACGACTCCGGCAACCACCTGACGAACCTCCGACTGACGTTCGACATCACCTTCCCCGAGGGCCCCGCCGGCGACGCCGCCCGGCAGGCGGTGCCGCGGGCGATGGCCCAGTCCCACGACCGGCTGTGCACGGTGAGCCGGACCGTGGAGCTCGGTACGCCGATCCAGGTCGACCTCGCCGACGGGAACCGTTGACCGGTGGACCTGTCATGGCACTGAGGAAGATCGGCGTCGAGGAAGAGCTGATGCTCGTCGACCCTGCCACCGGCGAGCTGACCGCGGTCTCCCAGAAGGCCGTCCGCGCGCACCAGCAAGGCTCGACGCAGGCGGCGGTCGGCGTCGGAATCCACAGCAATGAGCCCGGGGTGGAGCAGGAGCTGTTCCTCCAGCAGATCGAGACCGACACGGCGCCGAAGGAGTCCGTGCCGGAACTGGTCGAGGAGCTGCGCCGAGGGCGACGCGCCGTGGGCGAGGCCGCCCGAGCAGCAGGTGCGGCCGCGGTGGCCATGCCGACTCCGGTGCTGGTCGACCCGCAGCAGAACGTCACCCCCAAGCCCCGCTACCAACGCATCTACGAGGAGTTCGGGGAGCTCGCCCGGCAGTCGCTGGTCTGCGCGATGCACCTGCACATCGACATCGCCGATGACGACGAAGGTGTGGCCGTGATCGACCGGATCCGGCCCTGGTTGCCGGTGCTGCTGGCGATCAGCGCCAACTCGCCGTTCTGGCGCGGCGGGGACACCGGCTATGCCAGCTGGCGCGCACACATCTGGACACGTTGGCCGAGCAACGGCTCCGCCGAGGCGTTCGGTGACGCCGCGACCTACCGTGCCACCGCCCGCAACCTCGTCGCCTGGGGTGCGGCCCTCGACCCGGGGATGATCTACTTCGACGCCCGGCTCGCGGAGAGGTACCCGACGGTGGAGATCCGGGTCGCCGACGTGTGCACCGAGCTGGAGGACGCGGCGCTCCTCGCGGCGCTCGCCCGGGGCCTCGTGGAGACCGCCGCTCGTCAAGGCCGGGACGGTGCTCCGCTGCCCACCTGGCGCAGCGACGAGCTTCGTGCCGCGACCTGGCGCGCTTCGCGTTACGGAACGGCTGGTCGGCTGGTGCATCCGGAGAAGCTCGAGCTCGCGCCGGTCCGCGACGTCTTCGGGGCGCTCATCACGCAGATCGGACCGGCTCTCGACGACGCGGGGGACCGGCCGATGGTGGAGGCCGCCTTCGAGCACCTGCTGGCCCGCGGCAACGGCGCCAGCCGGCAGCGGGCGGTGTTCGAGGCCCACGGGGACCTGGCCGCGGTGGTCGCGGACCTGCGCCGGCGCACCGATGCCTCCTGGGAGTGATCCCTAGCCGGACCGGTGATCCAGCAGGCGCCGCGCGCGCTCGACGTGGGCAGGCACCACCCGTCGTTGGGCCAGCGCGTGCGGGGACCGTTTCAGCGCCTGCCAGGCACCCTCGCGGCCGGCACGACCGCTGCGGACGGCGGTCAGGCCGGCGCGCACCACCACTGGCCACGGCCGGCGGAGCAGCGTGGTGAGTATCCTGTTCCGGGCCGCCCGCACCTGCCGGCGATGATGCTGGCGGGAGTCGGAGGGGTGGTGGTGTGCGACCACCTTGTCCACGTAGGCCAGTCCCCACCCTGCAGAGGCGAGGTCGAGCGCGAGCCGCTCCTCCTCGCCGGCGAAGAACACGACGTCGTCGAAGCCACCCACGTCCAGGTACGCCGCTCGGCGCACCACCGAACCGCGGGCCAGGAACCCCAGGATGTTGGGTCCGGGCAGGTCACCACACGTGCCCAGGGGGGAGTCCGCGAGCAGCAGGCAGATCGGGTCGAGCTGGTGATCGGGCCCCACCAGCACCTGGCCGGCAAGAAGCGCCATCCGCGGGTACCGGTCGAACAGGTCGGCCGCAACCTCCAGCGCGCCGGGCGCCCACCAGGAGTCGTCATCGGCGAAGGCGATGTACGGCGTGCATGCGAGCTCGACGCCGATGTTGCGCGCGCCCGCACCGTGGTTCTCGCCGAGCTCGACGACCCGGACGTGCGGGAACTCCCGTCGTACGGCGGTGGGTGTGCCGTCACGGGACCCGTTGTCGACCAGGATCACCGGACCCTCGTGCCGCGGCAGCGACCGGCGCAAGTCCGGCAGCCGGTCCCGCGTCATCACGACGACGGTGACCTGACTGTCCTCGCGGAGCGGCTCGACCGACACCTCGTGGCCGTGCCCGGCGGGCATCCGCTCAAACGGTGTGGCTCCGTTCGGACAGGTCGTCGTCGCGGCCGTTCCCACGGCGAAGACGCCGATTCGGCCGGGATGAAGCCGGGGCATACGACGCGACGGTGTCGGGTACGACCGATGTGCAACCGACCCGAAGGAGGCTGTCACATGCCTGCGAAGGACGAACTTCCGTCGACCTTGCAGCGTTCGCCGAAGAAGGCACAGGAAACCTGGTCCAAGGCGCACGACTCGGCCGTCGACGAGTACGGCGAGGGTGAGCGGGCGCACCGCACGGCGTACGCCGCCCTCAAGCACGGGTTCGAGAAGGTGGGAGACCACTGGGAGAGCAAGGACGAGAAGGGACCCTCGGACCGCCAGGCCGAGAAGTCCGGCTCCGGTGCCCGCAAGAACGGGGAGACGGCCGGCGGCGTCGACGCCAACGCGTCCAAGGACCACCTCTACGACGTTGCGCAGAAGCTGGACATCAGCGGCCGTTCGAAGATGGACAAGGACCAGCTCGTCGACGCCATCCAGCATGCGAACGAGCGGAAGACCCGCGAGAGCCGGTCCTGACGCCGACGGCCACAGACCACAACAGGGAGGGCGGCGACAGCGCCGGCCTTCAATCTGGTCAGCCGCTGACCGGCACCCACGCGGACAGCCGCGCGTCCCAGTCGGCGAGGAACCGCCCGAGGCCGTAACGTGCCAGGGCGGCCTCGCGCGCCTTCGCGCCGACCGCCTGCGCCTCCGACGGGTCGTGGATGAACCGCCAGACCGCGGCAGTCAGCTGCTCCGGCCTGGTGGTCACCACCCCGGCCTCGGGGGGCACCGCCGCGACCGCCTCAGTGGTGGCCAGGGCGACCACCGGGATGCCGAGATGCATGGCCTCCAGCAGCGAGAGACCGAGCGACGTCCATCGGGCGGTGTGGATGTAGACACGGCGCCGCGCGAGCTCGTGGTGCAGCTGGTGCTGGGGGAGGTCCTCGAACGTCCACAACCGGTCACCCGGGATGTCGAGGGCCTCGTTGAGCTGATGCGTCTTCATCCCGAACACGTCGAGGGCCGCGACCTGCGCCAGCCCGGGCAGCAGGTCGGTCCCGACCGCGCGCCACCGCCGCACCGGGTCGTTGACCACGATGGCCGCTCGGGCCCAGTCGCCCGAGTAGTGGTGGCCGGGATCCACGATGCCGTGCTCGATGACGTGCGTCGTCGCGCTCCCGCAGTCCCAGAACAGCCGGTTGAAGTGGGTGACGTGCACGATCGGGATCTCGGACTGGTCCGCCATCGGGTGCCTCGTGAACGGCACCTCGCCCCCCGGCGTGTTGTGCTCCACGTAGACGGCCGGCACGTCGCGACCGGGCCGGCGACCGGTCCACCGCTCGGCGAGCTCGACCTCGTGCGGGCGCTGCAGCAGCACGATGTCGAAGTCCTCGTCCCGGAGCCGCTCCGGGGTGCGTTCGACGACGTTGTCCGGCCAGTCCCAGGTCCGGGCACGCCCGAGCCCGTCGGAGTCGCGGCCGGGCGTCACCGGTACGACGTAGTCGTGGTCGCCCTGCACGAACGACGTCGTCCACGACCCGTGCACGTGCCACAGCAAGATCCGCATTCCTACCTCGTTCCTCTACCCAGTGCGTGAAACTCCCAGCCGGCCGCGCGCCAGCGATCGGGGTCGAGCGCCAGCCGCCCGTCGATGATCCGAGGATGGCGCACCACGTCGATCAGGGCACCCGGGTCGATGCTGCCGAACTCCGGCCAGTCGGTGAGGACGAGCGTGATGTCGGCATTCCGGCAGGCATCCTCGACGCTGTTCGCGATGCCGAGCCGCGGCTGCGCCCGACGGGCGTTGGCACTGGCTGCCGGGTCGTAGACACAGACCCGGGCACCGCGCGCCTGCAGCGTGGCCGCGACGTCGAGCGCGGGGGAGTCACGGACGTCGTCGGAGCCCGCCTTGAACGCCGCTCCCAGCACCGCGACGGTGCTCCCCGTCGCACGGCCGCCCATCATGTCCACCGCCATGTTGACGGTGCGGGCCCGCTGGCGCATGTTGATCGCATCCACCTCGCGCAGCAGTGCGACCGGATCCCCGACGCCCAGCTCCTCCGCGCGTACGGCGAACGCCCTGGTGTCCTTGGGCAGGCAACCACCGCCGAAGCCGACCCCGGGGGTGAGGAACTTCGGCCCGATCCGGTCGTCGTAGCCGAGGATCCGGGTCAGGTCGCCGACATCGGCGTCAGCGGCCTCGCAGACCTCTGCCAGCAGGTTCACCAGGGAGATCCGCGTCGCGAGCATCACGTTGGCCGAGACCTTCGCCAGCTCGGCGGTCGCCAGGTCGGTGCACACGGCCGGGACCCCCGCGGTGAGCATCGCTGCGTAGACCTCGCACAGGGTTCGGTAGCCGGCGTCGCCATCGACGCCGAAGACCAGCCGGTCGGGGTGCAGCGAGTCCTCGACGGCATGCCCCTCCCGCAGGAACTCGGGGTTCCACGCGAGGTCCACGCGCTCGCCGGCCGGGGCGGTGGCGCGGAGCCGGTCGCGGACCTGCAGCGCCGTCCCGACCGGGACCGTCGACTTGCCCACGACGAGGCACGGGCGGTCCAGCAGCGGTGCCAACGACTCGACCGAGGACCACAACGCGGTCAGGTCCGCGGCATGGCTCCCGGCCCGTTGGGGGGTCCCGACGCACAGGAAGTGCACGTCCGCCGGGGCCGCTGCCGCGTAGTCGACGGTGAAGGTCAGTGAGCCGGAGTCCACTCCTTCCCGCAGCAGCGCGTCGAGGCCGGGCTCGTGGAACGGGGCGGCACCGGCGGCGAGCCGCTTGATCTGGTCGGCGTTGGTGTCGACTCCCACGACCTGGTGGCCGCACGACGCCAAGCAGGCAGCATGCGTGGCGCCCAGGTAGCCGGTTCCGAGCACTGAGACACGCATGCGCGACACGTTACCGGCCCGACTTCTTTCATTCGGATGTTCGAGAAAGAACCGCTTCTCGCCACGAACCGTTTGTCGGTAGGAGAAGTGGGAACCGCTTCGGCACACACCGGGCTTGAGCCCAAGGCCCGGAGATGCAGACATGGCAACTGCGGAGCACAGTGTGAGAGTCCTGGGGATCAACGCCCTCTTCCATGATCCGGCAGCCGCGCTGGTCGTGGACGGCGAGACCGTGGCCGCTGCCGAGGAGGAACGCTTCTCCCGGCGCAAGCACGGTCACCGACCGGTGCCGTTCGCGGCCTGGGAGCTCCCGGAGCTGGCCGCGCGCTGGTGCCTCGCCGAGGCAGACCTGGACATCTCCGACATCGACGCGGTCGCCTACTCCTACGACCCGGAGCTGGCCCGGCCGGCCGACGAGCTCGGGCTCGACGACCCCTGGGACCACCTGCGCCAGACCTACGCACAGCGAGCCCCGGGCTTCCTCGCCTCCGCGCTGCCCGGCCTGGATCCTGCCGCGGTCCGGTTCGTCCCGCACCACGTCGCACATGCCGCTTCCGCGGGCCTCGCCGCGCCGCACCGCGATGCCGATGTGCTCGTTCTCGACGGCCGTGGCGAGTCCGCGAGCCATCTCGCCGGGCGCTACACGGGCGGGGAGCTCGAGGTCTTCCACACCCAGCGCCTGCCGCACTCGCTGGGGCTGCTCTACGAGGACGCCACCGAGCACCTGGGCTTCCTGCGCAGCAGCGACGAGTACAAGGTGATGGCGCTCGCCTCCCACGGCACACCGAGGTTCAGCGACGAGCTGCAGCGCGCGGTCTACGCCACCGGCGACGGCGGCTTCCACACCGACCCGATCGACTGGGGGAGCCTGGTCAAGCTCCGGGACCCGGACGAGCCCTGGACCCAGGACCACGCGGATCTTGCCGCCAGTGTGCAGAAACGGCTCGAGGAGGTTCTGCTCGACCTCGCCGGGTGGTTGCACGGCCGCACGGCCGGACGCACGCTCACCCTCGCCGGCGGCGTCGCGCTGAACTGCGTGGCCAACACGCGGATCTTCGACGAGAGCCCGTACGACGACGTGTGGGTCCAGCCCGCGGCGGGCGACTCGGGGACTGCGCTCGGTGGTGCGCTGCACGTCGCGCACACGGAGGGGGACCTGCCACGGCCGATGCTCGGCGCCGATCTCGGACGCGGCTGGAGCGACGCCGACATCGAGGCATGGCTGACCACCGCGAGTCTGCCGTTCGAGCGACCTGATGACGTCGCCGACGAGGTGGCCCGGTGTCTGGCCGACAACGGCGTGGTGGCCTGGTTCCAGGGGCGCAGCGAGTACGGTCCCCGCGCGCTCGGACACCGCTCGTTGCTCGCCCACCCCGGTCATGAGAAGAACCTGGAGCGCCTCAACGACGTCAAGGGACGCGAGCAGTTCCGCCCGGTCGCGCCCATGGTCCTCGCGGACCGGGCCCGCGAGATCTTCTCCCGGGGCCCGTTGCCCTCGCCGTACATGCTGTTCGTGCACGACGTGGCCCGCTCGTGGCAGGAGCGGATCCCGGCCGTGGTGCACGTGGACGGCACCGCGCGGGTGCAGACCGTGGATCCCGCCGACGAGCCCCTGGTCGCGCGCATGCTCCGGGGTTTCGAACGTCGCACCGGCATCCCGGTGGTGATCAACACGAGCCTGAACACGGCCGGGCGGCCGATGGTCGACGATCCGCGTGACGCGCTGGAGTGCTTCGGCTCGGCCCCCGTCGACCTGCTCGCGATCGGTCCGTTCGTCGTCCGTCGCCCGAAGGCGGCCTGATGGGTTCGGCACTGACCTCGATCGTCATTCCCACCGTCGGCAGACCGAGCCTGCGGGTGCTCCTGGAAGCGCTCGCTGAGGGATCCCGACGGGTCACGGCACCCGTCCTCGTGGTCGACGACCGGCCGGCCGGACCACCGCTCGGCCTGGCCGACATCGGGCTGGAGACGCTGCGCATCGTGCGGGCCGGAGGCGGCGGCCCGGCGCGGGCACGCAACATCGGCTGGCGGCACACCCGG
>DATFGA010000359.1:0-4886 GCA_035249775.1 Nocardioidaceae bacterium | reverse complement strand
CCAGCCCGGCGATGTGCGGCGCGCTCATCGAGGTGCCCGAGTAGAGGTCCCACAGCCGGCCGGCGTTGGACGGTGGTGCCACCGCGGCGACCACACCGACACCGGGTGCGGTCAGGTCCGGCTTGAGGATGTCGCCACCGGAGGCCGGTGACGGGCCGCGTGAGGAGAACTCCGCGACCTGCGGGACGGGGGTGTCGTCGAAGCCGGCGGGGTCGATGCTTGCGGTCGCGTCGTCGCCCTCGGTGCGGACGTAGTCCTTGATCGCCTGGCCGGCGGCGACGTCGAGGTGCACGGTCGGCACCGAGTGGAAGTCGGCGTGCACGCTGTCCGGTGCAGTGTTGGCGAGCACCATGCCCGCGCCGCCGGCACGCGCCACCGCCACCGACTTGTCGACCCGTGCGGTGATCCCGCGGTCGCACACCACGATGTTGTCCTGGACCAGCTCGGCGTCCAGCGAGCCGATCTCGCAGATCGCCGCCTCCTCGACCGATGCGCCCGGGGCGGCCACGTCCGCGGCCAGCACGATCCGGGCGCTCGGCACGGCGGTGTCCGAGACCATCGCGCCGACGAAGGTGCTCTGCTCGTCGTCATCAAGGGCCACCGAGCCCTGCAACAGCTGGTGGCTGCTCGCGCCGACCGTGGTGACCCACGGGCTCGGGTGCGAGACGGTGGTCGGGTCGGGTCCGCTGTTCCCGGCCGACGCGGACACGAAGACACCGGACGCGGTCGCGTTCAGGAACGCCAGCTCCACGGAGTCGGCGAGGGTGCCGCGTGCGCCGGAGATCGAGTAGCTGATCACATCCACGCCGTCGGCCACGGCCTGGTCGATCGCGGCCACCGTGTCGGCGGTGGCGCAGCCGTCGTCAGCGGGGTTGGGGGCGACCCAGCAGGCCTTGTAGGCGGCGATCCGGGCCGCTGGTGCCATGCCCGAGGCCGTGCCGAAGTCCTGTCCCTCGATCTGGACGGCGACGTCCCGGTTCCCGGCCGCGGTGGCGGCCGTGTGCGAGCCGTGCCCGCCGCCGTCGCGCGGGGAGAGGTACTCCGCCTTGGCGACGTTCTGGGCGCCGAAGCCCTTCACGAAGTACCGGGCAGAGATCACCTTGTTGTTGCAGTCCGCAGGGGCCCACTGCTCGCCGGGCCGGCAGGCGCCGTGGAAGCCGGGAAGGCGGTCCCTTCCGGGCAGACCGGCGAAGCTCGGGTTCTCGGGCCAGATGCCGGAGTCGATCACGCCGACCACGGTGCCCCGTCCGGCGTCGCCGGGCCCACCGGCCTGGGACCAGGCCTGCTCCAGACCGAGGAAGCCGGGGGAGCTCACGGTGTCCAGCTTCTGCTTGGTGCTCCGCTCCACCAGCGCGACGCCGTCGGTCGCGCGGAGCTCCTTGACCTGCTCGCTGCTCAGGTCGGCGGCGAAGCCGTTGACCGCCGTGGTGAACCGGTAGAGCACCTCCGGACCGCCGACCCGGGACAGCACCTGGTCCTGCCGGTCGAGCAGACGCTGTCGGTAGTCGGCCACGGCGGGGCGGGTCCGGTCGAAGCGTTCGCCGGGCCGGGCCCGGGTCGCCGGGTATCCGGGGATGCCGCCGTTGTAGGTCGCGGCCGGCTTCCCGACCAAGGTGACGATGTAGACGCCGGGTCCGCTGGCCCGGGTGGGGTCCTGCCGCGCAGGCTCGTGGTCGCCGTCCACGGCGGTGAGCCCGGGCCGGTGCTGGTCGTTCGGGGGTACGGCCGTCGCGGTGCCGATCGTGCCCACGGAAGCGACGGCGGCGGTCACGAGAACCGCGCCGAACCTGCGCAGGTGCACGGACACGCTCAACGACCAACCTCTCTGGTGCACACCGGACTCCCCGGCCACGGTGTGGGCGGAAGCACCCATGCTCGCAGGGTCACTGGTTCGTTTCAATCGGAACGGCCACATAGGCTGACCTGCGTGGACGCACTGCAACCGCTTGTCGTGGGCTTCGACCTCGACATGACACTCATCGACACCCGGCCCGGATTCTCCGCGACCCTGGCCCAGCTGGTGCTGGAGACGGGTGTGCAGATGGACGTCGAGGCGATGTCGGAGCGGCTCGGCCCGCCCCTTTCGCACATGCTCACGCCGTACTTCGAGGCCACCGAGATCGACGCGCTCGTCGACCGGTTCCGCGCCTGCTACCCCGACCACGCGATCACGCCGACGCGCGAGTTCGCGGGCGCGCACGAGGCGCTGGCGGCGGTACGGCGAAACGGTGGCACCACCGTCGTGGTCACCGGGAAGTTCACGCCCAACGCAGCGCTGCACGTCGATGCCCTGAAGTTCGAGATCGACCACCTGGTGGGCGAGGTGTGGGGCGTCGGAAAGGCCGCGGTGCTCGCCGAGCACGGTGCCTCGATCTACGTCGGCGACCACGTCCACGACGTCGAGGGCGCGCTCGCCGCCGGGGCGTTCAGCGTCTCGGTCCTCACCGGAGGCTGCACCGCGCAGGAGCTCCGGGATGCGGGCACGCACGTGGTCCTCGACGACCTCACCGAGTTCCCGGCTTGGCTCGAGGAGCACCTGCTGCGCACCCGGCTCGAGGCGCTCGAGAAGGACCTGCGTTCCCGCGGCTCGCTCATGGTCGCGTTCAGTGGCGGAGCGGACAGTGCGTTCCTCCTCGCCGCCGCGGCCCGGACCCTCGGGCCGGAGAACGTGGCGGCGGCGACGGCGTACTCCGACTCGCTGCCGGCCAGCGAGCGCGACCCGGCCGCCGACTTCGCCCGCGAGCTCGGTGTGCGGGTCTTCACACCCCGGACCCACGAGATGGACCGCGAGGGCTACCGCGCGAACGCGGGGAACCGCTGCTACTTCTGCAAGGCGGAGCTGCTCGACGTGCTCGGTCCGCTGGCCGGCGAGCACGGGTTCGCGCACGTCGCCACCGGCACCAATGCCGATGACGCGGTCGCCGGCTTCCGGCCCGGAATCCGCGCGGCCGACGAGCGGGGCGCGATCACCCCGCTCCGTGACGCCGGGCTGACCAAGCAGCAGATCCGTGCGGCCTCACGGGAGTGGGGTCTGCCGACCTGGGACAAGCCGGCCGCGGCGTGCCTGTCGTCGCGGGTGGCCTACGGCGTCGAGGTGAGCTCGTTCCGGCTGTCACGGATCGAGCGGGCCGAGGTCGCGGTGCGTGCGGCGCTCGCGCAAGCCGGGATCGGCGTACGCAACCTCCGGGTGCGCGACCTCGGTGACCGGGCCAGCATCGAGATCGACGCGGAGGCGGTCGAGGCGGCCCTCGCCGAGCCCACCGTGGCCGAGGCGGCCCTGGGCGCCGGCTTCGAGGAGGCCGCGGTCGACCCCAAGGGTTTCCGGTCCGGATCGATGAACGAACGGCTCGCCGAACCCGGGCTCTACCGATAACGGATTCGTGCCGAAAAACATGGCGCCTTATCCTTGGCGTCCTGCAACTACCGAGGAAGATGAGGTCATCCGGTGCCTACTGGCAAGGTCAAGTGGTACGACGCCGAGAAGGGCTTTGGGTTCCTGTCGAAGGACGACGGGGGCGATGTCTACGTGCGTGCCGAGGCGCTGCCCGCGGGGATCGGCACGCTGAAGGCCGGCACCCGCGTGGAGTTCGGCGTGGTGCAGGGGCGCAAGGGTGACCAGGCGTTGCAGGTCCGCGTGCTCGAGCCGACCCAGTCGGTGTCGAAGGGGATGCGCAAGAAGCCGGCGGACATGGTCAACATCATCGAGGACCTCTACCGGCTGCTCGAGAACATCGAGAACGCCTACCGCAACGGCCGGCACCCGGACCCGAAGAACGCGAAGCCGACGGCGAAGGTGCTCAGGGCACTGGCCGACGAGCTCGAGCTGTAGCCAGCACCCAGCCGCTCCAGGCGACCAGGATGGTGGCGGCCACGCCTAGGCCGACCTGCGGGATCAGCGGCATCACGATGCCGATGAACCCGCCGACCACCCAGGACAGCTGCAGCAGCGTCTCCGAGCGCGCGAACGCACTCGTGCGGGTGCGCTCGGGGACCTCGTGCTGGATGAGGGCGTCCAGGGAGAGCTTCCCCAGTGACTGCGCGAGACCGGCGGTGAGGCCGAGCAGGGCGGCGGTGACCAGGCCGTAGAACACGGCCACCACCACCGCCATCGCGGCGTCGGCCAGGAGTACGACGACGATGGTCACCTCGGGCTTGACCGCCTTGAGCACCGAGCCGAGCCCGATCCCGATCGTGCTGCCCAACCCGGCCGCGCCGATCACCACGCCGAGCAGCAGCTCCGGGCGGTCCTCCCAGCCGGGGAACGGCTGGTCGCGCAGCAGGAACGCGAGGAACATCGTGAGGAATCCCGACAGCAGCCGCAGCGCCGCGTTGCCGCGCAGCGCGAACACGACGCTGGCCGGGACCCAGGCCCGCCGGTTCGGCGTGCCGCCACCGACCGAGGTGAGCGCCAGCCGCTCCTCGCCCTGGGAGGAGTCGACCCGCGACGGCAGCAGGATCGCCAGGATCGTGCCGCCGACGAACACCAGGAAGGCGTAGCGCAGCGACCACTGCGCACCGAAGGTCGAGGCGAGCACCGCCAGGGGCGCGGAGATGGCGCCGCCCGCGACGCCGGCCAGCGAGATCCGGGAGTTGGCCTTGACCAGGGTCAGCCGGCTGGGCAGCAGCCGGGGTACGGCGGACGCCCGGGTGACCCCGTAGGCCTTCGAGGCGACCAGGCAGCCTAGCGCCGCAGGGAACAGCGCGAACGACTCGGTCAGGACGGCCGTGGCGAGCACCCAGCACAGGAACGCGCGCAGTGCCATCGTGGCGCCGATGGCCCACCGCCGGCCGTGGCTGAACCGGTCCAGGAACGGGCCGATCAACGGGGCCACGATCGCGAACGGGAGCATGGTGAGCCCGAGGAACAGCGCGACCTGGTCGCGTGC
>DATFGA010000358.1:0-13711 GCA_035249775.1 Nocardioidaceae bacterium | reverse complement strand
GGCGGCCGGTCTTGGAGAGCTGGTACTCCGCACCGGCCTCGAAGAACGCGTTGCGGTCGCCCTCGAACAGCGACACGTGGGTGTGCATGCCGGAGCCCGGGTGGGTGGTGAACGGCTTGGGCATGAACGTCGCCCAGATCCCCTGCGACAGCGCCACCTCGCGGACCACCGTGCGGAAGGTCATGATGTTGTCCGCCGTGGACAGCGCGTCGGCGTAGCGCAGGTCGATCTCCTGCTGCCCGGGCGCGCCCTCGTGGTGGCTGAACTCGACCGAGATGCCCATCGACTCGAGCATCGTGATCGCCTCGCGCCGGAAGTCGGCCCCCGAGCTCTGCGCGGTGTGGTCGAAGTAGCCGCTGCGGTCCACCGGGACCGGCTCCACCCCCGGCTGGGGCGTGTCCTTGAACAGGTAGAACTCGATCTCCGGGTGGGTGTAGAAGGTGAACCCGTTCTCCGCGGCCTTCGACAGGGTGCGCTTGAGCACGAACCGCGGGTCGGCGTACGACGGGCTGCGGTCCGGCATCACGATGTCGCAGAACATCCGTGCCGTGCTCGGGCCCTCGCCGCGCCAGGGCAGGATCTGGAACGTCGACGGGTCCGGCTTGGCCAGCATGTCGGCCTCGTAGACCCGCGCGAACCCCTCGATCGCCGAGCCGTCAAAGCCGATCCCCTCGGTGAACGCGCCCTCCAGCTCGGCGGGCGCAATCGCCACCGACTTGAGGTAGCCGAGCACGTCGGTGAACCACAGCCGCACGAACCTGACGTCTCGCTCCTCGAGTGCGCGAAGAACGAACTCCTCCTGCTTGCCCATCAGGGCCCCTCCTGGGTGGTCGACCTGCCTCACACGTATCCGACCGTACTCTGGCCCAGTCATGTTTCGGCCGGGTTACGGCCCACGCCGGCGGGCCCGGTTTCAAGGCGCCGATTCCGGTTACCCTGCCGATGTGCCTCAGATACGACTGGCCCTGGCCCAGGTAAACCCCACCGTCGGGGATCTCTCCGGCAACAGCGCGCTGGTGCTCGACTGGGCGAGGAAGGCCGCGGACGCCGGCGCCCACGTCGCCGCGTTCCCCGAGCTGGTGCTGAACGGCTACCCGGTCGAGGACCTCGCGCTGCGTACGTCGTTCGTGGAGGCCTCGCGCGCGGCGGTGGACCGGCTGGCCGGCGACCTCGCCGAGGCGGGCATCGGTGACCTGGTCTGCGTCGTCGGCTACATGGACAAGGCGACCACCTCTGCGGACCGGCTCAGCGTCCCGAAGGGCTCGCCGCAGAACTGCGCGGCGGTGATCCACGACGGCAAGGTGGTGGCGACCTATGCCAAGCACCACCTGCCGAACTACGGCGTGTTCGACGAGGCGCGCTACTTCGTGCCCGGCGACACCACGCAGGTGATCCAGGTGCACGGCGTCGACATCGCGATCTGCATCTGCGAGGACCTCTGGCAGGACGGCCCGTCGGCCAACGCCAAGGCCGCGAACGCCGGCATGCTGCTGGTCCTCAACGGGTCCCCCTACGAGGCCAACAAGGACGACCGGCGCCTCGAGCTGTGTGCTCGCCGGGCCACCGAGGGCGAGTGCACGCTGGCCTACGTGAACATGGTCGGCGGCCAGGACGAGCTGGTCTACGACGGCGACTCGATCGTCGTGGACTCCTCGGGTACGACGATCGCGCGGGCCGGTCAGTTCGTCGAGGAGCTCCTCGTCGTGGACCTCGACCTGCCGGCGGCGACCCCGGACATGCCGGCCGAGTCGGAGGAGCATGACGGGCTCCGGGTCTCCCGCACGATCATCAGCGCGGAGACGCTCCCGGCGTACGACCCGCTGCCCGCCTCGGTCGCGGACCGGATCACCGATCTCGCCGAGATGTACCAGGCGATCGTGACCGGGCTGCGCGACTACGTGCACAAGAACGGGTTCCGCAGCGTGCTGTTCGGGATGTCCGGCGGCATCGACTCGACGCTGGTCGCCGCGATCGCCTGCGACGCGATCGGCGCGGAGAACGTCTATGGCGTGTCCAACCCGAGCGAGTACTCCTCCGAGGGGTCGAAGACCGATGCGGCGGACCAGGCCCGTCGTACCGGCCTGAACTTCGACACGGTCGCGATCGCGCCGATGGTCAACGCGTTCCAGGAGGGGCTGCACCTGGAGGGGCTCGCGCTGGAGAACCTGCAGGCGCGGATCCGTGCGGTGATCTGGATGGGGCTGTCCAACCAGTACGGCCACCTCGTGCTCGCCTGCGGCAACAAGAGCGAGCTCGCCGTCGGCTACTCCACGATCTACGGCGACGCGGTCGGCGGCTTCGCTCCGTTGAAGGACGTGTGGAAGACGCAGGTCTGGGAGCTGGCCAAGTGGCGCAACGCCGAGGCGGAGCGCTGTGGGGAGACCCCGCCGATCCCGCCGAACACGATCACCAAGGAGCCGAGCGCCGAGCTCGCACCGGGCCAGAAGGACACCGACGCGCTGCCGCCGTACCACCTCCTCGACGACATCCTCGACGACTACATCGAGAAGGACCACGGGTCCGCCCGCCTGGTCGCCGACGGGTTCGACCAGGATGTGGTGGAGAGGGTGCTCCGGCTGGTCGACCGTGCGGAGTACAAGCGGCGCCAGTTCGCCCCCGGCCCGAAGATCTCCGCGCGCAACTTCGGCCGCGACCGACGGCTGCCGATCACCAACGCCTGGCGCGAGACGGCCGCGGCCCACCCCACGCCTGACATCCCCTGACCCCACCCCGCCGAGCCGTCACCTTTGGCGGCCCGAGCCGTCATCTTTGGCGGGCCGAACCGTCATCTTTGGCGGCCGATCAGCGCGGCGCCATCCACGCCCAGAGAACTACTTCGGCGGTGCGGTGGTGGTGACCGCTGCGCGCGGCCGTACGGGGCGGCGGCGCAGCCGTGGTCGGGTCTGGCGGGAGGGCGAGCGTAGCGAGCCCGGATGGTAGGCAAGCCGCCGCCCCGGCAGGCCGCACGAGGCAACCGCATCGACGAGGGGTGACCACCACCACAGCCCGAGAGGAGACCGGCGGGTCTAGCCTGGATGGTGGTCCGGGGACTCCATGAGGGAGCCTCGAGAACACCGCCGGAGGACGAACCATGAGCGAGACGCCTGCTCCCTACGGCAGCGGCCCCCAGAAGTCGGCCGCGCCCGTGAAGCGAGTACGCATCCACCACCTGCGCGACATGAAGGAGCGCGGCGAGAAGTGGGCGATGCTCACTGCCTACGACCAGTACACCGCGCAAACCTTCGACGAGGCCGGCATCCCCGTGATGCTGGTCGGCGACTCGGCCTCGAACAACGTCTTCGCCAACGAGACCTCGCTGCCGGTCACCGTCGACGAGCTGATCCCGCTGGTGCGCGCGGTCACCCGGTCGGCGCACCGGGCGCTGATCGTCGCGGATCTTCCCTTCGGCTCCTACCAGGCCTCGGCCGAGCAGGCCTTCCACACCGCGGTGCGCTTCATGAAGGAGGCCAACGCGCACGCCATCAAGCTCGAGGGCGGCATCGAGGTCACCCCCCAGGTCGAGCTGCTGACGAAGTCGGGCATCCCGGTGATGGCGCACATCGGCTTCACGCCACAGTCGGAGCACAACCTCGGCGGCTACCGGGTGCAGGGTCGTGGCGAGACCGCGCAGCGACTGATCTCCGAGGCCAAGGCGCTCGAGGCGGCCGGTGCCTTCGCCCTGGTGATGGAGATGGTTCCCGGCGACGTCGCCGCCGAGGTGACGAGAACACTGTCGATCCCGACGATCGGCATCGGCGCCGGCGTGCACTGCGACGCGCAGGTCCTCGTCTGGCAGGACATGGTCGGGCTGCGGACCGGTCGGATGCCCCGCTTCGTGAAGCAGTACGCCGACCTGCACGGCGTACTCCTCAAGGCTGCTCAGGACTACGCCGCCGATGTCGCAGCCGGGACGTTCCCGGCCGAGGAGCACACCTTCTAGCTAGGCGGTCCAACCGAGCAGCGCCTCGCCTGCGGTCAGCGCACCGAACCAGATCGCTGCGGCCAGCACCGGCAGCGCGATCACCCGGAACGGGTGGCGCCGGAACCAGCGAAGCGCCAGGACGAAGAGCCCGGCCCAGATCAGCAGCAGCACGATGATCGCCCACGCCGGTGCCACCAGACCGGACGCGAGGTAGAAGGGCAACAGCCCCACAAGGAGCACGGTTCCGAGTCCCGCGACGACGTAGCCGAGGATCCTGTTGCGCTCCGCGCTCTTCCCGTGCACCGACACACGATCAGCGTAGGGCGCGGGCCACGATCAGGCGAGCATCGCGACGAACCACACGCCGATCGCGGCCAGCGGCAGTGCCAGCACCCGGTACGGATGCGCCATGAACCAGCGACATCCGAGGACGAGAATCAGCAACCAGAACAACGGAAGTACGACGATCGTCAGCACGTCGCGCACCACGAAAGCGGAGTAGCCGTAGAGGAAGAACGCCACCGCGATCCCGGCCATCCCGATCCAAGAGCCAGATTGTTCGAGATCCGGTTTCACGCGACGTGTCCTTCCCGTTCATGTCGGCGACGCCAAGAATCCCCAACAAAACAAGGGGATCCGGCCCGTGCGATGACGGAACCACAGCTCATTGCATCGCACATTGCGGCGTTGCCTTCAATGCGACACGCGTGCCGACTTTGCCGATTCTGTTTACCTCGCGCCCCAATGTTGTCAAGATCATATGCGGGGACGACCGCACCGGGCGTCCACGACTCATGAAGCACCGACGACCTGTCGGGCTCTCGCGACCAGGAGGCACAGGTGCCCGCAGCAACCAAGACCGCGGCGAAGAAGTCGCCCGCCAAGAAGACGGCGGCGAAGAAGTCGAGCGCTAAGAAGACGGCCACCGCGTCGGCCGCAAAGAAGTCCCCGGCCAAGAAGACGGCCACCAAGACCTCGGCGGCCACGAAGAGTGCCGCCAAGAAGAGCACCGCCAAGACGACCGCGGCGAAGAAGGCTCCGGCCACCAAGTCCACGGCGAAGAAGACGACCGGGGCGGCGAAGTCGACCGCGAAGAAGACCACCGGAGCAGCGAAGTCCACGGCGAAGAAGGCCACCAAGACCACCAAGTCAGCGGCGAAGAAGACGACGGGCGCAACGAAGTCGACCGCCAAGAAGACCACCGGCACGACCAAGGCCGCCGCGAAGAAGGCACCGGCCAAGAAGAGCGCCGCCAAGAAGGCTCCGGCCACCAAGTCCACGGCCAAGAAGTCGCCCGCCAAGAAGTCAGCGACCAAGGTGGCGGCGAAGAAGTCGCCGGCGAAGAAGACGACGACCGCCAAGGCCGCCGCGAAGAAGTCACCCGCGAAGAAGAGCACCGCCAAGAAGAGCACGGCCAAGAAGACCGCGAAGAAGTCCTGACCCACCCGTAGCCCGTCCGCGCACCACTCCGCAACGGGCTACCGGCAAGCGTCAGACATGACGAGACCCCCGCCGTCACCGGCGGGGGTCTCGTGCGTCTGCCCGAGGGCTCAGTCCTCGAGCTCCTCGTCGTTCCAGGCCGGGTCGTGGTCCCACGCCTCGTTGCGTTCCTCGACCTTGTCGAGTGCGCGCGCGGCCTCGGCCTCGGTCGGGTAGGGCCCGAGCCGGTCGGCGTTGCGGCAGCCGTCCTGCCCCTCGACGCGGTGATGGGTGAGGCAGAACCAGTACTCGCCACTGCTCATGGGTCGCTCCTCTTCTCGCCGGACACGGGTAATCATGCCCTCCGTCTCGCAAACTACACTCGACGGCGTGACTGCGATTGCCCCTGCGACCATCTCCCCACGCCGCTCCGTGCCTGCGCACATCCCCCGCCCCGAGTACGTCGACCAGGAGGCGCCGACGCCGTTCACCGGCTCGGAGGTGAAGGACGCCGAGACGATCGAGAAGATGCGAGTCGCCGGCCGCCTCGCCGCGCAGGCGCTGCAGCTGGTCGGCAAGCACGTGCAGCCCGGCGTCACCACCGACGAGCTGGACCGGATCGGCCACGAGTTCCTCTGCGACAACGACGCCTACCCCTCCACGCTCGGCTACAAGCACTTCCCCAAGTCGCTGTGCACCAGCGTCAACGAGGTGATCTGCCACGGCATCCCGGACAGCCGTCCGGTGGAGGACGGCGACATCGTCAACATCGACATCACCGCCTACATCGGCGGTGTGCACGGCGACACCAACGCGACCTTCCTCGCCGGTGACGTCGACGAGGACAGCCGGCTGCTCGTCGAACGCACCGAGGAGGCGCTGCGCCGGGCGATCAACGCGGTCCGACCGGGCCGGCAGATCAACGTGATCGGCCGCGTGATCGAGTCCTACGCGAAGCGGTTCGGGTACGGCGTGGTCCGCGACTTCACCGGCCACGGGGTCGGCGAGTCGTTCCACTCCGGGCTGATCGTCCCGCACTACGACGAGCCCTACTACGACACCGTGATCGAGACCGGCATGACGTTCACGATCGAGCCGATGCTGTGCCTGGGCACCTACGAGTGGGACATGTGGGAGGACAACTGGACCGTGGTCACCAAGGACCGCAAGCGCAGTGCCCAGTTCGAGCACACCCTGCTGGTCACCGACCACGGCGCCGAGGTCCTCACCCTGCCGTGAACGGGCGGGACCCCGGCAGGCACGGTCAGCGCAGGTCGTCGTACGACTTCTCGCCCGCCTCGGCCGCCAGCCGCTCCAGCCGGAGTACGCCGGCCTCGTGCTCCGGGTCGCCGGACATCACCGCCGCGAGCCGCATGTGCGGGAGGGCGTCGACGTAGCGGGACTGGCGCTCCAGGACCCGGGCCAGCGCGAACCGCGCCCACAGGTCGGAGGGGCACTCCTCCACGAGCAGCTCGAGGTCGGTCTCGGCCCTGCCGAGCTGGGCGCTCTGGAAGTAGGCCCAGGCACGGAGCGTGCGCAGGCTGGTGGACGCCGGCTCCTTCTCGATCGCCGGATCGAGGATCTCGATGGCATGCCGGGGGTTCTTGTCCTCGAGCAGCCGCCAGGCCTCGTGGTAGACGTCGGCCGGGTGGTTGGTCCTGCTGGGTGGCAGAAAGGTCACGATCTTCTCCAATCACCAGTCTGAACGCCGCGCGCCGAGGGTGCATTCCCGTCGGTGACGGGGTGGGATGAGCTGGCCTGTAGGCCGGGTTCTGTCCCCGTGCGCCTCACGACGCGCGGTCGACGACCATCCATCTAGGGCTGCCGTTGCCGACAACCTCTGGCGGTCTACCCGCGAGCTCGGGCGGGCAGCCCTCGAACGCTCGCGCAGACGAGGGCCGAAGCCCCCGTCCTCTTGACCTTGCTCCAGGTGGGGTTTACCTAGCCGCTCCGGTCGCCCGGAACGCTGGTGGTCTCTTACACCACCGTTTCACCCTTACCGCTCCCCGGCCGAGGCCGAGCAGCGGCGGTCTGTTTTCTGTGGCACTGTCCCGCGGGTCACCCCGGGTGGGCGTTACCCACCACCTTGCCCTACGGAGCCCGGACCTTCCTCGGGGAGTTGCCTCCACGCGGTCGCCCGGCCAGCTCATCCGCACTACCAGGATAGGGGTCAGTCGAGCTCGAACCGAACCGACCGCGTGGCGACGTCGGCCTCGACCAGCCGCACCTGCACGTCGGTGCCCAGCGGAAGGTCGTTCTTGCCGGTGACGCCGGCCTCGACCGCCGGCTCCTGGATGACCACGTCGCCCTTGGTCGCGTCCTTCTCGTCGAGCGCGACGACCACCCCGGCGAACGTCTGGCCGACGTGCTTGTGCAGCACGGCCGCCTCGACCAGGGCGACCAGCGAGCCTTCGTACTGGCTGGCCCTGCGCCCGGACTCCTGCATGGTCTTCGGCAGCTGGTCGAGCTTGGCCAGCACCCAGGACGGCACCTCGGTCTCGGCGCACAGCGACACGCAGACCTCGAGGGCATAGCGGTCCACGAGCCGGCGCAGCGGCGCGGTCACGTGGGCGTACTCGGAGGCGAGCGCGGAGTGCTCCGGCTGCGCCGGCATCTCCCCGTTGAAGCCGACGTAGCCGGATCCCCGCAGCAGCTGGGTGCAGGCGATCACCATCGCGGCGTGGTTGGCCTTCGACGGGTCGAGCGACCGGATGAAGTCCGGGTAGAGCTGCTCGGCCGGCCAGTCGATCCCGAGCGCCTTCGCGGTCCGGTGCAGCCGTTGCACGTCACGCGGGTCCGGCGGCGGGAGCGTGCGCAGCAGCCCGACCCGGGCGTAGACCATCAGCGACGCGGCGGCCATCCCGGTGAGCAACGAGATCTGCGCGTTCCACTCCTCGACCGGGAGCATCTTTCGGAACTCCAGCGACCAGTTGTCGCCGTCGATGTTGATCTCCTGCTCCGGCAGCGGCAGGGACACGCCCCCGCGTGCGGCCTCCCGGCGCTTGCGCAGCTCGCCTACCTCCCGCAGGAGGGTGAACATCGGGTCCGCCGTGCCGTCGTCGAGCTCCTGCTGCACCTTCTCGTAGCTGAGCTTGGCGCGACTTCTCACCAGCGCCCGCTCGACGTTCGCGTCCGTTCCCTCACCGGAGGCGTCGACCCGGATCGTCCAGAGCAGCGCCGGCCGGACCTGGTCGGGCAGCAACGACGCGGCGCCCTCGGAGAGCACCTTCGGGTGCAGCGGGATCTTCGAGTCGGCGCCGTAGAGCGTCTCCCCGCGACGGTTGGCCTCGACGTCGACCGGTCCACCAGGTTCGACGAAGGCCGCCACGTCGGCGATCGCGTAGTGCACGACGTACCCGGTGCCGTCCCGCTCGAGGTACATCGCCTGGTCGAGGTCCATCGACGTCTCGGGGTCGATGGTGATGAACGGGATGTCGGTCCGGTCGAGCTCGGGCAGCTTCGGGTTCTGTGCGGCCTGCTCGGCGGCGGCCTCCACCTCGGGTGGAAACTCGGGCGTGACGCCGAGCTCCTCCTGGATCACCGCGATCCCCCGGCGCAGGGTGTCACCGTCAGCGTGGTGCACGTGCACTACTCGTCTCGGCACAACCGATCACTCCTCCGCGCTAGTGGCCAACCGTTTCAGCATAAGGTGACCGCGTGCTGATCCTGCTTCCACCGTCCGAAGGAAAGACCGCCCCGGCGCGCGGAAAGCCCCTCCAGCCGGACCGGCTGAGCTTTCCGTCGCTGAACCCGGCGCGGGCCAAGGTGCTCGACGCCCTGGTGGACCTGTGTACGTCGGACGTGGCGACCGGCGTGGACACGGCGGTGGAGGTGCTCGGGGTCGGCAGGACGCTGGCCGGCGAGGTCGCCCGCAACGCCGATCTGCGTACTGCGCACACGACGAGGGCGGAGCGGGTCTACACGGGCGTCCTCTACGAGGCGCTGGACCTGCCGTCGCTACAGGGTCCGGCGAAGCGGCGCGCGACGAGCTGGGTCGTGGTCACCTCCGGCCTGTTCGGACTGGTCCGGCCCGGCGACCACATCCCGGCGTACCGGCTCTCCGGCGACGTCAACCTGCCCGGCATCGGCAACATCGCCACCTTCTGGCGCGACCACCTCGACGACGCGGTGACCGAGGCCGCCGGCAAGGGGCTGGTGGTCGACCTGCGCTCCTCGACCTACCTGCCGTTCTGGCGTCCCGACCCGACGGCGGCGAAACGGGTCGTCACGATGCGGGTGCTGCACGAGGTCGACGGCGCCCGGAAGGTGGTCTCGCACTTCAACAAGGCCACCAAGGGTCGGATCGTGCGGGCGCTGCTCGAGGACGGCCGGAACCCGACGAGCCCGAAGAAGCTCGCGGCGCTGCTGACCGACCTGGGCTGGCAGGTAGAGCTCGGTGACCTCGGCAGGCATGGCACCCGGCTCGATGTCGTGGTCGCCGACCTCTGACCCGTCGGTTCAGGCCTTCTTCTCGACGGTCACGTCCAGGATGCTGATCGGCTGTGCGGGCGCCCCGTCGCCCGCACCTCCGGCCACCCCGGCCTCGGCGATCGCGTCGACGATGTCCATCCCCTCGACGACCTCACCGAAGATCGAGTAGCCGCCGCCCTCGACGGGCAGCGCGGTCTTCTCGAACACGATGAAGAACTGGCCCCCGTTGCTGTTCGGGTCGGTCGTCCGCGCCATCGCCAGCGTCCCCCGCGGATAGGTGCCGTCGGCCGGTGCGTTCTCGATCCCGTAGCCGTAGCCGGGCCCACCCGTGCCGGTGCCGGTCGGGTCACCGCACTGGAGCACGTAGATGCCCTGCGGGACCAGCCGGTGGCACGGGCTGTCCTTCCAGTAGCCCTCGCGGGCCAGGAAGATGAACGAGGACACTGTCTGCGGCGCCTTGTCGCCGTACAGCTCGAGCACGATGTCGCCACAGCTGGTGGCCAGCGTGGCCTTCCACACCGAGTCCTCGGCGAGGTCCTGGCTGGGCGCCTCGTCGAAGCTGGGCACGGACGACGGCAGCGGCGGCGGCGAGGTGCACTCCCCCGGCGCCGGCGAGTCTTGGGCCGGCTCGGAGGGGCTCGCCTCGGGCGACGTCGGCGTCGACTCCGGCGCGGTCGACTCGGGCGCGGTGGCCACCGGTGCGCCGTCGCCCTCACCACCGTCGTCGCCGAGGACCTGGAACAGGACCACGCCGAGGATCACCACGGCCACCGCCACGACGGCGGCGACCACTGTGGCGCGGGACGTGTTCGAGTTGGGCATGCTCACCTTCCTATGAAAGCGGACTCCATCGGGCGGGCGTTGAACATCCGCATCGAGGCGCTGCCGTCCTCGAACCACGAGATCACCGTCACCGACGCCGGCGCGAGCTCCATCCGGTAGACCGCCTCGAGCGGTGCACCGAGGGCCATCCGCACCATCAGCTTGATCGGCGTGACATGGGTGACCGCGAGGACGGTCTTGCCCGGATACCTCGAGAGCAGGCGGTCCCGGGTACGCCGTACGCGGGTGTCGATCTCCGTGAACGACTCACCGCCACCCGGCGCGATGTCCACCGAGCCGAGCCACGCATCGAGGTCGTCGGGGTACTTCTGCTGCACCTCGCGGAAGGTCAGCCCGTCCCAGGTGCCGAAGGCCGCCTCCGCCAGCCCGTCCTCGACCTCGACCTGCTTGTCCAGGCGGGCGGCGATGATCTCGGCGGTCTCCCGGGTACGCCGCAGCGGCGAGCTGACCAGGGCATCGACCTCCTCGGCCAGCGGGGCGAGCCAGTCGGCGACGGCACGCACCTGGGCCTCCCCGTCGCTGTTGAGGCCGGGGTCGGCGCCGCCGCTGCCGCTGAACCGCTTCTCGGTGGTGTGGGCCGTCTCGCCGTGGCGGACCAGGATCAGCGTGGTGGGCGTGCCGAGGTCCTTGCTCCAACCGACCAGCTTGTTGCCCGTCGATCGGCCCGGTTCCTCGGCGGACGCGGCGCCCGAGCGGGCCCCGGTGGCCGGCACCTGGCTCTCCCGGGTCTTCTTCGCCGGCCGACCGGTGGCGGTGTCCAGCGCCACGTTGAGGATCCGGTCGGCGTGCTTGTTCTGCTCCCGGGGGATCCACGTGAACGTGGTGCCGAACGGGGCGAGCCGGTGCGCGGCCATCGCGAGTGGCTTCATGTCGGGGTGCTTGATCTTCCAGTTGCCCGACATCTGCTCGACGACCAGCTTGGAGTCCATCCGGACCTCGAGCTCGGCGTCCGGCGTGTGCTCGTTGTAGAGCTCGAGGCCGGCGATCAGGCCGCGGTACTCCGCCACGTTGTTGGTGGCGACCCCGATGTGCTCGGCGCGCTCGGCGATCAGCTCCCCGGTCTCCGCGTCCTTGAGCACCGCGCCGTACGCCGCCTCGCCCGGGTTGCCGCGCGAACCTCCGTCGGCCTCGATGAGGACCGACCTGTGACCGCCAGCCATCAGAGGCCGGACTCCGAGGTCCGGACAAGGATCCGGTTGCACTCCTCGCAGCGCAGCACCTCGTCCGAGGGTGCCTTGGCGATCACCGCGAGGTCCGCCGCGTTCAGCTCGAGCCGGCAGCCGCCGCAGCGGCGGGCCCGCAGCGCCGCCGCACCGACCCCGCCCTTCTGCTCGCGCAGCTTGGTGTAGAGCGCCATCAGGTCCTCGGGCATCCCGGAAGCGGTCTGCTTGCGCTCGTCGCTGACCTTGACCAGCTCGTCGTTGACGGTCCCGGCCTTCTCGTCACGCCGCTCCTTGGTCGCCGCCAGCGACTCCTCGATGCCGGCGAGCTGCTCCTGCAGCGAGCCGAGCTCGGACTGCGCGGACTCCAGCTGCTCCATCACCTCGAGCTCGGTGTCCTCGAGGCTGGAGATCCGGCGCTCGAGCGAGACCAGCTCGTGCTGCATCCGCTCGAGGTCCTTGGGGTTGCTGACCAGGCCCTGGTCGATCCGGTCCTGGTCGCGCTTGCGGCGGGTCTTGACCTGCTCGACGTCGGCATCGGCCTTCTTCTGCTCCCGGGTCAGGTCGTCGACCCGGATCTGCACGTCGCGCGCCTGGTCCGCGACCTCCGTGCGCTTCCGGCTGAGCGCGTCCAGCTCGGCTGTCTCCGGCATCGTCGCGAGCTGGTGCCGGAGCAGGTCGAGCCGGGCGTCCAGCTCCTGGACGTCCAGCAGCTTGAGCTGGGCGAAGGGGTCGGCTTTCAGTGGAGGCTCCTCAGGTTTCGGTGGCGGCTCAGACCCGGAAGCTCCACGGGTCCGTGCAGATCGTGCTCACTCGGAGGTCCACCGTATCCCCTTCCCGGTCGAGGCCCTCGGCCAATCTCCGCTCCAGCACCGGCAGCCACGTCCACTCCGCGGCCCAGTGCGCGACGTCGACCAGCGCCGGGCCCGCGTGCTCGAGGAACTCCGCGGCCCGGTGGTGGCGCAGGTCCGAGGTGACGTACACGTCCGCGGCGGTGCCCAGCACGGTGTCGAGCAGGAAGTCCCCGGCTCCTCCGGTGACCGCGACGGTGTGCACCATCCGGCCCGGGTCACCGGCCACCCTGACCCCGTGGGCGGTCTCCGGCAGCGCCCGTTCGACGCGCTCCGCGAACGCCCGCAACGGGGTGGGCTCGGCCAGCACGCCGATCCGGCCGTCCCCGCGGGCGGACCCACCGGTCGCCGGCAGGTCGGCGAGCTCGAGTACGTCGTACGCCGGCTCCTCGTAGGGATGGGCCGACCGCATCGCCTCGATGACCTGGCGGCGGCGTTCCCGGGGGAAGACCGCCTCGATCCGGGACTCGGCGACCACCTCGACCTCGCCGACCTGCCCGATCACCGGGGTGGCACCGTCCAACGGCCGGAACCGCCCCTCGCCGGCGGTGGTGAACGTGCAGCTGTCGTAGTCGCCGATCGAGCCGGCGCCCGCGGCGGTGATCGCCTGCCGCAGCGGTTCCGCGTGCTCGTGCGGGACGAAGGTGACCAGCTTGTCCAGGCCGGGCCCGGCGTCCGGCACGATCGGCGCAAGGTCACGCAGCCCGAGGGCGATCGCGAGGGACTCGCTGACCCCGGCGGTGGGGGCGTCGGCGTTGGTGTGTGCGGTGAACAGAGCGCAGCCGGCACCGATCAGGGTGTGCACGGCGCGACCCTTCGGCGAGGTCGCGGCCACGGAGCTGACCGGCTTCAGCAGCAGCGGATGGTGTACGACGAGCAGGTCGGCGCCCCAGGAGACGGCCTCCTCGACCACGGCCGGTGCGGGGTCGACCGCGAGCAGGACCTTGCGCACCGGCTGCTCCGGGTCGCCGCACACCAGGCCGACCGTGTCCCAGCTGTCGGCCCAGGAGGGGTGGTAGGTCTGGTCCATCCACGCGGTCACGTCACGCAGGGTCGGGAACATGGCGCCGAGCCTAATGGAGGCG